>JANXVI010000050.1 GCA_025351745.1 Rhodoferax sp.
ATTTGCACCTGGCCATTGCGCAGTGCCATCAGGCGGCGGTTGCGCAGACCCTGGCTCAGGGCACCGTGCAGGGCCACGGCGTCAAAGCCGTCTTGCTGCAGGTCGTTGGCCAAGCCATCACACTCGATCTGGGTGCTGGCAAACACGATGGCCTGGTTGATACCAGCATCGCGCAACCAATGGTCCAACAGCTTGCGTTTGTGCTGGGCGTTGTCGGCCCAAAACAGCACTTGCTTGATGTTGACGTGTTTCTCCGTTGGACTGTCGATCGTGATGCGCTGGGGTTCACGCATCACGCGAGCAGCCAACTGCTGAATACGTGGCGCGAAGGTGGCGCTGAACATCATGGTCTGCTTGCGGCCGATAGTGAGCTGGTTGATTTCGGCCAGGTCATCGGAGAAGCCTAGATCCAACATGCGGTCAGCCTCGTCGACGACCAGGAACTGCACTTGGTCCAGCTTGATTTGCATGGAGCGTTGCAGGTCCAACAAACGGCCGGGGGTCGCAACCACCAGGTTGGCGTTTTGCAGCTTGGCAATTTGCAACTGGTACGGCATGCCACCGACGATGTTGGCAATGCGCAGACCGCGGCAATGTTGCACCAAGTCGATCGCATCGTTGGCCACTTGCTGGGCCAACTCGCGCGTGGGGCAGACGATCAAGGCGCCGGGGGCCGGTGCCTTGAAATTGCGGGCATTGGTCGGGTCCTTACGCTTGGGACGCTTGGGAGCTGCCTCGCCACGTGCCGTGGCTTCGGCCACCTCGCGCTCAAACGCAGCGCGCTCGTCGATTTCGGCTTGGACTTGTTGCTTCAGCAAGGTGTGCAACACGGGCAGCAAGAAGGCTGCGGTCTTGCCGCTACCGGTCTGGCTAGAGACCATCAAGTCGATATATTTTTTGGCTTGCTGGTCAGCGCCATCGCTGGGCAATGCCAGGGGAATGGTTTTGAGCTGAACCGTGGTTGGCTGGGTGTAACCCAGGTCCTTGACGGCAGCAACCAGCTCGGGCGCCAGGCCCAGCAGCACGAAGCCGTTAGGTGCTTCTGGAGCGTCAGCAGCTTCTTGCACGTCGGACATTTCAGGCGCGTCGGCCGTGAAGACAGCGTCGCCGGTGAAAGAGGTGTTGGAGGAAATTTCGGCAGGCGCAAAGGCACCTGTCACTTCAAAAGCGTCAGTCATTTTTTTCTCACACGCGAGCGCCGCAGGGGTTGCGACTGCTCCGTCAATGGTTAAAAAACATCAACCATCAAACGGAACCTGCGTCTGAAAACTGTTCAGCGCTTGGGGCCCAACTTTGCGGGCCCTGTGAATGAAGGCAGATGTACAAATATGCGCTACTCACTGCAGCGCAGCCTTCGATTATGCCATGAATTCGGGTTTATACCTAAAACCTGTTTTCAACCAGGCACTAGTCAAGTTTCAAAAAGTGCGTTCGGTAGTGTTCCAACTCGTCAATGGACTCGTGCACGTCTGCCAGCGCGGTGTGCCGTTGTTGTTTTTTGAAAGCCGCGTGAACGGCGGGTCGCCAGCGTTTGGACAGCTCTTTGAGTGTGCTGACATCCAGGTTGCGGTAGTGGAAAAAGGCTTCGAGCTTGGGCAAGTACTTGACCAGGAATCGGCGGTCTTGCCCAATGGAGTTGCCGCACATGGGCGAGCCATTGGCGGGCACATATTGCTTCAGGAATGCGATCAATTGGTCTTGCGCCTGCTCCTCGGTCACCGTCGACGCCTTGACCTTGTCGATGAGGCCGCTCTTGCCGTGGGTTCCCTTGTTCCAGGCGTCCATCTTGTCGAGCTGGGCATCGCTCTGGTGGATGACCAACACCGGGCCTTCGGTCCGGTTCTCCAAATTCGGGCCGGTCACGATTACGGCGATTTCGATGATGCGCTCAACCTCAGGGTCCAGTCCGGTCATCTCGCAATCGAGCCAGACCAGGTTTTTGTCGGATTTGCTCAAGGGGGTTGTGGTGTTGGGTGCGTCCATAGGGGCAATTGTCGCTGATGGCCTAAACTCAGTCGCCATGAATGAACTTTTTGCCAATCACTCCGCCTCCCTGAACACAACCATCGCCTTTGCACTGGCCCTGACTCTCAGCTTGGCGCTGAAATTTTGGCTGGCCAGCCGCCAGATACGCCATGTGGCCCAGAACCGCAGCGTGGTGCCGTCGGCCTTCGCGCAAAAAATAACGCTTGCCGCGCATCAAAAAGCAGCCGACTACACCATCACCAAGACGCGCTTTGGTCTGTTGGAGCTGGCGTGGGGCGCGGCCATCACCCTCGCCTGGACTTTGTTGGGCGGGCTATCCGCCTTGAACCAATGGCTGGTTGGGGCGATGGGGCATGGCATCACCCAGCAAGTAACCGTGTTGGTGGCTTTCATTGCGATCGGTAGCCTGCTCGATCTACCGTTTACGCTATACCAGACCTTTGTCATTGAAGAACGTTTTGGTTTTAACAAAACCAGCCTGAAACTGTGGCTGCAGGACTTCGCCAAATCGCTGTTGCTGTCCGCACTGATCGGTCTTCCATTCATGACACTGGTAGTCTGGATGATGGGTGCCACCGGCCCGTGGTGGTGGCTGTGGGTGTGGGGCGTGTGGATGGGTTTCAACCTGTTGGCCTTGCTGATTTACCCGACCTGGATCGCGCCGCTGTTCAACAAATTCCAGCCACTGGAAGACCCCCAGGTCAAAGAGCGCGTGTCGCAACTGATGGCGCGCTGCGGCTTCACATCCAAAGGCTTTTTCGTCATGGACGGCAGCAAACGCAGCGCCCATGCCAATGCCTATTTCACCGGCTTTGGCGCATCCAAACGCGTCGTGTTTTACGACACGCTGCTGGAGCAACTGACCCCTCCCGAAGTGGATGCCGTGCTGGCCCACGAGCTCGGGCACTTCAAGCATAACCATGTGATCAAACGCATCGTGTCCATGTTTGCAATCAGCCTGCTGGGTTTCTTTGCATTGGGCTGGGTCAGCCAACAGGTTTGGTTCTTCACCGGCCTGGGCGTCATACCGAATATGTTGGGGCCCACGCTCGGCGCTGCCGCGTCCTCGCTGCCTCCCGAGGGGGCTCTCACGCCTTGGGGCGGCCCGGCGGCGCTCGCAGGCGCCCCCAACGACGCGCTGGCTCTGCTGCTGTTCATGATGGTGCTTCCTTTGCTGAGCACCTTCATGGGCCCGCTGTTCGCACAACTGTCGCGCAAACACGAGTTCGAGGCCGACGCCTATGCCGTGACCCAAACCAGTGGCCCGGCACTGGCGGGCGCGCTGCTCAAGCTGTTTGAAGACAACGCATCGACGTTGACGCCAGACCCGGTCTACGTGCAGTTCTACTACTCGCACCCGCCCGCTAACGAGCGCCTGGGGCGTATTCTGGCCCACACTGCCGCTGCCTGATTTCCCGGCAACCAATATGAAGAATCGGCCTCTAGCCCTCGTGCGTACTGCATCATATGCTACACAAGTGATAGCATGGCTGGCGACTGCGATGTGTTTTTACTTCTTCAGCTAAACACGGAACCCTGTTTTGGCAACACCCTCCTCTTTGGAAACCGGCTTGGTCATTGCCGGCCACGGCCGCCATGTATGGGTGGAAACGCCCGACGGACGACGCCTGATCTGCCATCCGCGCGGCAAGAAAAGTCAGACCGTGGTCGGCGACCGCGTGTTGTGGCAGGCCAGCGAGGATGAGGGCACGATAGAGAAAGTGGAGCCCCGGCGCAACCTGTTCTACCGGCAGGACGAAATCCGCACCAAGATGTTTGCCTCCAACCTGGATCAGGTGCTGATACTGATTGCGGCCGAGCCCGAGTTCTCCGAAAGCCAATTAGCCCGCGCGCTGATTGCCGCGGAGGCCGAGCGCATCCGCCCCATCATCGCGCTGAACAAAAGCGATCTGGCGGAGCCCTTTGGCCGCGCCTGGGTGCGCATGGGTGTGTACCGCGACATGGGCTACACGGTGATGCCCATGGCGCTCAAACCCAAGGGCGATACCAACCCGCAGACCGAACACAAACTGGACGCCGTGCTGGCCGGCAAAACGACGCTGGTGCTGGGGCCGTCCGGCTCTGGCAAAAGCACGTTGATCAACCGGCTGATCCCCCACGCGCAGGTGCTGACCAATGCCATCTCCACCGCGCTGAATTCGGGCAAGCACACCACCACCAGCACCACGCTGTACTGGGCAGACACGGCGCGTACCACGGCCGTCATCGATTCACCGGGTTTTCAGGAGTTTGGCTTGAACCACATCGAACCCATGCATCTGGCCAGCCTGATGCCCGACATCAAGGCCCATGCGTCCGACTGCAAGTTCTATAACTGCAGCCATTTGCACGAGCCGGGATGTGGGGTAATTGCCGCTTTACAGAAAGCGTCTGACGGCCATTCGGCCCCTGGCCCTCGTGAAATAAGCACAACACGCTATAGAATATATAGCAATCTATTCGCAGAGTTGTCGGAAAAGCGCTACTAGGAGGGTGGGCGGCAGAGCGCTCTGCGGCCCAGCCTTCTAGCCCAGCAGCCTGGCCAGCGACAGCAGGGCCAGAAAGACCATCCACATCACCACAGTCCGCCAGACCAGGCCTACCACGGCACGCAGATGTACAGGTTGTGGTGTGGCACCCGTCCCCGGGCTTTCTGCCTCGCCCAATTTGACATTTACCGCGCCGGCGGTTGCGGCCAAAATGACTCCGTTGTTATCGCCAGGGAACAGTGCCTCGCGCTGGCGCCAGCTGTCGACTGCGTCCTCAAAGCTGCCGACAAACGCAAAACCCAAGGCTGTAATGCGCGCCGGGACCCAGTCCATGGCGTACCAAGCTAGGGTGGCGGCGGTCTTGAGCGCATCGCTGAGCGGAGCGCTGGCGGGGCCTTTGGGGCGGTTGGCATAGCTTGCGACATACTCCGCAATACGGTACAGCACGGCACCGGCGGGGCCCAGGCCCAGCGCAGCGAGCAACGAGTACCAAGCAAAGACGCCAAAGACGTGGCGGTGCGCGTTCAGCACCGAGTGCTCGATGACGTGCCGAACGATCTGGCTGCGGGGCAACGCGCTGACATCCATACGCATCCACCTCGCCAGCTCTGCGCGGGCTACGTCTTCGTCACCGGCAAGCAGAGCATCCCGTATGGCGGTGAAGTGATGGCTGAACTGGCGAAAACCCAGTGTGGCATACAGAACAGCAATGCTCCAGACTGCCGCGGCAATCCACCCGATGGACCAGAGCAACAACCAATGCACAGCAAACGCCAGCATTGCGGGGAGCACAACCGCTACCCACCACGCCAGCCAACTGTGGTGGGGCTTGCCGGTATCCAGACTGCGGATCACCCAGCGCACCCAACTGCGCACGCTCAGGTGGATCGGATTGCCCTGCCCCAAGGGCCGCGCCTGTTCCAGCAACAGTGCAAATAGTAGGGAGAGAAAACTCATGGGGCAATCATAGCGAGCCAAACACCCTTAACTGCGCTCGCAAAACACCGTTGTGGCACCGCGGGCGCTAGCCCCGCAAAAATCCGTAAAGGTTGCGCAGCATGCCGGCCGTCGCACCCCAGATGAAGCGCTCGACGGTCCCGTCGAAGTAGGGCATGGACAACCACTCGCGACGGGCGCCAGCCCATTCGACCGCATGGCGGCGGTGGTTGGCGGGGTCCATCAGAAAACTCAATGGGACTTCAAAAATATCTGCCACCTCATGCGGATTGCGTGTCACGGTATGTGCGGCATCGACCAAAGCCACGACTGGCGTCACGAGGAAGGCGCTGCCGGTTGTGTAGATGGGCAAAGTACCCAGCACCTGCACAAATTTGCGCCCAAGACCGATTTCTTCGCTGGACTCACGCAATGCGGTGTCTATCGCGTCCGTATCTTCGGGATCGGCCTTGCCGCCTGGAAAGGCAACCTGACCTGAATGGCTGGACAAGTGGGTTGTGCGCTCGGTGAGCAGCACGGTAAGGCCGCTGTCGCGCATCACCAAGGGCACCAGCACTGAGGCATGCACAGGCACGCGTTGCGAGAAGCGCGGCTCAGACAACAGCTCGGGGGTCCAGACCTGCTTACTGGCAAACCGCTTGACCAAGGCCTGTACCTGCAAGGCCTCGGTTGGCACTTTGGGCAGATGACCGTCCATGCCTATCACTGGCACCAGAAGCGGGTCAAAGTTCGGCGGTGGTGGGGATGGTGCTGCCGTCATAAAAAAACCGCCACAAGCTTGCGCTGGGGCGGTTTTGTGGAAGACAAGGCTTGGAGATTTAGGCTGATGTCTTCTTGGCTGGCAATTTTTCTTTGATACGTGCCGACTTGCCGCTGCGGTCACGCAGGTAGTACAGCTTGGCACGGCGCACATCACCGCGGCGCTTGACTTCGATGCTGGCAATCAATGGGCTGTAGGTTTGAAACGTACGCTCCACGCCTTCACCGCTGGAAATCTTGCGAACAATAAAGCCGCTGTTCAGGCCGCGATTGCGCTTGGCAATCACAACACCTTCATAGGCCTGCACACGCTTGCGGGCACCTTCGACAACGTTGACGCTAACGACAACGGTGTCGCCAGGCGCGAATTCCGGGATGGTCTTGCCCAGGCGAGCAATTTCTTCTTGCTCAAGAGTTTGGATCAGGTTCATGGTTTTTCTTTCGTGATCTTGCATGCGCCAGCACCGGATGGTGCGAAGTCAGGGCATCTAAAAATACGCTGCTTTGGCCGTACAGAGGATCTGGTTAGCCTCGCATTATAGCAAGCCTAGCCCTAATCCCGCAATGCCGCCTCATCCAGCGGGCTGAGCAAACCTGCGTTGCGCGCAATTTCCAGCAAATCCGGGCGGTGCTTAGCCGTCAACTGCAAACGCTGATCACGCCGCCAGCGCTCGATTTGCGCGTGGTGACCCGACAAAAGAACACCGGGGACAGTAGCACCAGCCCACTCTTCAGGCCGCGTGTAATGCGGGCAATCCAGCAGGCCATCTAATGCTGGATTGAAGCTGTCCATCTGGTGGCTATCCGCATCAGAAAGCACACCAGGCTGCAAACGGGCGACCGCATCCAACATGGCGATAGCGGGCACTTCGCCACCCGACAGCACGAAATCACCCAGGCTGATCTGCTCATCCACATGGGTGTCGATGAAACGCTGGTCAATTCCTTCATAACGGCCGCAGACCAGAATGGCGCCGCTACTGGTGGACCAGCGCTGCACCGCAGCATGATCCAGTCGTTTACCAATGGGGGAGAACAGCACAACCGACGCGGCATCTGTGCGCTGCGCCCGGATGTGGGCCAAGGCCAGCTCCAGCGGCTGGGCCATCATCACCATGCCAGGGCCGCCACCAAAAGGTCTATCGTCGACACGGCGATAGTTACCCGTGGCGAAGTCGCGTGGATTGGTACATTGCACCTGCACCTGCCCCAATTCAAAGGCACGTCGGGTGATGCCTACCGATTGAAAGGGTGTGAAAAGTTCTGGGAACAGCGTGACGACATCGAAGCGCATGCACACGGGTTCTCAGTAATCGGTTTGCCAGTCGACGCGTATACGGCGCGCCTTCAGGTCCACATCGTCCACATAGGCCGCAACAAAAGGGATCATGCGCTCAAGCGCTTTGCCATCTTGCTGGTATTCCAGCACCAACACGGTTTGGGCGCCGGTTGACAGCAGTTCTTTGACGCATCCCAGGGCCTCGTCCTGGCGGTTGACAACGTCAAGGCCAATCAGATCGACCCAGTAATACTCGTCTTCTGCGGCTTTGGGAAAGCTGGAACGGGAAATGAAAATGCGCGAGCCGCGCAGGGCTTCGGCCGCCGTGCGGTCATCGACACCGTGGGCCGTGGCAACCACCGTATCGGAATGTACCTTGACTTCCTTGACGGACAGTCGGGTAACGCCTGAAAACGACTGCGCACCGCGCTCGGTGGGCAATAAAAACCAGTGTTTGGAAGAAAAAAGCGCTTCGGGATCGGCGCTATGGGGTAGGACTTTGAACCAACCCTTGATGCCCCACGCGTCCGCGATCCGTCCGACTTCAATGGCATCCGCTGGCAATTCAGCAGCTTCGAGTCCGGTGAGCATACGCGTAAGGCGCCGGTCAGAGGGAACCCTTCCCTCGTCTCGGCGCGGTGGCTTTTTAAGCGGCCTTCTTGGCGGCTTGGTTGATCAGGCGTTCCACGGTGGGAGAAGCCTGTGCGCCAACGCCCTTCCAGTAAGTCAAGCGATCCTGCGCAATGCGGATGCTCTCTTCACTGGCGGTTGCGATGGGGTTGTAAAACCCGATACGCTCGATGAAGCGTCCATCACGACGTGTGCGCTTGTCAGCCACAACGATATTGAAAAACGGGCGTGCTTTTGCACCGCCACGGGCGAGTCGAATGACGACCATAATTAATCCTTTGGGAGGCTGAAATTAATTTCGGCCTGTATATTCAAAGTTCGATTCAAAGTTGAGACACGCAACTGACCACCCGGCCAGCGACACTCTGAATAGCTCTCCATTATAACCTGTTCCCTTCCCATGATAAAGATTCGCCCCAGCCAGGACACCGACATTCCCGCCATCACGGCCATCTACACGTACCACGTGCTGCACGGCACAGGCACCTTTGAGACCACACCGCCCACGGAGCAGGATATGGCGACGTGGCGAGCGGATGTGCTGTCCAAAGCCCTGCCCTACCTGGTTGTCGAGACGGACGCTGGCGTGGTGGGTTTTGCCTACTGCAACAGCTTTAAACCCCGCCCTGCCTACCGTTTCTCAGCCGAAGATTCCATTTACCTGGCGCCTGCAGCCGCGGGCAAGGGCTTGGGCCGCTTACTGCTGGAAGAGCTGATGGGGCAAGCCGAGCGCGCCGGTGTACGTAAGCTGATTGCCGTAATAGGTGATTCAGCCAACCTGGGTTCTGTAGGCGTACACAAAGCCTGTGGCTTTAATTCTGTCGGCGTATTGGCCAATTGCGGTTGGAAGTTTGACCGTTGGCTTGACGTGGTGCTGATGGACCGCGTTATAGGGCTCGGCAGCACCCAGGCTCCGACACAATCCGAGCTATGAAAAACAAAACACTGGCCGCCTGGCTGACGTTTCTGGGCGGCCCCTTGGGCCTGCATCGACTGTATTTGTTCGGCGCAGCGGACCGCCTGTTGTGGATCATGCCCGTACCTACCCTCTTGGGGCTTTACGGCATTTACCGAGCCCGCAGCATTGGCCTGGAAGACCAGTGGAGTTGGGCGTTGATACCTCTCTTGGGGTTCACCATAGCCGGCTGCGCTGTCAATGCACTGGTGTATGGCCTGATGACAACCGAGCGATGGAACGCGCGTTTCAATCCTGGTTCCGGTGACGAATCGCCCGCCGGGCAAACCAATTGGTTCACCATCGGCGCCTTGGTGACATCCCTGCTGGTCGGCACCACGGTATTGATGGCCAGCCTGGCCTTCAGCTTCCAGCGCTATTTTGAATACCAGATCGAAGAGGCCAAGCTGATCTCCCAGCCCAATCTCATTAAAAAATCTGCAGACTGATCCAGTAGGCTACAGCGGCCACAAAGGCGCTGGCGGGAATCGTGAAGATCCACGCCCAGACGATATTGCCGGCCACACCCCAGCGCACCGCACTGGCGCGCTGTGTGGAGCCTACGCCCACAATGGCACCAGTGATGGTATGCGTGGTGGACACGGGAACGCCCAACGCGGTCGCTAAAAACAAGGTAATAGCGCCACCCGTTTCGGCACAAAACCCACCGACCGGCTTTAGTTTGGTAATGCGCTGGCCCATGGTCTTTACGATGCGCCAGCCGCCAAACATGGTGCCCGCACCGATGGCGGTGTAGCAGCATAGGATGACCCATGTCGGCGGTGAAGCCGCTCCTGCAGCGGTGTAGCCCGTTGCGATCAGCAGCATCCAGATGATGCCGATGGTTTTTTGCGCATCGTTGCCACCGTGGCCGAGGCTGTAAGCACCTGCAGATATGAGTTGCAGACGCCTGAACCATTTATCCACCTTGGAAGGTCGGGATTGGCGAAATATCCATGCCACGGCCACCATCATCAGCGAACCCAGCACAAAGCCCAATAGTGGCGACACGAAGATGAAGACCACCGTCTTCAAAATGCCGGCCGATATCAACGTGCCAGCGCCCGATTTGGCGATCACGGCGCCGACGATGCCGCCAATCAACGCGTGCGACGAACTGCTGGGAATGCCGTAGTACCAGGTGATGACATTCCAGGTGATGGCACCCAACAGCGCACCAAACACGACATGGGTATCAACCACGCCGGGCTGCACAATACCTTTACCCACCGTGGCAGCGACGCTGAGCTGAAATATGAAGATGGCGATGACGTTGAAGAATGCGGCGAACAAAATGGCTTGCCCCGGCTTCAACACACCGGTGGACACCACGGTTGCAATCGAATTAGCCGCATCATGAAAGCCATTCATGAAGTCAAACAGCAATGCCAGTGCAACCAGCATCACGACTACCCAGAGGGTTGTTGGTACGATTTCCATAGCGGTGTGAGTTTCGGCGACAGGTTTAAGAGTTCTCGAGGATGATGCCCTCGATCACATTGGCCACGTCTTCGCACTTGTCCGTGATCGTTTCCAGCAGTTCGTAAATCGCCTTGAGCTTGATGACCTCACGCACGTCCGGCTCTTCGCGAAACAATTTGCTCATGGCAGTGCGCATGACTCGATCTGCATCGGACTCTAGGCGGTCAATTTCTTCGCAGGTCTTTAACGCTGCCTCTGCAGCTGCCGGCTCGGCAATATGGTCCAACAGCTTGACGGCGTCGCGCAGACGCTCACAACACTTGACACTCAGATCGGTAAGCCGCGTGATCTCTTCCGTCATATGCCGAACGTCGTACAGAGCCATGGTCTCAGCCGAGTCTTGGATCAGATCTGCCACGTCGTCCATCGTATTGATCAGCGAATGGATTTGTTCGCGATCAATAGGCGTTATGAATGTTATGTGAAGCGCTTTGTTGCATTCGTGAGTGACGCGGTCGGCAGCACGCTCTGCGTCGTCCACTTCCTGGTTGTACTTGGCCCGCAGGTCCAAGTCCGCGTAATTGGCCACCAGTCGCGAGAAGGCGTGCGCCGCCTCTACGATGCGGTCCGCGTGCTGGTTGAACATTTCAAAAAAATTGCCTTCACGGGGCAGGAGTTTTCCAAACAGCATCGCGATTCCTTCAACCAAAACTACAAATTCATGACATTTTCATGACGGGGAAGTTTAACCGGCCCGGGGGTTGACTCTCGCTCCGGAACAGTCGGGCCAGGCGTTTTGCTCCGTGTCCCCCGCCCTTCGGGCTCCTCCTTTACCTGCGCAAAACGGCCACCCCTGGCCTGATGCTGGAGGATGTTTGAATGGCCCGGTGCAGCTTGGATCGGCATTGGCGCACCGTTACTCGGAGGAACAGTCGGGGGGGGGGGGGGGGGGGGGGGGTGGGGGGGGGCGCG
>JANXVI010000144.1 GCA_025351745.1 Rhodoferax sp.
CCCAACAGCTTCGCATTGGCCCGCACGCTGGAGTTCTTCCGCATTCCGCGCAACGTGCTGACCATTTGCCTGGGCAAAAGCACGTATGCGCGCTGCGGCATCATCGTCAACGTGACCCCGTTCGAGCCGGAGTGGGAAGGCTACGTGACGTTGGAGTTTTCCAACACTACGCCTTTGCCAGCCAAAATTTATGCCGGTGAAGGCTGCGCACAGGTGCTTTTCTTCGAAAGCGACAAGGACGACGTCTGCGAGGTCAGTTATAAGGACCGTGGTGGAAAGTACCAGGGCCAGGTCGGTGTGACGCTGCCCAAAGCCTAGTCGGCAGCACTGCATCCATCGCATCAAAACCCGGTAACCGTCAAACGGACCAATTCAGGAGAGCCAGTATGAAATGGGAAGGCAACCGCGAATCTGACAATGTGGAAGACCGCCGTGGTGAAAGCGGCGGTGGCGGCGGAGGTATGCTGGGCGGACGCAGTATTGGTGTGGGCACCATCGTTATCGCGCTCGTAGGTGGATGGATTTTCGGCGTCAACCCGCTGACAATTCTGGACCAGATCAGTGGCGGTGGCGGAGGCTCGCCAGCCGTGAGCCAGGGACCGTCTCGACAACCACCGGCGGACGATCAGATGAGCCATTTTGTCAAGACCGTTCTGGCCAGCACCGAGGATGTCTGGACCGCTGTCTTCAGCAAGGGTGGCAGCAACTACAGCAAGCCAGGGCTGGTGATCTTCAGCAACGGTACGCCCACCGAATGTGGCCAGGGGCAAACCGCCATGGGGCCGTTCTACTGCCCGGCCGATCGCAAGGTCTATATCGACCTTGCCTTCTACCAAACCCTGAAGGACAAGCTGGGTGCGCCCGGCGAGTTTGCGGAAGCCTACGTGATTGCACACGAGGTCGGACACCATGTGCAAAACCTAATGGGTATTACGGACAAAGTGGACGGTATGCGACAACGGATCAGCCAGACCGAATACAACGCGCTCAGCGTGCGGCTGGAGTTGCAAGCCGATTGCTTTGCCGGGATCTGGGGACGCAATTCACAAGACCGTTTCAAGCTCGATCAGGGTGATATCGCCTCTGCGATGAACGCAGCGGCCAAGATTGGCGATGACGCCTTGCAGCGCGCCTCTACCGGTCATGTGGTCCCCGAGCGCTTCACACACGGTACCAGCGCCCAACGCCAGCGCTGGTTTGACAACGGTTTCCAAAACGGTAGTGTGAAAAGTTGTGACACCTTCTCAACAGGCGCTCTTTAAGCGTCACCTAGCTGGTTATTTGGCTTGGCACCATGGATAGGGGATAATACGCGGTGCTCCCAGCGTTGGGCGCCATTCAGCTATCGGACGGATAGCACCCCTTTTCGCTATGTGTGACCGACTTGAATACTGAACTGATTACCCCTACCACCACTGAAATTTCCAACGAACTGACGGCAGATACGCCCCTGATGGCGTTTGCCCAGTTGCAATTGGCCGCGCCGCTGGCCCGTGCCGTAGCCGAAATGGGCTATGAGTCCATGACGCCCATTCAGGCCCAGGCCATCCCAGTGGTGATCACCGGCAAAGACGTCATGGGCGCCGCCCAGACCGGCACCGGCAAGACGGCTGCCTTCTCGCTGCCGTTGCTGCACCGCTTGCTCAAGCACGAAAACAGCTCGACTTCGCCCGCCCGCCACCCCGTTCGTGCCCTGGTGCTGTTGCCCACCCGCGAATTGGCGGACCAGGTGGCACAACAGGTCAAGCTGTATGCGAAGTACACCAACCTGCGCAGTGCGGTGGTGTTTGGAGGCATGGACATGAAGCCGCAGACATTGGAGTTGAAGCGGGGCGTTGAAATTCTGGTGGCCACCCCTGGTCGCCTGCTGGACCATATCGAAGCCAAAAACGCGGTGCTGAACCAGGTTGAATACGTGGTGCTCGACGAGGCCGACCGCATGCTGGACATTGGCTTCCTGCCAGACCTGCAGCGCATCCTGTCGTACCTGCCCAAGCAGCGCACCACGCTATTGTTCTCCGCCACTTTTTCGCCTGAAATCAAACGCCTCGCAGGCAGCTACCTGCAAAACCCGGTCACCATCGAAGTCGCACGCCCCAATGCTACGGCGTCTACCGTGGAGCAGCGTTTCTACAGCGTTCCAGAAGATGAAAAACGCCGCGCGCTGCACCAGGTTTTGAAGACGCGCGGCATGAAGCAGGCCTTTGTGTTTGTGAACAGCAAACTCGGTTGCGCCCGCCTGGCCCGTTCGTTGGAGCACGAAGGCCTCAAGACCACCGCGCTGCATGGCGACAAGAGCCAGGATGAGCGTTTGAAGGCCCTTGATGCCTTCAAAAAAGGTGATGTCGATCTGCTGGTGTGTACCGATGTGGCGGCCCGCGGGCTGGACATCAAGGATGTGCCTTGCGTGTTCAACTTTGACATTCCGTTTAACGCCGAAGACTATATCCACCGTATCGGCCGCACCGGTCGCGCAGGAGCAACTGGCCTGGCCGTGAGTTTTGTCGGCGGCAACAACGATGCACGCCTGGTGGGCGATATCGAGAAGCTGATCAAGACCAAGATCGAGCTTGAAGCCGTTGAATACGACGAGGATGCCCCCGATATCCGCAAGCAAGGCCGTATCAATGACGGTCGACGCATGTATGCGCAAGAAGGCGAAAACGCCGGTGCGGGTGACAACGGACGCAGCGGTGGGCGCGGTCAGCAGCGTACGTCGCGAGACGACGGCTTTGCATCGCGCACGCCGCGTGCGCCCCGCAGCGACTACGGTCGCCCGGCACAAGCGGCACGTGACCCTTTCTTTGACAAGCCCTATGAATCATCGGCTGTCAGCGAAACCGCCGCGCCGTCATGGGAAGCCACAGCTCGCCCACAAGCCCGTAGTATCTCGGCCAATATCAAGCCCAAGACCAAGGTCGCGGCGCTGTTCAAGTCCGCTTGATCAGTCACCACCCGGCGCTGATGTGCCGGGCGATTTGCAAACGCGCATGGGTCTTCGTCGCTAACCCGGTTGCTGCGACATTGCGCACGCGACCTGGATCAGCTCTTGCGTTGTGTCCTGCAGGTTGAAGCGCAACGCACTCAGACTGCCACCCCACACGCAGCCTGTGTCCATCGAAATCACATCGGACCGTGCCAACCAACCCATGGTCGACCAGTGCCCGAAGGCAACGTCGATCCGCGCCGTCTTGCGGCTGGCAACGTCAAACCACGGCACATAGCCCTGTGGTGCACCACCAGCGCCTTCCTTGCTTTCGAACTCCATCTCGCCCACTGGGGTGCAAAAGCGCAGCCGCGTCAGCGCGTTGACGATTACGCGCAGGCGGTCCATGCCAGTCAGGGTTTCGCTCCACTGGTTGGGCATATTGCCGTACATGGCGGTGAAAAACTCGGCCGACCGTGGGCCTTTCACGACAGTTTCCACTTCATGCGCCAAGGCGATGGTTTGGCTTGCGGTCCACCCGGGCAGTACACCGGCATGCACCATCAACAGTGGCGTGTCTCCCCTGTGGAGCAGCATGGCCATCTTTTGGTGGCGCAGCCAATGGAGCAGGGCGGACCGGTCGGGTGCGTCCAGCACGCAGGCCAACGTGTCTTTGCGGTTGGGCTTGCGCACGCCCTGCGCTAAGGCCAGCAGGTGCAGGTCATGGTTGCCCAGCAGACAGTGGGCAGCGTCGCCATAGGCCATCAGGCGGCGCAGCACACCGGAAGAGTCCGGCCCGCGGTTGACAAGGTCACCCAACACGTACAGCGCGTCGCGGCTCGGGGAGAAATCAATGGTGTCGAGAAGATCCTGCAGAGCCGCATCGCAGCCCTGCACATCGCCAATCAGGTAAAGTGCCATGGTTTTCATTCTCGCTTGGGTTTCATGGAATTTATTCTGATCGTGCTGCTCACGCTGCTCAATGGCGCATTTGCCATGTCCGAGCTGGCGCTGACGGCCAGTCGCAAGGTGCGTCTGCAGGCCATGGCGGACGAGGGCGACAAGGGTGCCCAGGCGGCACAGGCGCTGCTGGCCAACCCGACACAATTTTTGTCCGCCGTGCAGGTGGGGGTCACCTCCATCGGCATGCTCAACGGCATCGTCGGCGAGGCCGCCTTCAGCGACGGTGTTGCACATTGGTTGGGCGCCATGCTGCCCATTTCCCATCGCGCGGCTGAAATTTCGGCCACCGCGCTGGTGGTCACGATGATCACTTTTATCACCATACTGTTTGGTGAATTGGTGCCCAAGCGCATCGGACAGTTGTATCCGGAGTCTGTGGCCCGGGTGCTGGCACGCCCCATGACCTGGTTTGCAACCGGCGCCAAGCCTTTTGTGCGCTTGCTGTCGGTCTGCACCCACGGCATGCTGAGGCTGCTGCGCATCGACACGACCGACACGCGCGGTGTCACTGAAGAAGAAATTACGGCCAGCCTGGAAGAAGGCGTTGATGCGGGCATCATCGAGCAGCATGAACACCAAATGGTCCGCAATGTGTTCGACCTGGACGACCGCTCGTTGGCGTCGATGATGCTGCCCCGCGCTGATATCGAGTGGATGGAAGCCTCGGCCACGGTTGCGCAATGCCTAGCGCAGGCTAGCAGTAGCGGCAGCAAGGGCACGCATTCCTGGTACCCCGTGTGCCGCGGTTCGTTGGACCAGGTCGTCGGTCTGGTCAGTGTGGCGCGCTTGCTGCAAACGGGGGCCCCGCACGAGGGGACCATAGAAGCGATTGCCGAGGCCGCCGCCTTTGTGCCAGAAACCTTGAGCGGCATGGAGCTGATTGAGCAATTCCGCGCCAAATCTGGCCGCATGGTTTTTGTGGTGGATGAATACGGTGTGGTGCAGGGCTTGCTGACCCCGCATGATCTGCTGGAGGCCATTACAGGCGAGCTGAAGTCCGACGGGCAGACACAGGCGTGGGCTACCCACCAGGCCGATGGTTCATGGGCGCTTGACGGCTCCATGCCCGTAGGCGAGCTCAAGGCCCGTCTGGGCATCGACGAGTTGCCGCAAGAAGACCGGGGGCGCTACAACACGCTGGCCGGGTTGCTGATGGCAGTGTCGGGCGAATTGCCGAAGGTGGGTCAACGCATTGAATGCGCGTTCTGGCAGTTTGAAGTGACCGCTCTGGAAGGCAAGCGCATAGACAAAGTGTTGGCGCGCGGGGTACCCGTACTGTCTTGATGGCCCTATAAGCGCCCTGTCAGTCGGTAGACCCCAGAGCCCAGCATCTCATGCAGCACCAGTTGCCAACTGCGTAGCCCCGACGCCAACGAATACTCGGTCCACGGAGTGGCAAGGCCGGTACGAAAGTCCACGGGATAGGCGGTGACATTCCACCCTGCCTTGGTGAACGTAGCCATAGAGCGCGGCATGTGCCAGGCAGATGTGACCAGCAACCAGCGCTGCGTGATATCTACGCCCGGTAGTTGTGCGGACAGCGTTGCATTTTCGTGGGTTGTTCGCGATGCATTTTCATACACCACGCTTTTGCCCGGCACACCCATGCTGTCAAAGAATAGCTTTGCGCGCTGGGCCTCGCTCGGTGCACCGGGCGCAAGGTTCGGGCCGCCGCCGGTGTACACCATGCGCAGTTGGGGATTGGTCTGCAGCACGGCAACGGGCGCCGTCAAACGTTCTGCGGCGTCGTTGAGCAGCGGCTGCAGATGGGCATTGGCAATATAGGGGGCCTCGGTCGACCCGCCCAGCACGACCATTCCCACGTAGCCCCTGAGATCAGCTCCGGGTGGCATCTCGGCGTACTGGGTTTCCAGGTGCCGTATCAAGAAGTCGGGCAATGGCTGCCACCCCAGCGACAGCAGGAATGCCAGCGCAGATGCCACAAGGAAACGCGCCAGTGCGGGCCTGCGGCGCGCCCACAGGCTGACCAGGAACAAGATGATGACCCAGCACAGCGGCTGGGTAAACAAGGCAAAAAATTTGGAGGCGATCAACACAGTACGCGGGCTCGGTGAAAGGGCGGTCAGGGCCGCGATCGTAGGACAGGATTTTCCGCAAAGGGTTAACCCTTAGTGGATCACCACACTTGTGACAGAACGACATCCGAATGAAACTCTTGTGTACACCACCACTCACGGATTACACACCATGAAATTTCGCGCCATAGCATTAGGTTTGGTTGTTGGGGCAATGTCCATGTTCGCCTATGCGCAGCAGCCCATCGTCATCAAGTTCAGCCACGTGGTGGCAAATGACACGCCCAAGGGCCACGCTGCTGAATTCTTCAAGAAGAAGGCTGAAGAGCTGACCAAGGGCCGTGTGAAGATTGAGGTTTACGCCAACAGCACGCTGTACAAAGACAAAGAGGAAATGGAAGCGCTGCAGATCGGTGCGGTGCAGATGCTTGCGCCTTCGTTGGCGAAGTTTGGCCCGCTGGGCGTCAAGGAGTTTGAACTCTTCGATTTGCCCTTTATTTTTGACAACTACGACGAGTTGCACAAAGTCACGCAGGGACCGCTTGGGCGCATGATGCTGGACAAGCTGGATGCAAAGGGAGTCAAAGGACTGGCCTATTGGGACAATGGCTTCAAGTCCTTCTCAGCGAACAAGCCCCTGCAGTCTCCGGCAGACTTCAAGGGTCTGAAGATGCGCATCCAGTCCTCCAAGGTGCTGGAAGCGCAGATGCGCGCCTTGGGCAGCTTGCCGCAAGTTCTTGCTTTCTCCGAGGTCTACCAGGCTTTGCAGACCGGTGTGGTTGACGGTACCGAGAACCCCATCTCCAACCTCTACACCCAGAAGATGCACGAGGTGCAAAAGAACCTCACGCTGACCGAGCACGGGTATCTGGGCTATGCCGTCATCACCAACAAGAAGTTTTGGGATGGCCTGCCAGGCGACATCCGCAAGCAGCTGGAAGATGCCTTGGAGCAATCGACCCGCTACGCCAATCAGATCGCCAAGCAAGAGAATGAACAAGCGCTGGAAGCCGTGAAGAAGTCCGGCAAGACGGTTGTGTATACCCCAACCGCGGCAGAACGCAGTGCATTCAAGAAAGCCACCGTCAAGGTTCACACCGAGATGGAATCGCGCATTGGCAAGGACCTGATCCGCAGCGTTTACAAGGAAACCGGTTTCGATCCGGCCAAGCTGTAAATCCTTCAAGAAGACCCGGTCTTTTCACCGGGTTTTTTTTGCTATCTTTTGGACTTAAACCATGAAAATACTCGACCATATCGAGGAATGGATCATCACCTTCCTCATGGGTGCGGCGACCCTGGTGATCTTCGCCTCCGTGATGCACCGGTACGCCACCGGCTTTGCCATACCTGGCGTACAAGACTGGCTGCTCACGATCAACATGGGTTGGGCGCAAGAGCTGTGCATCATCATGTTCGTGTGGATGGCCAAGTTTGGCGCCGCCTACGGGGTGCGCACAGGCATCCACGTGGGAGTCGACGTTTTGATCAACCGCATGTCGGAGAGCCGTCGCAAGAAGTTTGTTATTTTTGGCCTGTGTGCTGGCGCCTTGTTTACCGGCGTTGTGGGCACCCTGGGCTTGCGTTTTGTGTGGGAAAACGGCATGCACCACGCCCTCTTCTCTGCTGTTGGCATGGGCGTTGGTGATGTGCCAGAAGGGCCGACGACACCTGATCTCGAATGGCCCACCTGGATTGTCTACTCTGTCATTCCCATGGGCTCATATTTGATGTGCTTTCGCTTTTTGCAAGTCACAGTCAATTTTTTGCGTACGGGCGAACTCCCGCAC
Source organism: Rhodoferax sp. (assembly GCA_025351745.1). GTDB lineage: Bacteria > Pseudomonadota > Gammaproteobacteria > Burkholderiales > Burkholderiaceae_C > Allorhodoferax. The sequence continues at coordinate 7,716 of JANXVI010000144.1, forward strand.
CATGACCACGGACATGTCGATGGCCTGGACGAAGTCGTAGCGATGGAGATCGACAACCTGCATCCGCGTGATGTCGGTAAGGACAGTGCACACAGCACAAATAATGGAGTCCCAAAATGAGCGCACTGATCATTCTGGCTTTGCTGGTGGTGCTGATGCTCACCGGTATGCCCATCTCGATATCACTGGGCTTGACGGTCCTCTCGTTTCTTTTCTTTTTGACAGAAGTGCCGATTGAATCGGTGGCACTCAAGTTGTTTACCGGTATCGAAAAGTTCGAAATCATGGCGATTCCGTTCTTCATTCTGGCGGGCAACTTCTTGACCCATGGCGGTGTGGCCAAACGCATGATTGCGTTTGCGACGTCCATGGTCGGCCATTGGCATGGTGGTCTGGGCTTGGGCGGTGTGTTGGCCTGTGCCTTGTTCGCCGCAGTATCGGGCTCCAGTCCTGCAACGGTGGTGGCGATCGGGTCTATCCTGATGCCGGCGATGGTGAAGGCAGGATTCCCCAAAGGATTTGGCGCGGGCGTCATCACCACGTCGGGTGCGCTGGGCATTTTGATTCCACCGTCCATCGTGATGGTGATGTATTCGGTGTCCACCAACACCTCGGTTGGCGCCTTGTTCATGGCCGGTGTCGTGCCCGGCTTGCTGCTGGCCTTTTTTCTGGGCCTGACCACGTGGTACCGCGCCAAGAAAAACAACTACCCCTGCCAACCCAAGGCGACCTGGGGTGAGCGGTGGGTGGCATTCCGCAAGGCGATCTGGGGCTTGTTGCTGATAGTCGTGGTGATGGGTGGTATCTACTCCGGTATCTTTACCCCGACCGAAGCGGCGGCCATGAGTGCGGTGTATGCATTCATCGTGGCAGTATTTGTCTACAAAGACATGGGCCTGAAAGATGTGCCGCGTGTTTTGCTCTCCAGCGCCAACATGAGCGCCATGCTGTTGTACATCATTACCAACGCGGTGCTGTTTTCTTTCTTGCTGACCCATGAGAATATTCCGCAGCAGATGGCCGACCAGATGATAGGCACCGGCATTGGTGTCATCGGCTTTCTGTTGATCTCCAATCTGCTGCTGTTGATCGCGGGCAACTTTATGGAGCCCTCCAGCATTGTGTTGATCCTGGCTCCCATCCTGTTCCCGATTGCGATGAAGCTGGGCATTGATCCGGTTCACTTTGGCATCATCATGGTCGTCAACATGGAAGTGGGCATGTGCCATCCGCCCGTAGGCTTGAACCTGTATGTGGCCTCGGGCATTACCAAGATGGGCATTACCGAGTTGACGGTAGCCGTCTGGCCCTGGTTGCTGACCATGCTGGGCTTCCTGGTCATGGTGACCTATTGGCCGACCATGTCTCTGTGGTTGCCCAGGCTCATGGGCATGGTGAATTGACGCCGAGTTGCCCCTTCACAAAAACCCTGCTACCGTTTGGCCAGCAGGGTTTTTTCTTCCCGCAAAAACGTCGGAGCGTACCGTCTATGCCAGAAACACCTCAGAGTCTTATCGCCTTTTGCCGGGAGGGCCACCGCGTATGTCCCATGCCCAAAAGCTGGAACGCGCTGTTTGAAATGCTGCCAAACCGCAAACGCACGGCTTTGGGTTGGGAGCCACCGCTGCCGCTGAACCTGGAGGCTTGGGACACCACGCCCGCAGCGCTCAAAACCCTGCGTCTGGCCGAGCATATTGAGTGGGCGGCAGAGCACGGTGCGCTAGGTGCCGTCGCCGCTTTCTTGCGGGCGCTGCCAGAAAATGGGTGGTTGCATGCCGCCAGTTGACAGCGTGCTGTGGTGCGCTATTTGAGTTTGGCCGCAATCTGCAGGTTGCGTGATTTGGCGTAGGTCGGTGCCCGCCGCTGCAAGCTGGCCTGCTCGTACGAATAGGCCATCGCGATCAACGGCCCCTCGGACCATGCTCCGGCTACAAATGACAGCCCGCAGGGCAGGCCGTGCACCAAGCCGCAGGGCACGGTGATATGTGGGTAACCAGCGACGGCTGCCGGGGTTGTGAAGCTGCCGCCGGATGCATCACCATTGATGAAGTCCGTCAGCCAGGCCGGTCCGCAGGTGGGTGCTACCAGCGCATCGAGCTGGTGTTCTCGCATCACCTGGTCTAAGCCTTCTTCGCGTGCATAGCGGTGGTTGTTGGCCAGCGCGTCGACGTATTCTTTGCTGTCGAGCCCGCCCTTAGCCTGGGCGTTCACAAAATGCTCCTGGCCGAAGTAGGGCATTTCCTGTGCACGTTGCTGGTCGTTGAATGCAATCACGTCGGCAAGTGTTTTGAGTTGGGCGTTGGGCCCATAGTCGGCCAGGTACGCTGCCATATCGGCCTTCAACTCGTACAGCAGGACGGTCAATTCGGTATCCGCGTATTTTGCGACGTTGGGCACTTCAGCCACCTCCACCAGCGTGGCTCCTTGGGCTTTCAACACGGCCAGTTGCGATTCAACCAGGGCGGCCACCGGTTCGCCAGCGCTGGTCAACTGCGAACGGACCACGCCGATGCGCTTGCCTTGCAAGCCATTGCGTTTGAGAAACTGCGTGTAGTCGGTCTTCTTCTGGTCTGCCAAACTCGTAGCCGGATCGCGTGCGTCGCTGCCAGCCATGGCGGTCAGCAGTGCAGCCGCATCGGCCACTGTACGGGCCATGGGGCCCGCCGTGTCCTGCGAGTGGGCGATAGGGACCACGCCGGCGCGGCTGACCAGTCCGACAGTCGGCTTTATGCCCACCAGGCCGGCCACCGAGGCGGGTGATGTGATGGAGCCATCGGTCTCGGTGCCCACGGCGATGGCTGCCAGGCTGGCCGCCATGCTGGAGCCCGAGCCTGAGCTGGAACCGCTGGTGTTGCGGTCCAGCGCATAGGGGTTGAGCGAAAGCCCGCCGCGCGCGCTCCAGCCGCTGGTTGAGCGTGTGGAGCGCATATTGGCCCACTCCGACAGGTTGGTCTTGCCCAGAATCACCGCACCAGCGTCACGCAGGCGCACCACCAGTGCCGCATCACGTGGTGGCTTGATGCCCACCAGTGCCAGCGACCCCGCCGTGGTCTGCATCTTGTCTGCGGTGGCAATATTGTCTTTGAGCAAGACCGGTATGCCGTGCAGTGGGCCGCGGGGGCCTTTGGCCTTGCGCTCGGCGTCCAGTGCGGCGGCTATGGCCAGTGCGCCGGGGTTGAGTTCGATCACCGAATTGAGCCTGGGGCCTCCTTTGTCAATGGATGCGATGCGGGCCAGGTACAGGCGCACCATTTGCTGCGCAGTGATCTTGCCGGACGCCATCGCCGCTTGCAATTCAACGACCGTCTTTTCTACGACGTCAAATGGGGTGTCGGGTGTTGTTGTCGTTTGGGCAGTCATGGCAGATCCTCCAGTGAGTAGCATCAGTTCTACAAAGTCGCGTCGTTGCATGGTTTGCCTCTGTGCGTTTCGGTCGGTTGAAAACAGTGCGAGTTTATTGTGCCCCGGATCGAGCCCGGCACAAGGCGCGCCGAGCGGGTAGAACTGCTGTACTGGATGATCCTGCGCAGCCTGACATGGACACTTTTTAATGCTGTTGGTGGGGTCGATCAATCGCAAGCGCGCGTCCAACCGGCAAGCGTCGCGGCGATCAGCCTCAAGCTACCCCTGTGCCACCGGAAGCGCCGTGTCACTGCACCAGTCGCTCCAGCTACCGGCAAACAGAGCGGTGCGGCCCAAGCCCGCGATTTCCATGGCGATGATATTGGGCACGGCGCTGACGCCGCTGCCGCAGTGGTGCACCACGGTTGCAGGGTCACGTCCTGCCAATAGCGTGTCAAACTCCGCACGCAATTCAGCGGCGGGGCGGAAGCGGCCATCAGCGGCAATATTGAGGTTGAACGGGCGGTTCAGTGCGCCGGGTATGTGGCCTGCCACCGGGTCCAATGGCTCCACTTCGCCGCGAAAGCGCGGCGCGGCGCGTGCGTCAATCACGGTCTGACCGCCAGGGCTGGTAGACCTTCCCACCTGGCTTGCTACAGAATCGATAGTAACCAACGTAGTCTTTTCGAGGGATAGCGCGTAGTTTGATGCAGAGCGCTCGGCTTGCGGACCGCTTTCTACCGCACCACCAGCTGCCTGCCAGGCCTGCAAGCCGCCATCCAGCACAGCCACCCGTTCGTGGCCCGCCCACTTAAGCATCCACCACAGGCGCCCGCAGTAGTTGGCACCGTGGCGGTCATAAACGACGGCCTGCTGCAGGTTGTCGAAACCCACCGAGCCCAGCCAGGCGGCAAATGTCTCGCGCGTAGGCAGCGGGTGGCGCCCGCCCGATGCGCTGGTGCCGGGTGCCGGCTTGCCAGAGGCCGCGTACTTGGCCGCGCTGAGGTGCTTGTCCAGGCGGGCGTAGACGGCGCCGGGGATGTGTGCCTCATCAAACATTGCCTCGCCCGCCTGCGGGTCGGTCAGCAAAAAGCTGCAGTCGAATACGGTCAGGGGTTGTCCACTGTCGCGCAGGGCTTGGAGTTGTTCAACGGAGATCAGTGTGGTGTAAGCCATGGGTCGTTTCGTTAAAGCACAATATGGGTGCCGCGGGGCTGCGACCCGCGTTGCGGTAGAGTGCGGGGTGACATGTTCAGTGGTCTTCGGCCGGTGTGTTGGGCAGGGCGCGCGAACGCAGTATGGTCGCCATCACGCCGCTGGTCACAATGACCGCTATACCGGCCCAGCCAATGGGCGCGATGTATTCGCCAAACAGGGCCAGGCTGTAGATGGACGCAAACACAATGCCGGTGTACTGCATGCTGGCCACCACCAGTGTGGCACCATGGCTGTAAGCGCGCGTCATGCACCATTGGCCCAGAGACGCCAACACGCCAATGGGAATCACCCATGCCATGGCCGTCCCACTCACTTGTGACCACGGCGTCAATCCGGTAAACAGCGCGCCCACGATTCCGACGATGGCCGTGCCGATGGAGAAATAAAACACGGTACGCACTTCGGGCTCGCCCACTTTGCCCAGCGCCGTTACCTGCAAATATGCCAGCGCCGCACCCATCCCCGACAGCAGGCCCACCACGCCGGCAAACAACTGGTCATGGTCGATGGTGGGGCGTAGCGTCATCACAACTCCAATGAAACCCAGCATCACGGTCCCCATCAGCGGTCCTTGGCGTTGCGCCTGGCCGCCATAGAGCAGGGCACCGCCCACGATAAAGGCCGCCACCCACACGCCACTCATATAGTTCAGCGTCATGGCAGTGGCCAGCGGAAGGTGGGCAATGCCGTAGAACCAGGCGCTCAGCGACAGCACGCCCACGGTGCTGCGCCACACATGCATCATGGGTACGGGGGTGCGTAGCGGCACGCCGCGTGCATGCATCACCACGGCCATAAAGACGACGCTGACGATGCCCCGGTAGAACACCAGCTCCAGCGTGCCAAAGCTGGAGGATGCGAACTTGATTCCGACTGCCATGGTGGCAAACAGAAACGAGCCCAAGACCATCCAAAGCGCTTGCATTTAGATCGATGCCATTTGGCACCGGTACCACCCATGAAAGTGCGGCATACCGTCTTCCATCGGCGTTTGGTAAGGGCCCACTTCGTTGTCGCCGCGGGCGTACAAGGCGGCGCGTCCCGCGTCCATGCGTTCGCCGATTTCGTCGTCTTCCAGGCAGGTTTCGTTGTAGGCGGCCTGTTGGGCTTCGACGAACTCGCGCTCGAAGGCGGCAATTTCCTCAGGGTAATAGAACTCGACCATGTTCATGGTCTTGTTCGGTCCCATGGGGTGCAGCGTAGACACGGTCAGCACATGCGGATACCACTCCACCATGATGTGCGGGTAGTAGGTAAGCCAGATCGCACCCTGCGTGGGCGCCACGCCATTGCGATAGGCCAGCAATGCCTTCTGCCAGCGCTCATACACGGGGGAGCCGCCGGTGGCGTCGGCCTTGGCCAGTTGCGCGGCCACGCCCACGGTTTGCACAGAAAAGCTGTCGGCAAACTGCCAACTCAGATCGTCGCACGTCACAAATTTGCCCAAACCGGGGTGGAATGGGCCTACGTGGTAGTCCTCCAGGTAGACCTCGATAAAGGT
>JANXVI010000153.1 GCA_025351745.1 Rhodoferax sp.
GTCTGCATCAACAACCCGATGGAGATATGCATACGCCACGCGCCACTGGGCAGCGCCACATTGCAAGGAGACCGTCTTGTCATTGAGGCGAATAATTTTGCCGGTACGTTGATTTTGGTCCCGGTCCACGAACCCGACCACGTCCCCAACAGCGACTTCGTTGCGCCCCAGCCCTTGTGTCTTGTTTTCTCGGATTTGCACATCGCTACCGTCCAGATTGATCGCAGCATAGGAAATCAGCCAGCTCCTGGCGTCATCGCTGTCCAGAACAACAGCTTGCTTTCTGCGCATTTCGAGCAACCGCCCCCGCCTCAGTGTGTTGGCCCGGGAATCAAAATACTGGACTTCCTGCCCAAGCTTCAAACGCACCTGAACGGATTGCAGCCAGCGCGGTTCATCCAATACGCGATCGATAGCGCTGCGCATCCGGTACAAATCAAACGCGCTTGCGTTGTTCAAAGATTTAATGATCTCGGTATAGTTCACGCTTCAATTCTCCAGTGTGCTATCGCTGGTCAGCGGCTTAGGCGACGACTCGGCGCCTCATCCCGCGCACCGCCTTGATCTTCCTGGCCAGCTCCTGTGTCGCATAGATCGACGTGGTATCGATGGACGCATGCCCAGCCAACTCACTGGCAATCTCGATCGGCATACCGTCCACCAACGATTGGCGTACAAAGGTGTGCCGCATCCAGTGGGTACTGGCCTTCTCAAAACGTCGCGCGTCCAGTCCTGCAAGCTCAGCAGACTTGGCGATCTGCCTAAAAAAGCGTTTCAGCGCGGAATAAATGGCACTGGCCGACAAGGCCAGTCCGACCTGCTGCGTGCTTGACTGCGCAACCAATTCCCCCCCCTGCCCTCTCTTCCATTGCGGCACCGGCACATGCAGGGTGCGTATCAAGGGCAACTGGTCCAGGTCGACCTGGTGCACCAGGCGTTTGTCCTCTTCCAAGAACTCCTTCCCATGCGCTGCTAGCAAATCCACCACCTCTTGAATGAGCGGCACCTCGCGCGTCTTGTTGCGCTTACCGGTAACGGTGAGTATCCAGGTCTCGGGTAACTCCGCCAGGGCTTCGATCCGCAGATCCTTGTGCCGCGCCTTGACCAGTTCATCCAGACGGATGCCCGACGTCACCAGCAATTCCAGTATGCATTTCAAGCGCAGACGCTGCGGACCCACGGGTAGCGCATCCAGGCAGGCCAGCACATGGGCCCACTCCGCCTCGGTAAATGACCGTCGGACATCCATTTTGGAGGCCGGTAGATCAAAACTTTTCATGAGCGCGCGCATCGGGTTGGCCACCAGGTAGCCCGCATCGACCAGGCCGCCAAACAGGGTTTGCAAGATCACCAGGGCCTGCTTCTGTGACGCCGCACCAGGCTGCGAGCGAAACGCTCGCCACCGCGGATCGGTTCGCTTGCAGGGGCGATCGTTGATCCAGGTGGCCGGCACGGCCTGCAGGAATTCACGGTACTTTTGGCAATCGGGTGCGTTGACGCTGGACAGGGGTTTTTTAAGTTCCTGGGCGCACCACAGTAGGAAGCGCTCCACTTCCTTGCGGTAGCTGCGCAGGGTGGAGGGCTTCTCCCGGTACCGCGACAACCAGGCGTTAACCGCCTCCAGGTCATTTTTGGCACCCAGGGTGTTGGCCATATGGCTTCTGAAATCGCCCTGCTCGCCGGCCAAACCCGCTGAGCTTTGCATGCGTGCCAGGCCGTTGGCCGCTGACGTGCCGGCGCCAAACTGGGTCAGCGCGGCCGCGCTGTGGCCCACGGCAGGCAACAACCCTGTCACCCGCAATTCCTGCTTGGATTGGGGTTCATGCACCCGGCCCGACACCATCAGGTTCAGGTGTTCCTGTTCAATGACCAACCAGGCCACTACTTGCCGGGCCCGCTGCGCGCCCAAACCCTTGATACGGCCGTGCCACTGGTAGCCATGAATATTGATGAAAGCGACCAGGTCTGCCAATGTCACGATGCCAAGATTGCGCAGACACTTCACGATGGGCTTGGCAAACCAGGTCTCCAGCCGATCGGTTGCCGCTGGAATGTTGGCAAGCACCGTTTCCAGATAGTTCAGCGCCCTTACCCGCTGGCCCACGGGATCCTTCAAGCCTGCTGCAGCCTCGATCGCATCCACGTTGTCCAGACCAAATGCCGCCCGGTATTCGGCCAGCAGGTCGGCCTCGCTCCATCCTTCTGGATCCATGCCTTCGCTGTCCACCCACTCGTCTAGAGACGGCAGAGCAACAGCCGGTTTAACCGTGGCATCGCTGCGCAGCAAATCCAGCAGGTGCGTGATCTTGGCCTGCGCTGGCTGGGTGGCGTCGAACTGGCGCCCCGCCTCAACGATTTGCTTCAAGAGCGCTTCGCGCCGATTCTGTACATGGCGCAAGTCAGTCGTGCTGTCACTCCAGGCCATGTACCGGTTAAAGGCATCGGCCAGGTCCAGTCCCAGGATGCTGGAGCGCACAAAGGCAAAGTGGTGCACGCCCAAGGCTCGGGGATCCTGCACAACGAGGGCCTTGGAACCCTTTGGCCTCCCAGGTGGCCGTTTTGGTTTGGGACCCGTACTGTGAAACAAAGGCGCGAATGAAGACGCAGAGGCGGGCTCGTTGGCGGCGAGTGGGATTTGAGGCATTACCACGATGGTCCTAAGTCAAAGCTTCTAGAGTGCCAGTTCCGTGGTTCACGCCAAGTAGGTACTCAATGCAAAATTGGCCTATGGGCTACGCCCAAGCGTTCAGCCAATTGCGCAAGACGCCTGTCAAGCGTCCACAACTCGGTGCCAGATGTAATCAGTGTGGATGCCAGTAACACCATATCTACCAGCCCACACCCAAGACCATATAGCTTTTCCCGCTCGATGAGCTCGGTGACTTCACCCATACTCGTCTGCTTGGACATTTGCAATAGGCCCAAGTTGCTCAACGTCTGGCTGCGTGGCGCGGGTGGCGTTCCACACGCAATTTCGAGTATGACCATGGGGTGCGTCAAGGCAAGGTCTAGCCCGATGAGCTCCACCAACGCAGCGTTTCCCTTTCGGAAGTGGTCGACCCACACCGATGTATCCACCAGCACGCTCATCGCGAGACAGGCTCCTCGCGCCGGCGCGGTACATCCTGCATCTCGGGCATGGTGCCGCCCAGTGCCGCAAGACGTTTGGCCGCTTGCACGCGCACGAATGTCTTAAAGGCTTCTCGAAAAATGTCCGCCTTGTCCATGCCGGTGTCGGCCATTTCCAGGGCTTTTTGGTAGAGGGTATCGTCGATAGTGACCGTGGTGCGCATCTGGGAGGCCTCCTTCATTCATCTCAAATGATGCAATAGTACATCTAAGACAGCATCAAAATAAGGCAAAACGGGGTTATCTGACATCGCTCCCCAAACTCCTTCTTGAAATTTCTCCCGGCCTTGCCTATCATTTGATCGACCATGCTGTTCGGTTGGGTCGTACACGACCCCATCTGCTACTGCACATCACCTGGGGCCGCTTCTGGCCCGCTAGTCAGCGCCTTGGGCCGATCGGCACTCCGAATCTGCGCCCAGAAGGCCAAAATACAAAATCCTACTCATGTAAGTTAAAACCTCAGCTTTAGGTGAATTTTTATCATTGAATGATTATAAGGATAATCATGACGT
>JANXVI010000156.1 GCA_025351745.1 Rhodoferax sp.
CAAAGGCCATCAAGGGCCGCTTGGCCTTGCCAACCATTACATATCCCATATGGGCCCAGTCCACTTGGGCCTGTTCACCGGCGAGGGTGCGAAGGCGCAAGTACGCCTCAGCCATGGGCCGGGGACGCAGGGGCGCCACCAAATGGCGGAAATGCGAGCTGCCGCCACCATAGCCACGCTCTTGAGCCATGGCGTACAGACGACTGGCCGCCAGCGTGGGGAACTTGGCCAGCGTTTCCTGAATGAACGGCATGAAGGGGTCCATCAAACGGACTGGCACGGCGCCAGGCGCACGCAGCACATTGGAGACCGCCAAAACGCGTCCCACGGTGTCGCGGTGAAGCTGCAATTGGCGGGCAATGGTGCCGATACGCCATCGGTCGGCCAGGTACAGGCGCAGGATCTGGGCGCGCAGTTCAGGGGTAACAACCATTACGCCCCCACCTGCTGTGGCGAAGAAAGCCTTGGCGTACCAGCGCTGCACAGGGTGATTGGCACCAGTGGCAGCGCCAGGATGGTGAAGGAATGCTGATCCGAGAATTGGCGGTGGTGCTCAGTGCAATGGAATCCGGGGCGATAAGAGTGCATGGTGATGGGGCCTGTGAATCTGGCGAGATTGCCGGGGGTGACCCGTTGGCCGGTAGTACAGCATCGGCAGGGGTGGCCTGGGAACTGTGATGCGTCACTATCTTTGTTGTGGCTGCGCGGCGTTTGCGCCACTGGTGCATGCGCGCTGCATGCTTGTGGCGCCCGGCGCGACTTTGCTGATAGCGCTTGCCTGCTTCGCGTTGGCGGCTTCGTCGGGTGATATTTGCGCAGCCACTGGCGCAGTAGCGCTGGCCACGGTCACATGGGCTGCACACCAGGACTTGTGCCTGGCATCGTGCACATAGAAAAAGTCTGCCGGTCTGTTCGTGCAAGACACCTCCGGCACCACCTTAGCAATGGCCGGATTATGAAACGCGCCCGTTCTGGTGGCCCGCGGGCCACCAGAATGAAATCAAGTGATGGGTTGATCAAGCGGGATCAAAACCGCGCTTAAAAGCCAGAAAAGTGCGCTTCTGGACAGCCATTCACAGATGCGGACCAACGTCATTCATTTCTTGCACGCCGCCGTGCAATTGAGATGTATTGCCAGCATGCCTCCATCAACGGTATCGAAAGCGAAACAGGAGTCGATCGCAGTCAGCTTTATCGGTTGCTGGATCGATGCGCCAGGCCTCATGATGACGGCCGTATCTTTGGCTATCGCGCGCTGGTTCCCTACAGCCGTGTGGCCCAATACGAACGCATTTCCAAAACTCAAGTGTTTCCAATTGGCGGTAGCCGCGGCACAGCTGGCGCATTTTCGGCACTCATTCAAAAGTCTCCCACTTTGGCTGACTGGGTTGGCCGACAAATCCAGGAGAAGCGCATCTCGATCACTCAGGTGAGCACCGATGACGGTCTGCGCACTCGCTTGCGCGGATTGAAGCCTTTGCACCTAAGCTTCCTACGTGAATGCCGGGCGCTGGACATAAGGGCAAACGATTACCCGTTCAATACCGACCGAATGGGCATTCGATCACTAGCCCGCTATGCCCACGAACGCTGCATGCAGACGTTCGCCCGAACCGCCACTCTTGCTGGTGCGACCCATCTAAAAGGTTTGCCTTCGGATGTCGCCACGAATGCACCGCCGGCATTGCATGTTCTAGACGTTGTTGAGTTTGACGGTCACCGGCTTGATGTCCGTCTCAAAGTCGTGGTCCGTGATCCGCTGGGTTTTGAACAGGAATTTGAGATCGAACGCATCTGGCTACTCGTCATCATCGACGTTTGCACCCGTGCGGTGCTGGGCTACCACATCAGCCTTAACCGAGAGTACAGCGCCTATGATGTGATCCGGACCATCGAAGCAGGGCTCGAGCCGCATCGAAGGATGACATTCACGCTGCCCGGGGTTAGCTATGGTGCGCTCGGCGGCTTTCCTTCCGACAAGCTTCCTGAACTGCAATATGCGACTTGGCAATGGTTCAAGCTGGACAACGCTAAGGCAAACCTGGCTGCCGACGTCCGGCACGCATTAGCAGAATTCATCGGATGCTTCATCGACGCCGGCCCGGCACATGCGCCCGATGATCGTCCGTACATAGAGCGCTTCTTCGGGTCGGTCGCAGCAACCCTTTCAAGTCGTCTTCCTGGCTATACCGGCTCCAACGCCCGGGACTTGCGCCGTGCCCTAGCGGATCCAAAAGGAAACTTGCGGCTCTATGTGTCGTTGGATGAACTCGAGGAATTGTTGGAAGCGGCCATTGCGGCCTACAACGCCATGCCGCATAACGGACTAAACGGTCGAACTCCTCTGGAAGCAATCGAGCACTCCCTGCACGGCGGTGGCGCCATGCTCAATTGGTTGCCGGCCCACAAGCGCAAAACGCTGTGCCTGATGCACACGCCTCGATTGGTCACGGTACGCGGATACCTTCATCAAGGCCAGCGTCCACACATCAATTTTTATGGGGTGCGCTACACCAACGCGCTGCTGGCAAGTACCGCATTGT
>JANXVI010000225.1 GCA_025351745.1 Rhodoferax sp.
TGCTAGGAAAATTCCCTGCCTATTGGCCGGAAATCCCCTCAGACTACATGATGGATATGGAAGTGAAGCCAACCGCTGCTGAGCGAAGCGCACTAAGGACGTATGTAGACGGGTTTGTCACCTGCAACTCCGCCATAAATAAAGTGCTGAAAGCAGCAAGCTCCAACCATGTGCAACATTCAGACGATGAGACACGGAACAATCTGCTGCTCCGGTTAACGCCTCTTATCCAAGGGACGGCTATGTACGCTGAATTGTTCCGACAAGCGCAAAAGAGTATCGATGAAATTACATGTGCGATCGATGATGATGGGGATCTCGTTGATGTGCCAATGCGTATCGACTACAAAAGCAAGCGTGTGAATGGAGCCGCAGCATATATCGCTGGCAGTGAATTTCGCTGGTCGGTATGGGGGCCGGGATGATGAGTCACTACACAATCAATCGATATTCTGGTCTTCTTACAAGTCTCAGGCGACTGCGCTGCGCTATTGAACCAACCCCGGCTCCCGATACGCTCCCAGTTGCTGGTCCAGCAAAGCCCGCAACTTCTGGATGGTCAACTCGGTCTTCTCACGGTAGTCGTCGATCTCGTAGGCATCAAAGCTGTTTTTCTCGTTGGTGAGTCCGGGTTGGCCAGTGCGCACCACCATGCGCGTACTGTGGTTGCCCAAGGTATGGCGTACATAGTCGATCAGCTCCAGCCCGGCCTGTTCTCGTTCCATGACCACGTCGACCATGGCCACAGCGATGTCTTGGCGTTCTTTGAAAATTTGACGCCCTTCGCTGCCAGAGAAGGCACTGATAAATTCCAGTGATCGCCCTCGGAACTCATATCCGCGCAGGGCCAGCCGGGTCACCGTGTGCACGACGGCATCGTCGTCCACCATCAGCACGCACCAGGTGTCCTTGGGCCGCCAATTGGGCGAGACCAGTAGTGCGGAATCCTGTTCCTCGGCAAAAAGGATCATGGTGTTGCCCCGAGCTTCCAGTTCGCACACCGTCTGCGAAGATCGCAGGGTTTGCGCGAGACTTGAACCCATTCTGCGACTTTTCTCGCCAGTCGACCACTACTTAATCTAATAGGTTTGTCCGTTTCGACAGCGCTGACCTATTAAAGGGTTTAGCAGGATTGCCGCCCCCAAAAATTAAGTGACCAGAGGCAAGCGCCGCGCCCGTTTGCCAGTCAGCGCAAACCATGCGTTCGCCACTGCCGGTGCAATGGGCGGCACGCCCGGCTCGCCCACACCTGCAGGGTCACGGGTGCTCGGTACGATCCACGTCTCTACCACCGGCGCTTCGGCGAGCATCACCATGGGGTAGTTGGGGAAGCTGGTTTGCTGCACTGCGCCATCCTTGATGTCGATCTTGCTGTACAGAGCGGCGGTCAGGCCAAAGATGACGGCGCTCTCCATTTGCTGCGCCACGGTGTTGGGATTGACCACGGTGCCACAGTCCACCGCGCAAACCACGCGGTGCACGCGCGGCTTGCCGTCTTGTAGAGAGACTTCAGCCACCTCAGCCACGATGGTTCCAAACGATTCGTGCAAGGCCACACCCCGCGCGCGACCGGCCGGCAGCGGCGTACCCCATTGCGCCTTGTCGGCTGCCAGTTTGAGTACGGCCAAATAACGCGGTGCGTCTTTGAGCAAGGCGCTTCTGAAGGCTACCGGGTCTTGTTTGGTTTCTGCCGCCAGCTCGTCGATAAAACTCTCAGAGAAAAAGGCGTTGTGCGAATGCCCGACCGAGCGCCAAAAGCCTACCGGCACGCCCATGCGGGTGGCCACATGCGACATGTGCTGGTTGGCAAAGGCGTAAGGCAGGTCAAACAAGCCCTCGGCCGTGGTCTTGTCGGGCATGTCAATGGGGCCGGCCAGGGCGGGCAGGCCGCGCTCCATCCAGCGTGGGCTGATGGCATCGCCCGCAGACTGGATGCGCAGGCTGGTGACGGCGCCTTGGGCGTCGACCGCCGCTTGCAGTTTGGCCACGTGCATGGGGCGATAAAAGTCGTGGGTGGTGTCTTCTTCGCGCGACCACGCCAGTTGCACCGGCTTGCCACCGCATTCCATGGCCACGCGCACGGCTTGGGCTACAAAGTCCACGTCGAGCCGACGGCCAAAACCACCGCCCAACTGCGTGGTGTGCAGTGTGACGTTGGCGATGTCGACACCCGCCACTTTTGCGGCCATAGCGCGGGCCATTTGCGGCACCTGGGTGGGGGCCCAGATCTCAAGCTTGCCGTCCTTCACGAGTGCCGTGCAGTTCATCGGCTCCATCGTGGCGTGGGCCAGGTAGGGCGCGTGGTAGGTGGCTTCTATCGTGCGCACGGCTGCGCTTTCGGCGTCTGCAGCCTTGCCCTTTTCAAAAAACGTAAAGCCTTCGCCGGGCTTCAGAGTGGTCAACAGTTGGGCCTCGATCTGGGCCGTGTCTAGCGCACCTTGGACCCGCTGCTGCCATTTGGCGTCTACCGCCTGCGCCGCCTGGCGCGCATGCCAGGTGGTCTTGCCCACGACGGCAAAGCCCGCGGTAGATCCACCCACCGCATCCAGCGTTACCAGGCGTTCTACACCGGGCATGGCCAATGCGGCCTTCGTATCCAGGCTGGCAACGGTGCCGCCCAGCATGGGAGCCATGCGAACCTGGGCGTACAACATGCCGGGCAGGCGCACATCCAACCCAAACTGGGCTGTGCCATTGGTCTTGGCGGGTATGTCGGTGCGGGGTGCGGGCTGGCCGATCAGCTTCCAGTCGTTGCGGTCCTTCGGCGTGACGGTACCGGATGCTGTGCCAGCAGCAGCAGCGGCCAGTTCACCATAGTGGGCCGATTTGCCCGAGCTGTGGGACACCACGCCGTCTTTTACGCTCAACGCTTGCACGGGCTGCTGCCACTGCGCCGCAGCCGCACCCATCAGGCTGGCGCGGGCGGTAGCCGCCGCGTTGCGCAGCGGCTCCCAGGCATCGGCAATGGTGGATGAGCCACCGGTGGCGTCAATGCCCAGCTCGCGGGCGATTTTGCCGACCATCCATTGGCCCACCTTGACGGTTGTTGTCTTGTGGCCGTCTTCAGAGTCCAACGGGTGAAAGGGCAGGCTGCCCAACAGCATGGCGACGTTGCCATAGATCTTGTCGGTACCGGCTTGCTCCAAACGCACACGGGCCAAGGGCACGTCCAGTTCTTCGGCCACCAACATTGCCAGCGCGGTGTGCACGCCTTGGCCCATTTCGCTGCGCGGCATGGCCAAAATGACGCTGCCATCCGCCGCGATTTTGATCCAGCCATTCAGAGCAACGGCGCCTTCTGTGGGCAGCATCATGTCGGGCGACCCCAAGCGCGATCGGGCGGGCAGCACTCCCCAGCCCACCACCAAGGCGCTAAGTCCACCCACGGCGCCCAGGGCGCTCAACAGCAGTGTGCGGCGCTTCATGCTGTGGCTCCTGAAGCGCGGTGGATAGCGGCGCGTACCCGTTGGTAGGTGCCGCAGCGGCAGATATTGCGCATGGCTTCGTCGATGTCGGCGTCGGTGGGTTTGGGTTTGGCTTCCAACAGCGCGGCGGCGGCCATCAACATGCCGCTTTGGCAGTAGCCGCATTGGGGCACTTGTTCGGCAATCCACGCCGCTTGCAGCGCATGGGGCTTGTCGGGTGTGCCCAGGGATTCGATCGTTTGTATGTTTTTGCCGATGACGGCCGAAACGGGCATCACGCAAGATCGAGTGGCTTCGCCGTCTAGGCGCACCGTGCAGGCGCCGCAAGCGGCCACACCACAACCGAATTTGGTGCCGGTCATGTTGAGCACGTCGCGCAGCACCCACAGCAGGGGCATATTGGGGTCGGTGTCTACTTGTGTGGGATTGCCGTTGATGTTCAATTCCATGGGGTCTCCTGGGTCACTTGGTGCGTGAATATACGCAGATTGAAGGTTCTTTGCTTTTTGACTGCGATAATCCGGTCCATGCACACCCTGCGTACCGCTCACCTGCTAGCCCGCTTCGTGCTGGTATGGTTTGCGTTGTCCATGGTTGTCGCCATTGCGTCTCCGTTGGTCAAGCCGCAAAGCGTGCAACTGGTGTGCTCGGCCGCTGGGGCGATCAAGATCATTGCCGATGGTGGCGACGAAGACATCGGCGCCCTGCGCAACACGCTGGATTGCCCACTGTGCGCGGCGGTTGGCGCACCCCCACCGCAGAATTTTGTAACTGTATTGGCCCCGGCCACCGGCATGGCTTATGCGTTGCCCCGGCCGGTGGATGCGCCGCACACACGGCTGTCGGCGCCACCGCTTCCGGCCCGTGGCCCGCCCGTTTCTGTTTGAAACCACTGACCCCTCGGGTCGGACATTTTGGGACGTGGTAGCTGCAATTGCTGGTTGTATGCGCATGCCCTGCCGACGGTTTTTCAGATACAGGTATAACTTCCATGAAACATTCATTTGCTATTTATTTGATAGCTGCTTGCGCTCTTTCCACGTGGGCTAGCGCCGCATTTCCCCATATCGTTTTGCAGGATGGCGCGGCTGCGGCCAATGCCAGCTACCGCGCCACCTTCCGCGTAGGCCATGGTTGCGATGGTGCTGCCACCACTGGCATCCAGGTCAGCATTCCGGCAGGCTTTACCGGTGCGCAGCCCATGCCCAAGGCGGGCTGGACGGTGCGCTCTGTGACCGGCAAGCTGGCCGAGCCGTACACCGCACACGGTAAGACCTTCACCGATGGCGTGGTCGAAATCAA
>JANXVI010000227.1 GCA_025351745.1 Rhodoferax sp.
ACAGAACATTATCGCTACGCTTTTTGTAGCTGCATAAGTCCACTGCACGGGGGCTAGCAGCTGATTAGGTACATAGCCCACCAACTCCAGTACACTCCGGCCATGCGCCCTTCAGAAGCCTTATCCCATCATCGCACCCGCATCCGTGAGATTGCTTTAAGCCACCGCGTGAGCGGTGTGCGGGTTTTTGGCTCCGTGTTGCATGGTGATGATGTCGAGGGCAGCGACCTGGACTTGCTGGTTGAGCCTACCGCCCAGACCACATTGATGGACATTGGTGCCATTCGCTTCGAGCTAAAGCAGCTTCTGGGTATGGATGTGGATGTGCTCACGCCCAACAGCCTGCCTGCCAGTTTTCGCGATCAGGTGCTGCGCGAGGCGTTGGCGGTATGAGCCGGGCGCACCCGCTGCGGGTGGCGGACTACCTCCAACACATTCTGGAGGCCATAGGCAACATTCAGGAATACACATCGCGTATGGACTTGGCCAGATTCATGGCCGACCGCAAGACCTGTGATGCCGTGATCCGCAACCTGGAAGTCATTGGTGAGGCCTGCAACAACATTGCCAAGAACCACCCCGACTTTGTGGCGCAACACGCTGCCGTGCCTTGGGGTTTTGCCTACGAAATGCGCAATGCACTGGCGCACGGCTACTTCACGGTAGACCTTGCCATCGTGTGGCAAACCATCCAGAACGACTTGCCGGCGCTACAACGGCAAATATCTGCGCTTTAAATCTAGCTTGCTACTCTTTCAGTAGCATCTGAAGCATATTGAACGAGGGCTTGAAGCCAAATTGGCACATAGCGTCAGCCCATACCCCAATAATTTATGTCAAACATGTTTGACATTTTTCAGTCGCGGTGCTTTGCTTCACCCACGACTCTGCACGACCTGGCACCCCTCATCCATGCCCGGCGCACCGCTTTGGGCCTGTCGCAAGACAGGCTGGCCAAGCTGTGCGGTCCGTCGCGGGCCACGGTGAACCAGCTGGAAAACGGCACGCTGGTAGACCTGGGTGCGGCCAAGCTGCTCGCGCTGCTGGCTTTGCTGGGGCTGGAGCTGGATGCCCGCCCCAAGCCCGCCTCATTGGACGCGTTGGCGCTGCTGAGCCAAACCGCCAGCGTGAGCTACCGGCGCGTGCTACTGCCTGCCGAGTTGGTCCATGCCCTGGTGCGGGGCGACTTGCCCGAGGCCATAACGCCCCACATTGCCACCCTGCTGGACGAAGCCCCGCTGGCACTCATCCTGGCCGCCGTGGAGCAGGCAGCACACACAACCCACACCCCGCCCAAAACGCTGTGGAAGCACCTGGTGCAATGGGCGCATGCCTTGCAGTCACCCACCCCGGCATGGGCCTGATGCATATGGCAGCGCACCCGCGCCAACGCGTGGACTTGTCGGCCCACCTTCGACGACGCCTTTGCGCGGGCTGTTGAGTTTCTCAATTCGCTATAACTTTGGTAGCTGTCTGCGCATATTCCACGAGGGCTAGAGGCATATTTTCCACATAGCAAAGTCAGGCGTACACTGACTTGCAATGGGCTCCCTACTCAATTTTTCGCTGGTTGCATTGGCCATGCTGGCCTTTGCTGGCAACTCCCTGCTGTGCCGGGTGGCGCTCAAGGGCGGCGCTATTGACGCGGCCAGCTTCACCAGTGTGCGGTTGTTGTCCGGCGCCATCACCCTGAGCGCCCTGGTGTGGTGGCTGCAGCACAAGCAAAACGCGCAGCACCAAAGGCCGACGACCACCACGCTGCCCGGCGATGGCTGGTCGGCATTGGCGTTGTTTGTCTATGCAGCCGGGTTTTCGTTTGCCTACTTGAGCATGACGGCTGCCACCGGCGCGCTGCTGCTGTTTGGCGCGGTGCAGGCCACCATGATTGCATGGGGGCTGTACCAGGGCGAACGCATGCGCAAGCTGCAGCTTGGCGGCTTTGCGCTGGCGGTAGCGGGGCTCACGGCGCTGATGCTGCCGGGCCTGGCAACCCCGGGGTTTGGGAGCTCGGCAGCCATGTTGGGCGCGGGGGTGGCCTGGGGCGCCTATTCGCTGCGCGGCAGGCGCAAACAAACCCACGGCAGCGCCAACAACCCTACGGCGGTGACGGCG
>JANXVI010000258.1 GCA_025351745.1 Rhodoferax sp.
CTATCGCTGCGGCATGGATGCCGCACACGGCTGGCTGGCCGAGACCTTTGAGCTGGCGGAAGCGCATTTCTGGGAGCCCGCCGCGGGCCTCTATGCCGATGAAGCAACGCCTGACTGGACGCTGGCAGCCTACCGCGGCCAAAACGCCAACATGCACGCCTGCGAGGCGATGATTGCAGCCTACGCCGCAACGCAAGAAACGCACTACATCGAACGCGCCGAATGCCTGGCGCGCAACATCACCTGCCGCCAAGCGGCATTGGCCAATGGCCTGGTGTGGGAGCACTACCACGTGGACTGGTCCGTAGACTGGGACTACAACCTGAACGACAAATCGAATATCTTCCGTCCTTGGGGTTTCCAAAGTGGCCATCTGACTGAGTGGGCCAAGCTGTTGCTGCAGCTCGATGCACACGCGCCCGCAGAATGGCATCTGCCCCGGGCGGTAGCGCTTTTTAAGGCCGGTGTTACCAAAGCCTGGGACGCTGAAAATGGCGGCTTGCACTACGGATTTGCACCCGATGGCCGCATCTGCGATGCCGACAAATACCACTGGGTGCAGGCCGAGTCACTGGCCGCTGCAGCGCTGCTGGCCATCCGCACCAACGACCCTGCGTACTGGGTTTGGTATGAAAAAATTTGGGGTTACTGCTGGACACACTTTGTGGACCACCAACATGGCGCCTGGTTTCGTATCCTGGACCCCGCCAACCGCAACCACACCCGCGAGAAGAGCCCGGCGGGCAAGGTCGACTACCACAACATTGGAGCCTGTTGCGATGTCTTGCGAGCCATGGGCACTACCCTTCGCCAAACATGAGCCCCCATACCACCCTCCCCCGTTTCGTTGCGTTTGGTGAGGCGCTGACCGACATGCTGCAAACCGGCGCGCATGCGTGGAAAAGCGTAGCGGGCGGAGCACCGTGGAATGTGGCGCAGTTCATGGCCAGCTTTGGTATTGCCAGTGCATTTGGCGGCGCTATAAGCCAGGATTGTTTCGGTGACCAGCTCTGGCAGGCCAGCTTCGACGCCGGGCTCGACCTGCGCTTTTTGCAACGCAATACCCGTTCACCGCTGCTGGCAATCGTGCACGCCACCCAGCCACCGGCCTACTTCTTTGTGGGTGACGACAGCGCCGACCTGTATTTCAACGTGGACGCCCTCCCGCAAGGCTGGGAAGCCGAGGTACGTTGGGCGCATTTTGGTGGCATCAGCCTGACCCGCGCGCCGCTGGCCGAGCGGCTGGTGGTGTTGGCCGAGGGCCTGCGCGAACGCGGCATCAAGATCAGCTACGACCCGAATTTTCGCAATGGCATGGACAGCACGTATGACCCGATACTGGCGCGCTTGGTCGCCATTGCCGACCTGATCAAGGTCTCAGAAGAAGACGTGTGCGGCTTGTTCCGTATACCCGATGCACGTGTGGCCCTGCTCCGGTTGCGTGCCATGCGCCCCGCTGCGACTGTCCTTTACACACAGGGATCGCAAGGCGCAACGCTCTATGCGCAAGGCCAGGCTTGGCATGCGACACCTCCGAGCATCACCGTCGTCGACACCGTGGGCGCAGGCGACTGCAGCCTTGCAGGCTTTCTCAGCAGCACACTGCACCAACCCGATGCGGGCTGGGACGTTCACTTGCGCGCCGCAGTGGCCGCGGGGGCAGGCGCCTGCCTGGCTGCTGGGGCGACACCGCCCTCTAGGCGGATATACGCCTGCCTGATGGAACAGGTTCACATCCAATCGACAACGTCGACAACGTCGACAAAGCCCGCAGTGCCCTGACGCCCGATGGCGGGTTTCGCCGCTAGCCTCATCGTGTGGTTTCGGAGGCATGAGACCGGTATGCTCTCAACGTCGGGAATTCGGGGACCGGTACCTCCACAAAATTTTCCAACACGTAGGCATAAATCAACGAATTCGCATTTTTTAGAAAGTGGCTGCTCCTTCCATCCAGGGGCTCTTCCACCATAACAACAAGGCTGGGCTTTGCTTCCACCAAGCTTGCAATCTCCTTTTGCTGGAATGCATCCGATCTTTTCAACAAGGTATAGATATCGAACACGGGCGACTTTTGATGAAACAGCGGATATGCGCCTGGCCAGGATGGGGTCACCAGAAAACTGCTTTCACCTGGCGCATAGTCTGCAACCAATTTCTGCAATATGCGGACCTCAGCCGCTTTCTTCTCCGGCACATGGATGACATCACCCGTAATACTCACATCCACACATCTATGAACGATGTAGCACTTTCCAACAGGCTGGAGCGGAAGCATCAATAGCACACTTACGGCAACGACCCCACCCAGCAATGGCCATTTGAACCTGGGCTGCAGCTCTTGCACGACCAACAGGCAGCCGATCAGCATCGGGAAGATAGCAAACGACAAGTGAGGCACGTCCGCCCTAGAAAACGCGTAATGGGCATAGGGAACCGACAGGAATGCAGCGGCTACCACGGCGGGGTTGAGCGGCATGTTCCTGGTCTTGCACACGACGATCCAGGGAATAGTGACCGACGGGAAAACCAGCAGTGCGACAAAGCAAAGCCCCGCAAAAAAGCCGTGCACGGCGAGCCCCTTGGGCATCGACAGCAGCCCGCTGTGCCATGGCCATGGCACAGGCAATGGCAGGTTGGTTGCGTTCATTTCAAACAGGTAACGGATGCTGTCCAGGAACGCGGATGCGAAGCCATCTACCACCAGCATTGCAACCCAGACCGGAGCGAACCCAAGCGCAATACCCGCCGCAATCACGGGCAAAGATTCTAACCACGCGGCCAAATCTTTCCTGCCAATGTTGGTATATGCCATCGCACCGGCACAGCCCACCAATGCGTACACACCATGATTGCGCCCGATGGTCGCCACAAACCCCACGCAGACACCAAGCCAAAAGGTCCGATAGGTGGAAGGCTTGTCAAGGAACCAGGCGAGAACGGCCACCAACAACAGCGCTGCAACAACGTCGTACACCTTGTAGTACACGTACATCCACAACATCAACACGATGATGGACGCCAGTAGGAACAGGATGTCTGTGCGACCTAGCCTGTTATCTGATCGGCTGATGAGGTTCAGAGTGAGCACCAGACCCACCGCCTGGCACAAGGCGGCGCCTAGCCTGAGGCTGATAACCCCATCGTTGCCCAGTACACCCATGATGGCTGCTGCCCAGTAATAACGCGTGGGGTCATACGCAAGAAAGTCCCGGATGGGCACCTCTCCCGCCAACACGCGCTGCGCCCCGTACCACAGGAAGCCTTCGTCCCACAGATTGAAATCTGTATGCCCTTGCCAAACGAACGATAGGCCAACCAATGCTGCTGGCAGCAACCACAAAAATAAGAGCTTTCGAAATATCAGGGTCATACCACATAGTCTATTTGCATCAATCTTTTTACAGTGGGTGACCACTGCATGCCTGGTTGCAAACAACATGACCTGATGGCACGGCCATAGCGTGGCGGCCCAGGCAAGGTATGGGAGACGAGGCCCCGCGGCTACTGCGCCGGTGCCGCGGCGGGTGACGCCAGGGGTTGGCCTTTTTCCACCACATACACGCCCACCAGTTTGGTCGGTATCGTCCCATGGTTCATCGCGTTGTGAACCATGCCCGCGGGGACCACAAAGGCCTCACCCGCTGCCAGCTTGCGGGGCGCTTGGCCAGCGATAAGCAACGTGGCCTCTCCTTCCATCACGTAGCTGATCTCGTCGCCCGGATGCGTGTGCCACCCCGCCACGGCACCTGGCGCGACTTCCACCCGCGCCACCACGGCCTCGCGGTTGGGAACCGACACGTCGGCCTTGGTGACCATGACGCGGGTCAGGCCCGAGGCCTGGGCAAAACTGAGCCCGGCAGCAAGGGCACAACTGAGAGCCAGGGCCAGCGATCGAAGCGCGTATTTCATACAAAGGACTTTCAAAAGTGGGAAAGGAGGCGATACCTCAGCTGGCGCAGTGTGCGTCCCGCCCATCTGTCTATCAATGCGTACTTGTACTGATACCACTTACGGCCTCACGCACGCGGGCTGCGCGCCTTGCCAAGGATCAAACCCAGCACACCAAATATGCCCATGCCAAAGGCCAGAACAAGAATGACGTGGCGCGCATCAACCCGCCCGGCAAACAGTCCTACCAGCAGTCCGGCTACCGGTTGGCTGAGGTTGTTGAGCAAAACCACCAGGCCCGTTGTCTTGCCCAGGTCTGCGGCCGGTATGACCATTTGTCGGCGCACACGGATGTAAACGCTGAACATCTTGTCAAACCCGACCACGGCCAGAAAACCAGCTGCATAAACCCATAGGCTGCTGCTAACCGCAGTGACCAGCCCGCCCACCACAATGCAGGTGTAGGAAAGCAACCCGAGGCTGCGCAGCGCCATCGCCTTGCGAGCCACCCATATAAGAATAGCGACCGTAGCTACGGCGCCCGCAGTCTGCAGCAGTGCATAGACGTGGGCGGACTGGTGCAACAGGCCCGTAACCATGGCGGCCGACGTGGCCAGCGTGACGCCTATGACCAGGTTGACACCCGATGTCAGCACGATCAGCGGAGCCAAGCCCGGCAGACGCAACACATGCTGCCACGCCGTGCTGTAAGGCTGCAGCCAATGCATGCTGTGCGACGGCTGTGCGGTGGGTGGCTCACGCAAGGGCACGGCACTGGCGCTGCGCCACACCTGCATCGCACCGTCCGCGGCCAAAAAGAATGCCGCTGTGGCAACCACGACCCACTCCCAGCGCAACCACTCCAATGCCAGGGCCGCAAGCATGGGGCCCAGCACCATGCCCAGTTGGTCCGCAATCTGAGCATGGGCTAGAACCCGGTCCATGCGGTCATCCCGAAACACCTGGGGCAGCATGACCTCACGGGCCATCAGGCCCTGAGTGGTCAGCACGCCACAGACGGCCGACAGCAACACCAGCCACACCACGCCTCCCGTCAGCGCCGCGACCACGGCACCGACCAGACACACGACGGCGCGCAGCCGCTGACTGGAACGCAGCAGGCGCAGGGGTGCGATGCGGTCGCACAGAGCGCCACACACCGGGAACGACACATACCGTGGCAAGGTTTCGGCAAAAAACGCCATGCCAGACCAGGCCGCACTTTGCGTAGTGTGAAACACGACCAGTGGCACCAGAAACAGCAATACCTGGTCGGCCAACCGGGACAGGAACAGGGATGAAAAAAAGGCAAGGTGGTCTGTGCGCATGGGGTACGGCAGGCTAGCGTGCTGCGCCACACGGGGCATGCATGGGGCCGCAGAGCGACGACACAGCATAGCCCCACTACGGTGGTAACCCGGTCTGAAACAAGATTCTATTTTGGTTACCGCTGCGCAGCCGTGCGACGGCGCATGCGACATGCCATTCGCTACACATCGCTACATTTTTGATAGCAGCATAGGTTATTCTGCGAGGGCTATAGTCGAATTTGCCTACATCGTAAAGAAAATAGCCAACAACAACCCCAAAAAAGGGTTTTCAGACTTCTGGCCAGCACTCTAATGCAACATCGGTAGCTGGATACGAATCGTCAAGCCATTGGGCTTCGTCGCGCATGCCGTGGCGCTGCCGCTATGGCGGTGGGCGATCTCTGCAACGATAGCCAGCCCCAGGCCGCAGCCGCCCGGCAGCTCGCTGGCGCGCCAGAAGCGCTCGAAGACGCGTGGCAAATCGGCGCTGGAGAGGCCGGGCCCGTTGTCTTCCACCTCCAGCACACAACAGGCGCCTTCTCGCCGTACCCGCACGGTCAAGGTGGCACCATCGCCCGCGTAATGCAGGGCGTTGTCGATCAGGTTGTTGAGCACTTCTCGTAACAGCAGCTTTTCGCCCTGCACCGACACACTGCCCTCGCCCTCATAGCCCAGGTCCACGCCAGCGGCCAGCGCGCGCGGCGTCCACTCACGCGCCACCTCGCGCGCCAGTTGGGCCACATCCAGTGGGTGCAGGGTTACGTCGGCCTCGGTGCGCGCCAACGACAGCAATTGGTGCACCAAGTGGGCACTGCGCAGCGCACCGGCATGGACCTTGACCATACGCTCCTTCATGGCAGGCAGCTCGCTCTCATTTAGCGCCAGCTCGGTCTGGCTGACAAGGCCCGCCAACGGTGTGCGCAACTGGTGGGCTGCGTCGTTGACAAAGCGCTTTTCCTGGCTGAGGCTGCGGCGCACGGCGTCCAGCAGTTGGTTGACGGCCAGGGCGAGTGAATGCACCTCATGCGGGGCCTGCGCCAGTTCGATCGGCGGCAAGGCCGACAGCGCCAGCCCGGCGCGGTCGCCCAACTGGGCTTCCATTCGTTTAAGTGGCCGCAGACCGCGGGCAATACCCGCATTGATGATGATGCCCAGCAACACACCCAATGCGGCCAGCGGCACCAGCATGTCAAACACCAGCTCACGGGCCACCCGCTCCTGCACAGCTAGGCTTTTGGAGACCTGCACCCGCAAGCGCTGGGGGGCATTGGCTTCGCCGTAGGTGACCTCCAGCAAGGCAATGCGCACCGGCTTGTCGGCCAGTCGGGTGTCATAAATCAGCGGCTCGCCCGTGGGTATCGGCACATTCTCGGGCGGCGGGGGCAGCTTGCCGTTGCCCAGCACAAAGCTGCCAGGCGGGGACGACACCATGTAGCCCATGCGGTCCGTCGGGTCCTGCTCCAACACGTCTTGTGCGGCGCGCGGAAAGTCCACCAGCAGGCCCGAGCCCACTGGCTTGACCTGCCGCGCCAGCGCGCGCACCGACTGTTTCAGCGATTGGTTGATACCAGTGTCGGCGTAGCTCAGCGCAATGCGCCAAGCCAGTAAGCCACCTACCGAC
>JANXVI010000279.1 GCA_025351745.1 Rhodoferax sp.
GAAGTAGCGGGTGGACCAGGCGATGCTGCCAACACGGAACGACTCCATAACAAGCGGCGTGGTGCCCTGGCCGAGGATGAGCTCCGTGGATCGTCCGCCAATGTCGATAACGAGACGGCGTTCGTCCGACTGGGGCAGCAACTGGGCCACACCCTGGTAGATCAGGCGCGCTTCTTCGCGGCCAGAGATCACATTGATGGGGAAGCCCAGTATGGTGTTGGCGCGCTGCAAAAATTCATCGCGGTTGCGGGCTTCGCGCAGTGTCTGTGTAGCGACGGCCCGCACTTCATGGGGTTTGAAGCCTGCCAAGCGTTCGCCGAACCGTGCCAGACAATCCCAGCCCGCTTGCATGGCCTGCTGAGTCAATTTGCGTTCGTAGTCCAGGCCGCCGCCCTGGCGCACGGTTTCTTTCAAATACTCGGTGCGCAGGAAAACGCCATGTTCAACCCGCCCGATTTCGAGTCTAAAACTATTGGACCCCAAATCCACGGCGGCTAGGCGATTTCCCATTTGCATCAGTATTGTTCAGTAAAAAATGGAGCTATCACCTGAGCATAGCACCGGCCTTGGGCCGAACCAGGGTTGCTCTGCGCCAATCCGCCCGAACTTGACGAGAGCGTGGTTTAGCCGATCAGACGGCCGTCGGCCGCGATCATGCTCTGGGTGACGTAGGCCGAGCCGCGGCTTCGGGCATCGGGGGCAATGCGAAAGCCGCCCAGATCTACAGTGCTACGGCGTGCGAATGCCTGCCATGCGCTAGCACGGTTGATGGGTCCCTCCAGGGTCTGCAGCACCTCGTGTGTATAACGGGCTGATACATATCCGGCCAGACTCAGCGGCGTGGGGGGTTCGTCGAAGAAGCGATTGAGCGCGGCGCGATAGGCCCTGACGATCGGCAGGATGGAATTCACCATGGGCACGACCTGCGTGGCGATCATGGGTGTGAACCGCGACATACCCATTTGCTGAATACTCTGCAGATTCACATCGGACATGGCAATGATGTAGCGCTGTGCTTCCTGCTTCTCCACACCTTGAGAGAAGCGGACCAGTTCCGGGGTTCCACCCACAAACAGCAAGACGCGCGGGCTGTCAGCATGCAGTGATTGCGCCAGATCCCGCAAATCGCCGGGCGTCGTGTACGAGACGATGGTGAGTTTGAGCGCATTGGCCGCCTGTTGCAGGTCTGCCTTGTAGGCCGAGTGCTCCGCTGCTGACCCATACACTGCGCCGACCTGGGAAATACCCATGACCGACAAGGATTTGATGGCGTGCGCAATCTGTTCCTGGCGTGACGCGAAGATGGTGAAAGTACCGAGTGACACGATGGCTTCAACATTTTGCAGCCAGGGGGCAACATGGGGCAGTTCGGGCAACTCTCGCCCGAGAATGGCGACCAACTGGGATGCCGCTCGATCGCCGGCTGTGCCAAACACGGCAACGCATTGGGACTCGTTCTTGAGCGTATCGACGGCCGAACGCAGGCTGGCAGCCGTGCCATCGACCTCCAGAACGAGGTGTTTGACGGCCACACCTTGCAGACCTCCGCGGCTGTTGATTTCTTGCCAGGCGGCGCGTGAACCCACCAGAAAGTCTTTGGACACATCAATCTGGCTGGTGGAGGTATCCACGATTTGTGCTGCAGTGACGGCACGCGCACGCTTGTTGGGTTGCGCCCAAACCGGCGCGATTCCAGCCAAGGACAGGCCCGCCAGCGTACGCACAACGGCTCTGCGGCTAGGGTTATGGAGGGAGTTCATGGTGTGTGGGCTCCTGAGCCAGATGAAAGGTGGCGGACGAGCGCCAACCACGCTATTAAAAGAATAGCGTATTACGCAGATTCCACGAGGGCTAGTGGGTAATTTGATCAATGTTCCGGTGACTGGAAGTCACCGGAGAGGCGCTGAAATGGCGCGAAAGCTTACTTCCTGGACGGCATCATCACGGTGTCGATGGTGTGCACTACGCCATTGGTTGCGCCCAGATCGGCGACCACAACAGCGGCATTTTCAACGGTGACGAAGTCACCGGCTTTGGATAATGCCGCGTTCGCTCCGTTCAGTGTTTTAACGTCGCCGTTTTTGATATTGGCGGCCATCAGCTTGCCGGATGTGACGTGGTAGTTCAACACCTCCTTTAATTTTTCAGGGTGCTTGCTGAGGTCGGCCATGGTGGCAGCCGGAACCGCCTTGAACGCATCGTTCGTGGGTGCAAATACGGTGAAGGGGCCGCCAGACTTGAGCGTCTCGGACAAACCAGTTTGCACGGCCAGGGTGTTGAAGGTGCTCAAAGACGGATTGCTGGCAACACTGTCGGCCAAGTTGACGGGCTTGGGAGTCGTGGCGCAACCGGCAATCGCCAGCGAAATGGCAGCCATCAGGGTAGTGCGGCGCAGGATTGCGAAGGCTGCATTGGTTGTTTGGTGCATGGTGCGTTCCAAGGGTTGAAAACGATGTAGCGTAGGAAGATTTTGTGACATTGATGTGACAAATCGGTCAAGGTTTGACGTTCCGAGCGCCATCGAGCCCCAGCGCCCCGGCGTTAGAAAGCCAGCCATTTGTCACATACTTGTCACAAAATATTCTTAAAGTCCTCCCATTCATCCAACCACCTCATAAAGGTTACCCATGCGAATTGCTTTCAAATTGCCGCTTTTGTCCCTGACTCTTGCCACCACACTGGGCTTTGCCGGTGCTGCAAGCGCGCAGGAAATTACCGGGGCCGGTGCATCGTTTCCGGCTCCCATCTATTCAAAATGGGCGTCGGAGTACAACAAGGCTACCGGTGTCAAGGTGAACTACCAGTCCATCGGGTCTGGTGGTGGCATCAAGCAAATTGACTCCAAGACTGTGGACTTCGGTGCATCGGACGCCCCACTTACTGACGAAGTTTTGAAGACCAAGGGGCAGATGCAGTTTCCCACTGTATTGGGTGGCGTCGTTCCGGTTATCAATGTGAAGGGCATTGAGCCCGGCCAGTTGAAGCTAACAGGTCAATTGCTGGGTGACATCTTTCTGGGCAAAGTTGCACGCTGGAATGATCCGGCTATCAAGGCCTTGAACCCGACACTGGCACTGCCAGACGCAGCCATCGCACAAGTTCGCCGTGCCGATGGTTCGGGAACCACATTTATCTTTACGAATTACTTAAGCAAGGTCAATGCAGAGTGGAAGTCCAAAGTAGGCGAGGGCACAGCCGTGAATTGGCCAGTAGGCGCTGGCGGCAAGGGGAATGAAGGCGTGGCTGCGTTCGTGAGCCGTTTGCCCAACTCCATGGGATACGTGGAGTACTCCTACGTCAAGCAAAACAAGTTGAACTACGCGGTCATACAAAACGCTGCTGGCAATTTTGTGAAGCCAGATGACGAAACTTTCAAGGCCGCTGCCGCAGGCGCTGACTGGACCAAATCGTTCTATCAGATTTTGACCAACCAGCCTGGGAAGGACGCATGGCCGATCTCTGGCGCCACTTTCATCCTGATGCACCTCAAGCAGGACAAGCCCGCCAATGCGACAGAAACTTTGAAATTCTTCAACTGGGCCTATACAAATGGTGCGAAGTCTGCGGCAGACTTGGACTATGTACCGATGCCGCCAGCGGTGGTCGCTGCCATTCAAAAGTCCTGGGGTGAAATCAAGGACACCGCTGGCAAGCCAGTGGCGTTCAAGTAAACGATCAGAGCGTTGGGTTCAAAAGGGATTGGTCAGGGAAAACTACCATGTCAACTACACTTGCACACAGCGATTTTTCCTCCAATCCCTCCGCAACTCAGTCGGTGCGCGCAATGACCCAACCTCCCACTGTCAAAAGGGCCCGATCCGGCCCTTGGGCTGACCTCGTGTTTGCTGTGTTAGCCAAGGGCGCGGCCTTTGTTACCCTGGGAATGCTGATCGCCATCCTGGCATCGCTGACCATCAGCGCATGGCCTGCGATCCATAAGTATGGTCTGGGCTTTTTGACCAGCACCACGTGGGACCCGGTCAAGGAAGAGTTTGGCGGCTTGGTGATGATCTACGGCACGCTGGCAACCTCATTCATCGCGCTGTTGATAGCGGTTCCGGTTAGCTTTGGCATCGCCCTATTTTTGACCGAACTTTCGCCCGCCTGGCTCAAGCGGCCGTTGGGTACAGCGATCGAGCTGCTTGCCGCGGTGCCGTCCATTGTTTACGGGATGTGGGGTTTGCTGGTGTTCGGCCCAGTGCTGGCAACTTATGTGCAGCAACCCATGCAGGCCGCCTTTTCTGGCGTGCCTTACCTGGGCGCGTTTGTGTCGGGTCCTCCAGTGGGCATCGGCATCTTGTCAGCCGGCATCATTCTGGCGATCATGATCATCCCCTTCATTGCCGCCGTGATGCGCGACGTTTTTGAGGTGACTCCCGCTTTGTTGAAAGAGTCAGCGTACGGCCTGGGAGCGACCACCTGGGAGGTTGTCTCCAAGGTTGTATTGCCTTACACCAAGACGGGTGTGATTGGAGGGATCATGCTGGGCTTGGGCCGGGCCATTGGTGAAACCATGGCCGTGACCTTTGTTATTGGTAACTTCAACCAACTCGATTCCTTGAGCCTGTTCCAGGCGGCCAACAGCATTACTTCTGCCCTGGCCAACGAGTTTGCAGAGGCCGGCGAGGGCTTGCACCAGGCCTCGCTCATGTATTTGGGACTGGTGCTTTTCTTCATTACCTTTGTCATCTTGTCGCTCTCCAAACTACTGCTCGCTCAATTGCGTAAAAATGAGGGAGCCAAGACATGAGCGCGACCGCATTGCAGCGCAAGGCTGCCAAATTTGCGCACCGCAAGCGCATCAACCAGTTGGCAACAGGGCTCGCGCTAACCGCCATGGCATTTGGATTGTTCTGGTTGTTCTGGATTTTGTGGGAAACGATCCGCCTTGGAATCGGAGGTCTGTCGGTTGCCACTTTCACCCAAATGACCCCGCCACCCAACGACGAAGGCGGTTTGGCTAATGCGATCTATGGTTCTTTTGTGATGGTGGCTCTGGCCACAGGATTGGGAACGCCAGTGGGTGTGATGGCTGGCATCTATTTGGCAGAGTTCGACTCCAAGAGCTGGCTGGCGTCCATCACCCGCTTCGTCAACGACATCCTCTTGTCTGCTCCATCCATTGTGATTGGACTCTTTGTCTATGCAGTGGTCGTGTCGCGCTTCAAGTCGTTCTCGGGCTATGCAGGTATTCTTGCGCTTTCTTTACTGGTGATTCCGGTGGTGATTCGCACCACCGAGAATATGCTGCAGTTGGTTCCTCCGGGTCTGCGTGAAGCGGCGTATGCACTGGGCGCTCCCAAGTGGAAAGTCATTTTGAGCATTACGCTCAAAGCGGCGCGGACCGGCGTGATTACCGGCGTACTGTTGGCGGTTGCCCGCATTGCCGGTGAGACGGCGCCCCTGCTTTTTACGGCGTTGAGCAACCAGTTCTGGACCAGCAGCTTGAGTGAACCCATGGCCAGCCTGCCGGTCACCATCTTCAAGTTTGCGATGAGTCCCTACGAAAACTGGCAGAAGTTGGCCTGGGCTGGCGTCTTCATCATCACCGCAGCGGTACTCGGCCTGAATATCCTTGCGCGGGTACTGACCCGCACCAAGACCTGATACCTGTTGCATCCACCCATGTGAAACACACCCATGCTCAATACCAATACTGCACCCGCTAAGACCAAGATTGCCGTCAAAGACTTGAACTTTTACTACGGCAAATTCCACGCCCTCAAAGGTATCAATCTGGAAATACCCGAGAACAAGGTAACTGCATTCATCGGTCCATCCGGTTGCGGCAAGTCCACCTTGCTTCGGGTGTTTAACCGCATGTTTGAGCTTTACCCCGAACAGCGCGCAGAGGGCCAGATCATGCTGGATGGCGAGAACCTCCTGACCAGCAAAGAAGACGTCGCACTGTTGCGCGCCAAAGTTGGTATGGTGTTCCAGAAACCCACGCCGTTCCCCATGTCCATCTTCGACAACATTGCTTTTGGCGTAAAGTTGTTTGAGTCGTTAAACACCAGCGATATGGAAGAGCGGGTTGAGTGGGCACTGCGCAAGTCGGCGTTATGGACCGAAGTCAAAGACAAGCTGCACCAGAGTGGCTCCAGTCTGTCGGGCGGACAGCAGCAGCGTCTGTGCATTGCACGCGGCATTGCCATCAAGCCTGAGGTTCTGTTATTGGATGAGCCGTGTTCGGCTCTGGACCCCATTTCTACCGCCAAGGTTGAAGAACTGATCGTGGAACTGAAGAGCGACTACACCGTGGTCATCGTCACCCACAACATGCAGCAGGCCGCGCGCTGCAGCGACCAGACGGCCTATATGTATTTGGGCGACCTCGTGGAATTCGGCGCTACGGAGCAGATGTTTTTCAAACCCACGCGCAAAGAGACGGAAGACTACATCACCGGTCGATTCGGTTAATTAAATGTATATGCGGGACAGATCTTCCGCTTTGTCCTCAACTGATTAGTAGGAGACTTATGGCAGACAAACACTTATCCACGCAGTTCGACAGTGAACTAACCTCTGTCTCGTCCCAGGTCATGGAACTGGGCGGATTGGTGGAATCGCAAATCCGCAGGGCTATCTATGCGTTGTCTCAGTTCAGCGTAGAGGTCGCCAACGAGGTGACCACCAACGAAGCGCGGGTCAACGCCATGGAAATCGAGATCGACCGCGATCTTTCGTCCATCATTGCGCGACGCCAGCCCACGGCGCGCGATCTGCGCCTGCTGATTGCTATCTCCAAGACCACGGCTAATCTGGAGCGGGTTGGTGATGAAGCCGAAAAAATTGCCCGCATGGTGCGTTCCATCATTCAAAGTGGCTCGCCCCGCGCCCTGCCATCGCTCGAGTTGCGTGTAGCTGCCGATCTGGCCTCGGGTTTGCTGAACAAGGCATTGGATGCCTTCGCGCGACTGGACATCAATGCTGCGGTGGCCATCCTGAAAGAGGACGACCTGATTGATGCCGAGTTTGACGGCTTTGTTCGCAAGCTCATCACCTACATGATGGAAGATCCACGCATGATCTCGCCCAGTCTGGATCTGCTTTTCCTGGCCAAGGCCATTGAGCGGATTGGTGACCATGCCAAGAACATTGCCGAGTTCATCATCTACGTCGTCAAAGGTGAAGACGTGCGCCATACCTCGATGGAAAAGATCGAGTCGGTGGTCAGATGAGAAACATGCCCTCTGTTCTGGTAGTTGAAGATGAATCCGCGATTGCCGAATTGATTGCTGTCAACCTGCGGCACAACGGTTTTCGTCCTATCTGGGCCAGTGACAGCGTCACAGCCCAGCGGGATCTGGATGCGGGCCTGCCAGACCTCATTTTGTTGGACTGGATGCTGCCGGGCGAGAGCGGTCTTGTGCTGGCCAAACGCTGGCGTGCCGATCCGCGTACCCAGTCTGTTCCGCTGATCATGCTGACTGCGCGTGGCGACGAAGCAGACCGCGTAGCTGGGCTGGATGCTGGCGCCGATGATTACATTTCCAAGCCGTTTTCGACCAAAGAGTTGCTCGCACGCATTCGCGCGGTGTTGCGCCGCCGCACGCCTGTGCAGGCTGGTGAGGTGTTGACCATAAGCACCTTGGTGCTGGACCCTGCGACCCATCGCGTTTCGTTTGAAGACAAGCCGCTGAAGCTGGGCCCTACAGAATTCAAGTTGTTGCATTACCTTATGGGCCATGCCGAGCGAGTGCACAGCCGCGCCCAGTTGCTGGATAAGGTGTGGGGCGACCATGTGTACATCGAGGAACGAACCGTTGATGTACATGTCAAGCGCTTGCGCGAGGCGCTTACATCGGCTGGTGCCATGGTGGAGACGGTACGAGGTGCGGGCTATCGCTTGACCGCTACGCCAACGCCTGCAACGGTCTTCGCCGAAAAGTCTGGCGCCTAGGCTGCTGCAATTTTAGGTATCGAATGTACTGGCGGCTGCTCTCACTGGTGTTGTGCCAAGCGGGCGTAGCCGGCATCGGCTGGTTGATCGCGCCAAAGGGTGAGGAATGGCAAATTACCTTGGCGATGACCTTGCTCGGTGGTTATCTATGGTTTGTTTTGGATAGCCTGCGGGGTATGCGGCTACTGCGTTGGTTGCGTTCGGGCGCCGCTGACGACCTGTCGTTAGGCAACGGGCTATGGGGCGAGGCCTATGACCGAATCCGCCGCATGCTGCGGGACAGTAGTCGCTTGACCGTGGACAGCGATAGCCGTCTCAAGGATTTTCTTGCTGCTTTGCAGGCATCCCCCAACGGCGTGGTGCTACTCGATTCCGACACGCGCATCGAATGGTTCAACCAAACGGCGGCTGACCATTTCGGCTTTGATGTGCGGCGTGACTTGCTGCAGCATTTTGGCAATTTGGTGCGTGATCCTGGTTTCGCTGCTTACCTGTTTGCGCACAATTTTTTGAATGACGTCACCATGCCCGGGCGAGAGAATAGCAGTTCCAAACCCGTAACCTTGTCCGTCCAACTGCATCCCTATGGCGACGGACGTTTGCTACTGCTATCGCGTGACATCACAGCGGTTGAACAGGCAGAGGCCATGCGCCGCGATTTTGTCGCCAATGTCTCTCATGAAATCCGTACACCGTTGACGGTGCTGGCAGGATTTGTGGAGACGCTGCAAACCCTTTCTCTGGATGACCAAGAGCGCCACCGATACCTGGGTTTGATGTCGCAACAAGCCACGCGTATGCAAACGCTTGTCAGTGACCTATTGACGCTTTCACGCTTGGAAGGTAGTCCTCTGCCGTCTGTGCACGAATGGATTTCTGTCGATCTCTTGATGCAGCAATGCGAACAGGACGCACGAGAGCTCTCCCATTTGTTGTGGACCCAGTCGCACGATCTGCGTTTTGAACGCGTGGCGGGTTGGGAGATTGCGGGCTCCGCACTGGAGCTGCACAGCGCCATTTCGAATCTCATTGGCAACGCGATCCGTTACACGCCTGTCCAGAGGCGCATAGATGTCGGCTTTAAATCATTGCCAGATGGCGGCATGGTTTTCTATGTCAAGGACCAGGGCCCTGGTATTGCGCAGGAACATATTCCACGTTTGACCGAAAGGTTCTATCGGGTGGACCGAAGTCGCTCACGGGAAACTGGTGGCACAGGTCTGGGTTTGGCCATCGTCAAGCACGTAGCACAGCGCCACGGGACCGAGCTGACGATCGACAGCTTTGCGGGGAAAGGCTCTACTTTTTCTCTGACATTTCCCCCGCATCGGGTTCGCTCAGTGGCGGAAATGTCGAATATTCACGGATAGTCGGAGTCTGCCTCTTGAACAGCAGCACGGATTCGCCGCTGTTGGCGGGGTGCAGAATCAACGCGTGTTGTAGCCACGTCGATGTATTTACGGTGGGCGGCGCGGTTAAATCAGGCAGGGGCTCGACCAGAATCCACGGGCAGTTGGCATCGGCCCGCATGGGCAAAAGCTGCAGGTTGCCGTAGAACTGGAATGCGGCAATCTGACCCTGGCCCAATCCCAGCGTTTCTACACAACCTGGCACAGTCAATTGCATCTTGGTCCGCTGCACCAGCACGGTATAACTTTGGGCGTAGTTGAGTGGCGGCATCAAGAGGGTCATTCCCAGTAGCCAACACAGCGCAGCCCCGCCGGCTGGCAGCACCAGACTTTTCCAGATTGCGGCGGGGTGTCGACCGATCCGCCACTTCACCAGACCAGCCCAAGCGATTGTCGCGAGCGTGGCAATGGTGAACGTTAAAAAAGAGAAGCTCGGATCAAAGCCCGGCGCCAGACGCGCTACATTGGCGGCCGGCTGGGCCGGTACTCCGGTCTGCATGGCAATCCAGACGACCCAAATCGTAAACGCCCAGCCCGAGAAGAACAGCAAGGTGAACCAGTCAATCAAGGCGGAAACCTGGCGTTTAAGCGTGGGCAAAGCAAATGCTGCCAGTGTGGCCAGTGCTGGAAGGGCCAGCAATAGGGTACGGTCGGATGAGCCGGTCGTGAGCGCCGCCAATATGCACACCAAGACAAACCAAGTCGGCAGTGCGATGTGGCGACTGATTCGACGGTTGAACAACTGGTAACGCCAACGCCACCAGGTCCACAGTGCCAGCGGCCAGGCGGGCCAGGTAAACCAGACTAGCATTTGAACGAAACCGCTCCAGTCTGCCCATGTCGCGCGGGGTAGCTCCAACTTCCATCGAAACAGACCCAGGGCCATTGTCAGGGCCGCACCGATCAGCGTAGTCAGCACGATGGCGATGCTTTCCTTGGCAAGGCGGGGCTTGCTGGCGGTGTCGGCGCCATCGGCCTCTCTGTCCATATAGTGCAGCGCTGCGCTACCCAGCCCGAATAAAATTGCCAGACTTGGCGCCCCTGAAAGCGACAGGCCGATCAGCCCCAGTGCTGCAGCAACTGCCGGCCCGCTGCGGCGGTAGGGCAGTGCACCCATGGCATAGAAGAACAGCGCGGAAAACCCCAGTTGCGCCAAGGCGGGGGTGGCTTCGTGTGCGAGCTGCAACAATCCCAGGCAAGCAATAAAGGCCAATAGACCACCATCGGCTATGGCACGCGCATAGTCTGCCGGCCGCGCCTCGCCACCGAACGCAAAAGGCACGGGCTGGGCCAATGGGTTGCGCGCCAAGTAATAAGTACCGTACCAGGTGGTGACCATGGCCAACCCCAATAACAGCACAAATGGTATGCGGGCTGCGAAGTCTGCAAAGATCCAACTGGGCGCCAACTGCATGGCCCATGCGCCCAGCCAATATGGCAATACGGCTGGGTTGTCGGCGGGGAGGCCAATGAGGGTCGGTGCCAACCAGTGGGAAGTACCTCGCACCAATTCGGCCATAAAACCCAAAGCCGCCATGTCTTCGCTTTTCCAGGCGTCACGGCCTAAGAAGCCGGGCAAAACATAGGCAAAGCACAGCAGCAGCAACGCCCAGCGCGGAAAGCGTCGGGCGCCTGCCTGGGTGACGATAGCGGGATTGGGGTGGTTCACAGATTCAAGAGATGCATAAAAAAAGCAGCGCGGAAATCCGGGCTGCTTCTTTGGTGACGGATCAGGTCAAAACCTGAAGCCGAATTACTTGGCGGCGGTTGCTGCTGGAGCCGCAGTTGCTGCCGTACCGGTTGTCTTGCCGAAACGGTTGCGGAAGCGCTCCACGCGGCCACCCATGTTGTCCACGGATTTTTGTGTGCCGGTGTAGAAAGGATGCGATTCGCTGGTGGTGTCCAACTTGTACAACGGCAATTTGCGGCCGTCTTCCATGTCGATCATTTCCTTGGTGTTGGCACAAGAACGTGTCACAAACTTGAAGTTGTTAGACATGTCCATGAAACACACTTCACGGTAATTGGGGTGAATGCCTTCTTTCATACTATCTCCATCAGTCGCAAGAGCCGCGCTGGCCATGCGCAAACCCATTGCGCATTGAAATGCTTCAGCGTACTTTTCGCGTAAACCATCGATTATAACTGTTTCGCCGCCAGGCCGCCCCAAGACGAAATGCGGCCCCCTCGGGGGGCAGCGACCCGCGCAGCGGCGGAGCGTGGGGGTTAATTATCCACCACGGCGCATCATGTCGAAGAACTCGCTGTTGGTTTTGGTGGCGCGCATCTGCTTGAGCACCATTTCCATGGCTTCCACTTCGTCCATGTTATACAGGAACTGGCGCAGAATGCGGGTCTTTTGCAGAATTTCCGGCTGCAACAGCAATTCTTCGCGGCGCGTGCCGCTGCGGTTCAATTGGATGGACGGGAAGACGCGCTTCTCGTACAGGCGGCGGTCCAAGTGGATTTCGCTGTTACCCGTGCCCTTGAATTCTTCAAAGATCACTTCATCCATTCGGCTACCGGTGTCGACCAACGCTGTGGCAATGATGGTCAGCGAGCCACCTTCTTCCACATTGCGCGCAGCGCCCAGGAAGCGCTTGGGGCGTTGCAGAGCGTTGGAGTCCACACCACCGGTCAAGACCTTGCCGGAAGAGGGCACCACGTTGTTGTACGCGCGGGCCAGACGGGTAATGGAGTCCAACAAAATCACCACGTCTTTTTTCAGCTCGACCAACCGCTTGGCACGCTCGATCACCATTTCGGCGACGTGCACGTGGCGGGCGGCGGGTTCGTCGAAGGTAGAAGCAATCACCTCGCCCTTGACGGTGCGCTGCATTTCGGTCACTTCTTCGGGGCGCTCGTCGATCAGCAACACCATCAGGTAGCTGTCGGGGTAGTTGGCCGATATGGCGTGCGCAATGTGCTGCATCATCACCGTTTTGCCGCTTTTGGGCTGGGCCACG
Source organism: Rhodoferax sp. (assembly GCA_025351745.1). Taxonomy (GTDB): domain Bacteria; phylum Pseudomonadota; class Gammaproteobacteria; order Burkholderiales; family Burkholderiaceae_C; genus Allorhodoferax. The sequence continues at coordinate 12,279 of JANXVI010000279.1, forward strand.
ATCAAAGCGCGCTGGCCCTTGCCAATGGGGGCGATGATGTCGATGACGCGGCCGGTAATATTTTCTTCACCCTTGATGTCCTGCTCCAGGCGCATCTGCACCTTGGGGAACAGCGGCGTCAAGTTCTCGAACATGACCTTGTGCTTGTTCTCTTCCGGCCCACCACCGTTGACCTTGTCCAGTTTGTTCAGCGCAAAGTAGCGCTCGCCGTCTTTGGGGGTACGCACTTCGCCTTCGATCATGTCGCCGGTGTGCAAATTGAAGCGGCGCACCTGGCTGGGGCTTATGTAGATGTCGTCTGTGCTGGCGGTGTAGCTGGTATCGGGGCTGCGCAGGAAACCAAAACCGTCGGGCAAAATTTCCAGCACGCCATCGGCAATGATCTGCTCGCCGGTGCGAGCGCGCTTTTTGATGATGGCAAACATCAGCTCCTGCTTGCGCATGCGGCCGGTGTTTTCAATCTCAAGCTCTTCGGCTTGCTTGAGGACTTCCGACACGTGCAGTGCCTTGAGTTCGTTTAAGTGCATGGAATGGGTCCCGTAGGGGGAATTGACCGAAAGTTCGGAGTAATGAGAGAGAAGAAATTCAGGGGAGGGGGGTGAGACAAGACCTTTCGCTTGGTCTCAGTGTTCTTAGCCCGGGAAACGGGACCAGCCCTTGTGTGTTGCTGGTAAACATTTTGGATTATGACAGGAAATTGCCTCCACGCTCTGCCGCTTTGCGGGTCGCCGCCCCCGAGGGGGCTAATTCCCCTTGGGGCGGCCCTGCGGGGAATTGTCTTCCAGAGCGTTCCGGGCGGTGATCAGGCCAACTGCTGGTCAATAAATGCGACTAATTGCGCCTTGCTCAATGCGCCGACCTTGGTGGCGGCCAATTGCCCGTCTTTGAATAGCATCAAGGTTGGGATGCCGCGGATGCCGAACTTGGCGGGGATTTCGCGGTTCTCGTCCACGTTCATTTTGGCAATATTGAGCTTGCCTTCATAGCTGAGAGAGACTTCGTCCAGAATCGGGGCAATCATTTTGCAAGGACCGCACCATTCAGCCCAATAGTCCACCAGAATCGGCTGTTTCGATTTCAGCACATCGGCCTCGAAAGTGGCGTCGGTTACGTGTTTGATCAGGGCGTTGGCCATGGAGGTTCCTTTGGGAATTTGCGATACGTCTAAAGTGGCGGTTATTGTGACAGAAAGCAAGACCCGCCAGAGCCCTCACCGCCTATGACCAGCATAGTGAAAATTGATGCCCCGAACGCGCTGTCGACCGATCTGGCCGGCAGTCATCCATCCCTGCAGTTGTGGACCCATGCCGTTCACGGACTGCTGACACGCATCCATGCAGAGATTTTGCAACGCGGCGCGCACCCGGCCCGCACGCTGGTCTTGTTGCCCTACGCGCAACTGCGACCACTCGCTGCGCGGCTGTGGATTACACAGTACCTCGATGGCTTCACGCCGCTGTTTGAAACCACGCAAAATTGGTCCGCCAGCATGGGTTGGCCCAAACCCGGTGCCACCGATATTGCGTTTGACATGGCCCAGGACACACTGACAGCTTCGGCTCTGCTGCGCGCTGCCGGGATGGCCGCACACGAAGACGCGCTGGCAGGCCTCTTGGTACAGGCCGCGCACCAATTGGCTCCCTTGGCCGCAGCGCGCGCACCGGCAGATCGCGTCAATTGGGTGCAACAGGCCCGCCAAGCAGCGGTGTTGGGCATGGAATCCCCCGCATTGGCCATCGAGGCCGCGGTGGCCCGCCTTGCGGTTGAATGGGCGGCCCAATCTGCGTACGACAGCGACCTGCTGTTTGATGGGGGCACACAAGCGGGCGTGGACTGCTTGCTGATGGTGCAAGGCCTGGCGAATGACCCCATGTTGCCCGCTTTGCGGCAGAGCTGGGGTGACCGCATGACCCCTATGGCATTGGCGGCACATTCTGCATTTGCAAGCGCGTCGGGTCCTGGCGCAAGTGACATCGCCTGGCACGCTTGCCGCGACGCCGAAGACGAGGCCCAACGCACAGCGGCTTGCGCCATTGCGCATATTGCCGCTGGGCGCTATCCATTGGCGCTGGTGTCCTCGGACCGCGCCTTGACGCGCCGCGTGCGCTCCATGCTGGAGAGTGCCGATGTGCAGATTCGTGACGAAAACGGTTGGAAGCTGTCGACCAGCCATGCCGGTGCGCAGGTCATGGCCTTGCTCAAGGCAGCCGTTTGGAACGCCTCTAGTGACGCCGTGCTGGCGTGGCTCAAAGGTGCCCCGGCATTCGCCGCCAAAGTCGGAGAGTTGGAGACGGCTATTCGCCGCGAGCAAATCGGCGACTGGCGCGGCGTCGCCCGTGGGGCTGCGGTGCAAAAGTCTGCGGCTGGCTTTCAATGCCATACCGCCGCCAATGCCATACGCGATGGTTTGCAAGGTAACCGCACATTGACAGGCTGGTTATCAGTCCTGCGGTCTGCGCTGCAGGCAAGCGGTCTGTGGGATTTGCTCAACGTGGACGAAGCGGGAACCAACGTGTTGGCCGCCTTGCGTTTGGCCGGCCCGACGCTATCTGACTGGGAGGCGCTGTCTCTGCAGGCCCTATGGTCGGCCCGCCGTATGGATCTGGCCGCATTCACGAACTGGGCGAACCAGGCACTGGAAGGGGCCAGCTTCTCGCCCCCCTATCCTATGCATGAACAACTGGTGATCTTGCCTATGAGCCAGATGCTGGGGCGGCCGTTTGCTGCGGTGGTGCTGGCCGGCTGCGACGAGGTTCGCTTGAACCCGTCGCCCGAGCCCCCTGGAGGCTGGACTGCATCACAGCGTGCAGCCTTGGGACTACCTTCGCGGGATGACTTGCAGGCAATCACATTGGGTGCCTGGCAGCATGCGCTGCAAACGCCTTTTTGTGATGTGCTGTGGCGCTGCAGTGATGACACCGGCGAGACGTTGCTGCCCAGTGTGCTCGTCCAGCAGGTGCAATTGGCCCGCGCAAATCCGCCGTTGGCCCCAGACCCGCGACCCGGCAGGGCGGTCATGCCAGCGCCGGTCACTGCGCCGCTGCCTGTAGGGCAATTGCTGCCGGTCTCCCAGCTATCGGCTAGTGCGTACGAAGACTTGCGCAATTGCCCCTATCGGTTTTTTGCAATGCGCCAGCTGGGACTGCAATCAGCGGATGAGCTGGATGCCAGTGTAGACAAACGCGACTTTGGCCTATGGCTACACGAGGTCCTCAAGCGCTTCCACGAAGCGCTGATCGAATGCAACCAGCCCGATGCTGGAATGAGATTCCAATTGCTGGAAGAAGCCGGCGTGGCGACCACCCAGTCCATGGGCTTGGGCGAAGGCGAGTTCTTGCCCTTTGCCGCCGCCTGGCCGGCGATTCGCGATGGCTATTTGCGCTGGCTGGCGCGCCACGAAGCCAGCGGCGCAACGTTCCACGGCGCCGAAGTTGCGCAGACCCAGCGCATTGGCGCGGTCAAACTGCTAGGCCGTATCGACCGCATAGACCATATGGCCGATGGTTCGGTCCTGGTGCTGGACTACAAAACTGAGGCTGCGGCCAAAACCGCGAGCCGCGTCAAGGACCCGCTGGAGGACACGCAGCTCGCCTTCTATGGCGCCTTGTTGCCGCACGACACGTTGCAGGCAGCCTATGTCAATGTCGGTGAGAAGGATGCCACCAAGACCTATGCTCAACCCGATGTGGTGGAGGCGCGGGATGCGTTGATCAGCGGCATCCTGCGGGACATGGAGCGCATTGCGCAAGGAGCAGCCTTGCCCGCGTTGGGCGAGGGCGCAACCTGCGATTTTTGCCAAGCCCGGGGTTTGTGCCGTAAAGACTTCTGGATAACCCCATGACGACCGCACACGACCATTCCGCGCAAGCCCCGCCCAGGCTTCTCGCTGCTTTCGAGCACAACGGCGCCACCGTAGAGCGCACCCGCTTTTACGCCATAGCCTGCGACCCGCGCCGCAGCGTCGCGGTCGAGGCATGCGCAGGTGCAGGCAAGACCTGGATGCTGGTATCGCGCATCGTCCGCGCCTTGCTGGAGGGCAGCGCGCCGCATGAAATCCTGGCCATTACCTTCACCAAAAAGGCTGCCGGCGAAATGCGCCAGCGCCTGCAAGAGTGGTTGCTGCAATTCGCCCTCCAGAGCGATGCCGAGCTGCGCCAAGAGTTGCTCAACCGCGGCCTGACCTACGAGCCGACGCCTTCTCAACTGCAAACCCTGCGGGACCTGCACGCGGCCCTGTTGATGGCCGGTCGCCCCGTGCAGATACGCACCTTCCACAGTTGGTTTGCGGCCTTGCTGCGCAGCGCGCCGCTGCAGGCCTTGGCCGATTTGGGGCTGCCCAGTCAATACGAATTGCTGGAGAACGACGCCAAGGCCGTAGCGTTGGTGTGGCCTCGCTTTCAGGTGACCGTGGCAGCAGACCCCGAAGCACGTCAAGACTATCTGGACGCGGTTGCCACGCATGGACGTCACCAGACGCAAAAGGCGCTGGAAGCCGCATTGTCCAAGCGCGTGGAGTTTGTATTGACGGATGCGCATGGTGTCGTTGATGCCTCGGTGCTGCACTTTGCGCAACAGTTCCCGGAATTCGCGGGCTGGGATACGCCCTTTGCGCGCTTGCAGGCGCCCGCCGTGCGTAGGCTGCTGCTGGACGCTGCGCGGATGCTGGGAGCGTCCACGCTCAAAACCTGCCTCGAGCGGTCCACGCCATTGGAGCAGGCCGTAACAAGCGCAGACGCGTTGGGCGTGCAGGATGCGCTGTTCACCCAAGCTGGTACGCCCCGCAAATTCAGCGAGAAGCTCATCGGCATCGAGACCGTGCGCCAAGCCCAAGACCTGGTGTTGCAGGTTCTGGCAGCTCAGGCACAGCACGAGGCCTGGCTGCACCAGCAGCGCATGGCGCGGATGACCCGTTTGCTGGTGGCGCAATATGCGCAGCTCAAGCGCGATCGCGGCTGGATCGACATGGGCGATCTGGAGCGTTCCGCCTTGGCGCTCATGGCCGACCCCGTGCTTAGCGGCTGGGTGCAAGAGCGGCTCGATGCCCGCGTGCGCCACCTGCTGATCGACGAATTTCAGGACACCAACCCGCTCCAATGGCAGGCCCTGAGCGCCTGGCTGTCCAGTTACGCCGGAGCTGGCTATGCGCCCAGCGTGTTTTTGGTGGGTGACCCCAAGCAAAGCATTTACCGCTTTCGCCGCGCCGAGCCGCAGGTGTTCAAAGCAGCGCAACGCTTTGTAGCCGATGGCCTGGGTGGCGACCTGCTGAGCTGCGACCACACGCGGCGCAATGCCCCGGCCATCATGGACCTGGTCAATGATGTGATGACCCATGCACAGGCGAAGGCGGAGTTTGATGGTTTTCGCCCCCACAGCACGGAGTCGCAGGAGGTGGGCCGCATTTTCAAGCTGCCCCGTATCGCACGGCAGGCAGATAGTGATGACGGCAAGAAAGAGGTTACTGCGGATGTTGATGGCACACCGGGCGACGCCGCGCTGGCCGAGTCCCATCTGCTTGCAGCGGGTTGGCGCGACTCCCTCACCACACCGCGGCGCGTCGCCGAAGAAACCCGCAAGACCCTGGAGTGCCGCCAAGCCGCGCAATGGCTGGCCCAGCAATTGCAGACGCAGAGCCTCCGGCCGCAAGACATCATGGTGCTGGCCCGCAAGCGCGAGCGCCTGGGCCTGATGCAAGCCGAGCTTGCCGCACTGCACATACCCGCCCAACAGCCCGAGAAGAATGAACTGGCCGACATGCCCGAGGTGCAAGACCTGGTCGCCTTGTTGGATGCCTTGGTATCGCCCGCACACGATCTGTCACTGGCACGGGCGCTCAAGTCCCCGCTGTTTGGCGTCAGCGACGATGACCTGGTGCAACTGGTGTTGCGCCAGCGCGCGTTGCAGGCCGCCGCTTGGTCCCATGCGCAGGCCGCCCTGTTTGACGACTCTGGCGAGCCGACCTCGGCCGCTGCGCCCGCCAAACCCAGTTGGTTCCAGGTTCTGCAACAGCCTGCGGATCTGCCCCCAGCGCTGGCCCCATTGGGCGCGGTTCTGGCCCTGTGGAAGAGCTGGGTCGACACCCTGCCGCCCCACGATGCGCTCAGCGCCATCTACCACCACGGCGACGTACTGGCCCGCTTTGCTGCCGCCACGCTCGCCAACCAGCGCGAAGGTGTGCTGGCCAATCTGCGCGCGTTGTTGTCGGCGGCGCTGCAGGTGGATGGAGGGCGTTACGTGACTGCCTACGCCTTGGTGCGCGCCCTGCGCGCCGGTGGCTACCCGGCACCGGTGCGGGCCGACGCCCATTCGGTGAGGTTGCTGACCGTGCACGGTGCCAAAGGGCTGGAGGCGCCTCTGGTGTTGCTGCTGGACACGGATGGCGAGGCGCTGAAAACCCAGACCATGGGTGTGCTGGTGGACTGGCCGGGCGAGGCCGCCTATCCGCAGCGCTTTGTCTACCTGGCGAGTGAATCCAAGCCGCCGGCCTGCGTGGCCGATGTGCTATCCATCGAGCAAGTTGCCCGCCGCCGTGAGGAGTTGAACGCCCTCTATGTGGCGCTGACCCGCACACAGCGCACGCTGGTGCTGTCCAGTCTGGAGCCCCATAACGGCAACCCGGCCAGTTGGTGGCAGCGCCTGCAGACCCAAGCCACGGATGCGCCCTGGCTAGCGCAGGGCGGGGCGGTTGCCAGCCTGGACGGCGCCGAAGAAGCCACTTTCAGCCTACCGTCCTTGCCGAATATGCCGCTAGCCCTCGTAGAACGTGCGTGGGTAGCTACTGATTTTATAGCGCCTGGTAGAGATGCCGAGGTGGTGGGTGATAGCCTTGATAGCCGCATAGGTCAGGCCATGCACCGCCTGCTCGAACGCTATCGGCCGCCACAGGGTGCGCGTGTTCAAGCGCCGAGCTGGCCCGAATCCTTGGAGAGCAGCGTAGCGACAGAGTTTGAACTGGACGCCACCGCGCTGCGTACCGCGCAGGCCATGGCCACACGCATCCTGCAAGGCGAGGGCGCCTGGGCGTGGGACGCAAGCCAGCTCAGCTGGCAAGGCAACGAGGTCGGCTTGGTGCACAAGGGGCGCCTATTGCGCATGGACCGCCTGGTGCAGCGCCGTGCAGATGGAGAAGGTGGGGCGGGTGGGGCCCATGACGGACAATGGTGGGTGCTGGACTACAAATCCAGCGCCCAACCGCAGTTGCAGCCCGCGCTGCGCGCCCAACTGCTGGAATACCGGGCTGCGGTTGCCTTGGCCCAAGCCGGACAAACCGTCCGCGCCGCTTTTTTGACCGCCCACGGCACTTTGATTGAACTACCAAGCCCATGAACGCTGATACCCCTATGCCGTCGCCCATTCCCCAGCGGTCTACATCTACGTGTTCGTCGTCCCTGCCCGTCGTTGTCATCGGCGGTGGCCCGGCAGGTCTGATGGCCGCCCAGGTGCTGAGCGACGCAGGCGTGGCCGTGCACCTGTACGACGCCATGCCCTCCATTGGCCGCAAGTTTTTATTGGCCGGCAAAGGGGGCCTCAACCTCACCCACTCCGAGGGGGCCGACACCTTCGCGGGGCGCTACGGTGCGCGCCGCGCGATCATTGAAAACCTGCTACACGACATGGACCCGACCTCGGTGCGCGCCTGGGCTCAAGGCCTGGGTATTGAGACTTTCGTCGGCTCGTCTGGCCGCGTATTCCCCAAGGACATGAAGGCCGCGCCCTTGTTGCGCGCCTGGCTGCAGCGTTTGCGTAACCCAGTAGACGGTCCCGCAAAGGGCACAGGCGTGCAATTCCACATGCGCCACCGGTGGACCGGCTGGACCGAGAACGCAGGCGCGGGGGTGGGTCTGCGGTTCGACACCGAGCAAGGGTCCGTAACCGTGCAGGCGTCTGCCGTCGTGCTGGCACTGGGCGGCGGTAGCTGGGCCCGACTGGGCTCCAACGGTGCCTGGGTGCCATTGCTTGCGGCACGCGGCGTGGCCGTGGCGCCGCTCATCCCGGCCAATTGCGGGTTTGATGTCAAAGGTGGCTGGAGCGAACATTTCTCCAGCCGCTTTGCAGGCCAGCCGTTCAAGTCCGTGAAGATGGCAGTCCACACATCCCAGGGTGTGGAGTTTGTCCGCAAGGGCGAGTTTGTGGCCACCACCACCGGCGTCGAGGGCAGCCTGGTGTATGCCGCGTCCAGCCTGCTGCGCGACGAGATCATCCGCACCGGCAGCGCCACCTTCCACCTGGATCTGCTGCCGGACATGAGCGCTGAAAAAGTGCTGGCCGAAGTGCGCCACCCGCGCGGCACGCGTTCGCTGTCCAGCCACCTGAAGAGCCGCCTGAACATCGACGGCATCAAAGCGGGGATCTTGTACGAGACCGTGTCCAAAGAGACCATGGCCGACCCCGTCCAACTGGCCGCTGCCATCAAGGCTGTGCCCATCACGCTGACGGCGGCACGCCCTCTGGACGAAGCCATCAGCACCTCCGGCGGCGTACTGTTCGAAGTGACGACGCCCGGGCTAATGTTGGAGTCATTGCCAGGCGTATTCTGCGCCGGCGAAATGCTGGACTGGGAGGCTCCTACTGGCGGCTATCTGCTGCAGGCTTGCTTTGCAAGCGGGCAGCGGGCAGGGCAGGGGGTGCTGGAGTACCTGCAAGGAAAATAGGGTGCTAGCCCTCGTGGATGCAGGGTGGGGTGCTATATTTTATGTAGCAACGCAAGCTTTTGCATAAGCTTGCGTTCGCCACGCATGATGGCATCGAAAAAATGGGGTTGACGAGCCTGACCCCGGCACTGGCTCCACAGTTAGGGCTGCTTGGTTCCCCACCTGACCCGGTTGGCCGCTTCACCATGCGGGAAGGCCCGTCAGCATGAATTGTAGCCGTATGCACGGCCCATCTACCGTCATGGGGACACCTGTCTAGAGTGGAGTCGGCGATGTGGGGGTGGCTTTGCCGGACGAAAAGCGAAAACCGTTGCGTCCCGCGTCCTTGGCTTGGTACATGGCGTGGTCGGCACGGGCCATCAATTCGGTTGCGGTGCGTCCGTCTTCTGGGTACAGGCTGATGCCAATGCTGAAACCGATCTGCAATTCGTGCCCTCGGTACAGGATGGGGGAGCGAACGCTCTCCAGCAACTTTTCGGCAATATGGGCCACGTCTTCGCGTTGGGCTGGGTTGTCCAGCAGCACGACAAATTCATCACCACCCATGCGGGCGATGGCGTCCACCTTGCGGGTCGTGGCGACCAGACGCAGTGCAACAATCTTGAGCAACGCGTCACCACCGTCATGGCCCCAGCGGTCGTTGATACTTTTGAAATTGTCCACATCGATGAAGAAAAGCGCAAAGCGCTCGCCACTGCGTTGCGAGCGTGACAGCGCGTGCTCCAGCCGCTCCTGGAAGGCGCGCCGGTTGGGCAAACCGGTTAACACGTCGTGCCGGGCCATGTGCTCCAGTTCTGCCCGATTCTCCTGCAGATCTTGCAATTGCTGGCGGATCTCGTTTTGCATTTGCCGCACGCTGCGTGCCAGCACGCCGATCTCGTCTCGCCTGCTGACAGCCAAGTTTTGCATGCGTTCGGATTGATGGTCACTTGCAAAGCCTTGCACGGCCAGGCCCATGGCATTGATGGGACGTGTGACGGCGCGCGCCACCCATGCGGCCAGCAATATGGACACCAGACATAAGCCAATGACCAGTTGCAAGATCACGATGCCCAGCCGGTTGGATTGCGCCAGCACTGCGGTCAGGGGTTGGGCCAGTCCGAGGATGAAGCTGTCTTCGTCGCTGCTGACCTTTACCGCCCGGCCGACAAACGATGCAACGAGAGGCGCACCAGCGTATCGCCCGTCGTTGGCCTCCACCATCACCTCGGTGGTCTTGCCGGCCACCAGATCGTGGGTGGCGGCAAATTCGTCTTGCAACAGCACGCGCCTTCCCTTGTCGAAGCCAAAGGCCTGACTTGGGTCGGGATGAATCAAAAAGTCGCCCTTGCCATTGGTCAGGAAGAGCTGGTAGTCCTTGGGCAAGTCAGCCGCCAGAGTCGCAAAAACACTGTTGAGGTCCACGTTGATGACAACAGCGCCCTGCGCCTGCCCCGCAGCATCCACGACAGGCATGGCCAGGATGACGGTCGGCTGCTCCAGACCTGCGTGCGCGCCGCGTTCGTGGTTGATGACCACGCGCGACAAATACGTGACGCCTGCTGGCCGCGTCAACGCGCCCGAAACATAGGCGAAATGGCCTTTCTCCTGCAGGTCATCGCCCTGTACGCGGATGATTCCGTTGTCCTCCCGATCTACCCGCACCCGTTCGACACCGTTGTCGTTGGCAGAGATCAGCCGAATTTGAAAGTAAGAAGGGTTTGCGCGCATCATGGCCTCGAACAGGGCGGCCAGTTCATCGCCCTGACTGGTAACCGCTGCACGCAGTGCGGCCAACGCTGCCGGATGGCTGCTGAGCACCTGCAGGTTACGCGACACCCCTTCGCGGCTCAACGTGACACGCCGCGCCAACACCGTGGTCGTGGTCAACAACTCGGCCTTGGCAGACTCCACCAGCAGGCTTCGGCTGGCTTGGTAGGCATAAAAACCGGTCACTCCGGCAGTCAATATGCTGACCCCCGCGAGTAGCAGACCCAGTTTGAGCGCGATACCAAACTTCATGGGGCCAGGACCTTGCTGGCGCGGTCTCCCGCCAAAATGCGCTCCCACAGGGCGCTGCGGCGGTCCACGTTCTCGACCGGCTCCAGCCACACCATGCGGTCCTGTGGGCGCAAATAGGGCGACTCTGACGTGGTGTTGGCAAGGCCCTGGCGGGTCAGCAGCGCCTGGCCGGCTTGGGGCTCCAGAAAGAAGTCAATCCAATCCTCGGCCAGTTTGGTGTTTTTCGCCCCGCGGGTGATGGCCCAGCAGTCCAGCCAGGCCAAGGCACCTTCCTTGGGCACCACATAACCTACGTCCGCTCCGGCCTTCTTGAGCAATTGCAACTGTTGTGAGCCGTAGTTGGCAAACATCAGTGCGACATGCCCGTTTTTGAACAATTCCACCGACTCGTCGGGCTGGTTGTAAAAACCTTGGGCATTGCGCCGAAGGGCGATCAACTGGTCCACAGCCGCGGCCCATCCGGTGTTGGCGATACGGTATGGCGTGGCGTGACCCAGGGCCTGGGCCGCCAGCGAAAAATTGTGCGAACCACCGTTATAGAGCAGCACCTTGCCGCGATAGCGCGGGTCCCATAGTGCCTGAATAGAGGTCGGCGGCTGTTTGACTTGCTGGCGATCAAAGATCAGACCCATCTCGGAATACGTGTAGGGTATGCCGTAGACCTTGTCGGCATGGACCAACCCGGGTATGCCCTTGAGGTCCCGAAAGCGCGGCAACTGCGTGGCCGAGTGGCTGATATGGGCGGTATTGACCCCGACGGCGAGACCGGCCTGGATATAGCGTTGCAATTCGGCGGTGTTGACAGCGAACACGTCGAAATCTGCGGCCTTGTTTTTGTTGAGCTTTTGCCACATCACTTCGTCAGAGTCAATGAAGGTGATTTCCACCTTGCTGCCGGTGCGGAGTTCAAACGCCTTGACCAAGTCGGCATCGGCATAGCCCGGCCATGTCAGTACCCGCAATGTGTCTTGCGCATGGGCAGCCATGGCTGCGCAGGCAGCGAAGGCTGCTGTCAGACAACGCAATGTGTTGCAGTAACGGAAAGGCAAGATGGCCATGTGGGTCAGGTCGGCATGAAGTGAATGTACTTTCAGTCTAATTCAGTACTGGGCCGTCTTCGGCGCGTGGGTCAAAGACCGGGATGGCGCGCCAATTAGAATCACAGCATGTCCTATCTCGTGCTCGCCCGCAAGTACCGCTCCCGCAATTTTTCCGAAATGGTGGGGCAGGACCATGTGGTGCAGGCTCTGACCAATGCATTGACCACCCAACGGCTGCACCATGCCTACCTGTTTACCGGTACGCGGGGCGTGGGCAAGACCACGGTGTCGCGCATCCTGGCCAAGTCGCTGAACTGCCAGGGGCCGGACGGAAATGGCGGAATCACCGCTACCCCTTGTGGCGTCTGCCAAGCCTGCACCGATATTGATAGCGGACGCTTTGTCGACTACACCGAGCTGGACGCTGCGTCTAACCGCGGCGTCGACGAGGTGCAGGCCCTGCTGGAGCAGGCGGTCTATAAACCGGTTCAGGGGCGCTTCAAGGTCTTCATGATCGACGAGGTGCACATGCTGACCAACACCGCCTTTAACGCCATGTTGAAGACGCTGGAAGAGCCACCCGAATATTTGAAATTTGTTCTGGCGACGACCGATCCGCAAAAGGTTCCGGTCACCGTGCTCTCCCGCTGCCTGCAGTTCAACCTGCGGCCGATGGCACCCGAGACCATCCGCGAACATTTGACGTTTGTGTTGGGCCAAGAAAACGTGCCCTCCGAGCCCCAGGCGTTGCGCCTGCTGGCCCGCGCGGCGCGCGGCTCCATGCGCGATGCCTTGAGTCTGACAGACCAGGCCATCGCATTCGGCTCCGGCCAGTTGCAAGAGGCCACGGTGCGCCAGATGCTGGGCAGCGTGGACCGCTCCTATGTGTTTCGCCTGATCGAGGCCTTGGCAACGGGTGACGGCAAGACGGTGGTGGAAACCTCGGAGACCTTGCGCCTGAATGGCCTGAGCGCTGCCTCCACGCTGGAAGAAATGTCCACCGTGCTGCAGCGCATGGCGGTGGCGCAGGCAATGGGCACTGCGACGGATGACGACAGCGACCCTGAAGCGCAAGACACGGCCCGTCTGGCCGCGCTGATGCCAGTGGACGAGACCCAATTGCTGTACAGCATTTGCCTGCATGGTCGCGCCGACCTGGGGCTTGCGCCCGACGAATACGCGGCGCTGACCATGGTGTTGTTGCGCCTGCTGGCCTTCAAACCGCAAGGCACACTGCCAACGGCTGAAAAAAAAACTCTAAATAGGACTGCAGCGCCGGTGGTGTCGCCCGCCCAGGCGCCTGTGCCAGTGTCGGTTCGCGCGCCGCCGGTCGCCCGTGCCAGTGAGGCCGCAGCGGCCCCCCCTGTTGTGCAGCGCCCCGTGCCATCGTCTTCTGCCCCTGCTGCTGCTATTGCGAAGCCGGGCGTCGTTCAGCCATGGGAAGACGAACCGGTGCCACCAGACTCGGTGTCGGTCAGCAGCCCGGTGCCCGCGTCCCCACAGAGCCCGCCCCCTGGCCAGGTATTGCCTGTGCGTGAGAGCGCCCGGCCCAGCCTGCATTCGGATATGGACGATGATGGCAGGCCCGATTCGCCCGATGGCTATGTGCAAAATAGGCCGCTAGCCCTCGTGGAATCTGCGTATGCAGCTACTAAAATCGTAGCAGTACCGGTGCACACACAAGCCGAGTCGCGGTCTGACGTCACCGCGCAGCAGGTGCCCCATGCACTGGTGCCCACTGAAGACGGCGACTTTTGGTATGCCACCGTTCAGCAGTTGATCAAGGCCGAGGCCATCAACGCGATGGTGCGGGAGTTGGCGCTGCAGTCCCAGCTGTTGGCGCGTGATACCGACCAGTGGATACTGCGTGTAGAGCGCGAATCACTGAACCAGCCAGGCACCCGCGACCGTCTGACCGCGGCACTCAATGCGGCTGGGCATGATGTAAAACTAGTCGTGGAAATTGGTAGGGTCAACGATTGCCCTGCGCGACGCAATACTGCGGCGTCGGCGGAGAAGCTGCTGGCCGCCGAAAAGATTATTTTTGACAATCCGTTCGTTCAGGAGATGATGCGCGACTTTGGCGCGAAAATCGTGCCTGGTTCCATCAAACCGCTGTAGGGGTGATGAACCGCAACCCTAGTCAGTTTAGTCAGTTGGGGTCAGAGCACATCGCTTTCGCGAGTGGTCTGACCCGTAAAGTCAGTTTAGTCAGTTGGGGTCAGAGCACATTTGCTACGCAAAGTGGTCTGACCCGCAAAGTATTTAATTTAAAAGGAATCCCATGTTCAACAAAGGACAACTTGCCGGCCTGATGAAGCAAGCCCAGGCGATGCAGGACAACATGAAGAAGGCCCAGGACGAGCTGGGCAATATCGAGGTCACCGGTGAGTCTGGCTCGGGCCTGGTCAAGGTCACGATGACCTGTAAGCACGACGTCAAACGCGTCACCATCGACCCCAGCCTGCTGGCCGACGACAAGGACATGCTGGAAGACCTGGTGGCTGCCGCATTCAATGCGGCGGTGCGCAAGGCCGAGGACCTGTCGTCCGAAAAGATGGGCAAGATATCCGCTGGCATGCCCGGGTTGCCCGGTGGCATGAAATTCCCCTTTTAGGGTTACCGCGCGCTCCTGTCGCATCGTTGGACGGTGCTCGGAATCCTCACGTACAGGAAGTACGCTACGGGTCCTGTGCGCCGTCCACCTAGCCTGACGCTCGCTCGCTACACCCCACAACACCGTTTGTTCTAATGGCCAATTCCAATGCACTGGACGTCTTGATCCAGGCGCTCAAACGCTTGCCGGGCGTGGGCATCAAGTCTGCCCAACGCATGGCATTTCACCTGCTGCAGCATGACCGGGGCGGGGCGCAGGCGCTGGCCCGGGCGCTGGAGCAGGCGGTGACGAGAGTCAGGCACTGCGAGCGCTGCCATACCTTCACTGAAGGCGAAGTCTGCGCAACCTGCCTGGACACGCGGCGTGACCGCAGCAAACTGTGCGTGGTGGAGACACCGGCCGACCAGTCTGCGCTGGAGCGCACTGGAGCTTACAAGGGCCTGTACTTTGTGCTGATGGGCAAGCTCAGCCCCTTGGATGGCATCGGCCCGAACGACATTGGTCTGAAGAAACTGTTTGACCGAGCGTTGGACGGTGAAGTACAAGAACTCATCTTGGCGACCAATTTCACTGCCGAGGGCGAGGCCACGGCCCATGTCATCAGCGAGGCGCTCAAGGCCAGGGGCCTGCGTGTTACGCGCCTTGCGCGTGGCGTGCCCGCTGGCAGCGAACTCGAATACGTAGACCTGGGCACCATTGCCCACGCGCTGGTTGACAGACGCTAGAAGTAAGAGTTTGCGGTAAAGACCGCAGTCGCTTCGCGCAAGCCCGGTCCCCAACTGATTGAAAGGTTCCCCCTCCATGCAATTCGTACATTTCACGTTGGCCTATTGGTGTCTTCTGGTCGCCGGGCTGCTGCCCATAGCCTGCGCGGGGCTGGCCAAGGTGGGCAAGTTTGGCAAGCCCCGGCGCGAAGGTGGTTACGACAATGAGAACCCGCGCGTCTGGCTGGCCCGTCAAAAAGACTGGCGGGCCCGTGCCAATGCGGCACAGGCCAATAGTTTTGAGGCCCTGCCGCTCTTTATGTCGGCCGTCATCATCGCCCACCAATTGGGCGCGCAGCAAGGGCGTCTGGACATACTGGCGTTCCTGTTTGTCGTGCTGCGCATTTTGTACATCATGATGTACGTGTCAGGCATAGCCAAGGCGCGCAGCATCGTCTGGGTGGTCGCATTGGTCGTCAACATCACCATCCTGTTTATTGGCTACCGCTGAGGGTAATCGGCACGAGAAACCCAAAGAAAACTTCAGCGCTTGGCCCGGCGCACCGGCGCGGACCGGCTGCTGGAGGCCACCCGCCGCGGTGCTGCCTTGTGCGCCGCAGTTCGCGCGCCACTGCCGCTGCGCTTTGCCTGGGACTGAGGCAAGAACACCACCACAGGTTGGCCAAGTTTGAAACTGGCCGACATGGCAACCTTGTTCCACTGGGCAACCTGGTCTGCATTCACATGGTATTTGTGCGCTATGCTGGCCACCGTTTCGCCCTTGCCAGCCCGTACCGTGCTGCGTCTCAGCGCCACCTCGGGAGCCAGTGAGAGCTGGCCATTGTCGGCATCCTTGACGGCAACATCCTGTTTGACGGAGTCTGCGCGCGGCACCAGCAACGAAGACCCGGCCTTGATAACCACCCTAGGTGGTATCGCATTAACGCTCCGGAAGTCAGCCTCGGTCATGCCTACCCGCTTGGCTGCATCGGCCGGGCGCATCGTCGTGGGTGCAACCCATACGGTCCAGCTGGCCAGGCGGCCACCGGCAAAAGACTCCAGGTTGCCCTGAAAAACCTCCGCGTTGTCCCAGGGCAGCAAGACCTGGGGCGTGCCGGCCGCCATGATGACCGGACGGTTGATGGACGGGTTCAATGCCTTGAAGTCATCCAGTGGAACTTCGGCCAATTTGGCAGCCAACGCGACGTCGATATCGCGGCGTATGGTGACGGTCTGGAAATAGGGGTGGTTCTCGATCAGTGGCAGCTTGGAGTTAAATGCCCGCGGGCTAGAGACGATGTTTTTGACTGCTTGCAGCTTGGGAACATACAGGCGCGTTTCCATCGGCATGTTCAGGTCCATGTAGCCCGCAGGCTGGCCCGCGCGCTGGTTTTTGGCGATCGAGCGGCCCACGCTGCCTTCGCCCCAGTTGTAGGCGGCCAACGCCAGGTGCCAGTCGCCAAACATGCCATGCAGTTTTTTCAGATAGTCTAGTGCCGCACGGGTAGAGGCCAGTACATCCCGGCGGTCGTCGCGAAAGGCATTTTGCTTGAGTTCAAAATACTTTCCGGTAGCCGGCATGAACTGCCACATGCCGGCCGCCTTGGCACTGGACACGGCCTGCGGATTGAAGGCGCTCTCAATGAAAGGCAGCAGGGCTAGTTCGGTGGGCATGTTTCGCAGCTCCAGCTCTTCGACCACATGGAAAAGGTATTTTTTGGACCGCTCGGTCATGCGAAAGATGTAATCTGGGCGGGTTGCGTACCACTGCTCGCGGTCGCGCACCAGGTCGTTGTTAAGGTCGGGCATGGCGTAGCCCCGGCGTATGCGGTCCCACAGGTCAATGGGTGGTGCCAGCGAGGCAACAGAGCGCGAATGGGTCTCTTGTGCGTACAGCGGCGCAAACGGCGGGAGCGCATTCGATGGGCTACTGATGGCGCTGTGCCTTGGCGGTATCGAAAAGCCCAAGCCCATTTCGCGGCTGGGCTGCAGGCTAATGCCGGCGCTGTCGGGAACGGGGGCTTTATGGTCTTCGGAAGTTTGTTGTGTGGTTGCACAACCCGTAAGCCACAGCAGAGCAACAAAGCTCCAGATTTTCAAAAGTGTCATCGGTATTGGTTTTTCCATAGGCGCAGTGTTGCAAATGCTCCGAGGCTCGTTAAGCCTTGTGCGTCAAATCGGCGGACCGAAGCGACGATGGTGGGCTGTTCGCTGCGCAAGAAGGGGTTGATTTTGCGTTCCGTATCAAGGGTTGAGGGTAGGGTGGGCAGGCCTTGCCCCCGCACGGCCTGGCATTGGGCCAGGTAAGCCATGAGATGCGGGTTGTCGGGTTCGACTTCGACCGCAAATTTCAGGTTGCTCAGGGTGTATTCGTGAGCGCAGCATACGCGAGTTGCGTCTGGCAGCGCTGAAAGCTGGCTCAATGATGCGAGCATCTGCTGCGGGGTCCCTTCAAACAGGCGGCCGCAGCCGCCGCTGAACAAGGTGTCACCACAGAACAGTACCGGCGCTTCGTGGGGGATGTTTGCAAAATAGGCAATATGGCCTGCCGTGTGGCCCGGCACGTCCAGCACCTGAAACTGCAGGCCCAGCAATTGCACCGAGTCGCCGCCGTGCTGGCGCTGCAAGGGCTCGGGCATTTTTTCGCCGGCAGGGCCGAATACGCTGGCACCAGTCGAATTGCGCAGTCGATCAACCCCACCCGTGTGGTCGGAATGGTGGTGCGTGACTAAAATGCCTTGTAGTTTCAAACCTTCGCGCTGCAATGCTGCCAGCACGGGTTCTGCATCGCCGGGGTCTACCACCAGCGCCTTGCGTCCATCGTGGAGCATCCAGATATAGTTGTCGTCAAAAGCGGGCAGCGGTATTAACTTCATGAGCAAACAAAGTATAGCGATGCACGATTGGCTTCAGACCCCCGCAGGGCGATACCTGCTGGAGTGGGAGTGCGCGCAGGTGGATGCCGCCGTAGTCGATATATTTGGTTACCACGCCTTGCAACTGGGCGTTCCCGAACTTCCAGGTTTGCAGGCCAACCGTATGCCGCACCAATGGCTAGCCTGTGAGGAGCCGGTGGACGAGACCGGTAGCAGCCCCCCCAACCGGGCGGCGGTGTTGTGTGATTTTGCGGCGCTGCCATTTCCGGCCAGCAGCTTGGACCTGGTGCTGCTGCCCCACAGCCTTGAATTCAGTGCCGACCCGCACACGACGCTGCGGGAAGTGGAGCGCGTGTTGGTACCAGAGGGGCGGGTGGTCATTTGCGGCCTGAATCCCGCCAGCTTATGGGGCTTGCAGCAAAGGCGCGGCCATCTTTACAAGAAAATGGGGTTTGGCCATCTGTTTTTACCCGATGGCGGCGAGTTCATTGGCTATTGGCGGCTGCGCGACTGGCTGCGACTGCTGGGCTTTGAAATCGAGGTAGGCGATTTTGGCTGCTACCGGCCCGGTATGGAAAGCGACAAGTGGCTGCAGCGCTTTGAATGGATGGACAAGATCGGTGCGCGTTGGTGGCCGATTTTTGGTGGCGCCTATTTTCTGGTTGCTGTCAAGCGGGTGCGAGGCGTGCGTCTGTTGGGGCCGGTCTGGAAAACCGCACCGGCAGGTGCACGGGAGTCATTGCCAGTGGCCAACCGCACGCCCAACACATTCATTCAGGGTGATGTAGCGAACAAAACGGAGTCAATAGTTTGAACGAAGTAGTGATTTATACCGACGGCGCGTGCAAAGGCAATCCGGGGCCCGGTGGATGGGGTGCGCTACTGCGGTCGCCCGATGGTAGCGAAAAAGAATTGTTCGGTGGTGAACAGGGTACGACCAATAACCGCATGGAAATGATGGCCGTGATCCAGGCCCTGCTGGCACTCAAACGCCCTTGTGCAGTGACCTTGCACCTGGACAGCCAGTATGTTCTCAAGGGTATTACCGAGTGGTTGGCGGGCTGGAAGGCAAAAGGCTGGAAGACCGCTGCCAAGCAGCCGGTCAAGAACGTGGACCTCTGGCAACAACTGGATCAACTTGTGGCACACCAAGGGCACACGATTGACTGGCGTTGGGTCAAGGGTCACGCCGGAGACCCTGGCAATGAACGGGCCGATGGGCTGGCCAATCGGGGCGTGGAGACGCTCACTCGGCGTTGAGCGCCGGGCATTAAAGTTATGCAAAGTTTGTGTCCGAGTAGTCGGTATTTGCGCCCTGCCGCGGATAATCTGGCAATACTATGAACAAGAAATATCGGTCTACTCGTTTGTCGTTGGGCGCTGTTGCTGCCTCACTATTAATGGCTGCCTGTGGCAACAAGGCAGAGCCAGGAACTGCACCCGCTGCCAATGCTGCCAGCGCTCCTGCCAGTAGCCGTGCCACCGGCGCGCCTATTTCAGTGGTCTCGGTGGTCGCCAAACAACACAATTTCGATGTTGCGCTAGAGGCCATTGGCACTGTGACTCCCCTGTCGAGCGTGGACGTCAAGCCCCAGATCAACAGTGTGGTTACGCAAGTGCACGTGAAGGAAGGGCAGTTTGTCAAAGCCGGTGCGCTTTTGTTCACGCTGGATGCGCGCCCGGACCTGGCCAATGTCGCAAAGGTGCGGGCCCAGTTGGCGAAGGACCAAGCGGTCCTGGATGATGCGCAGCGGCAGTTGACGCGCAGCCGTGAACTGCTGGCCAAGAATTTTATTTCGCAGGGTGCTTTGGATACGTCACAGGCCCAGGTGGATTCACAGATGGCCAATTTGGCGGCAGACCGAGCAGCACTGGACGCGGCGCAGTTGGCGCTGTCGTACAACAGCGTGCGCGCCTCTGGCGCTGGGCGCTTGGGTGCCGTCAATGTTTATCCGGGCACGGCGGTGCAGGCTAATGTGACCGCCTTGGTCACGATAACACAGCTAGACCCCATCAATATCAGCTTCAGCCTGCCGCAGAGCAATTTGAACGCGGTGCTGGAGGGGCTCACATCGGGTGGTGCCGTGGTCAATGCCACATTGCCCGATGCTAAGATCCAGCTCAAGGGTCGATTGCAGTTTGTTGACAACGCGGTCGATGCTGCCACTGGCACCGTCAAGGTCAAGGCGCGCTTTGACAACGCGGACGCCAAGCTGTGGCCCGGTGCTTTTGTCAAGGTCGCGCTGACCGCCCAAACCCTGCAAGACGCAGTGGTCATTCCCACTGCCGCGATTATTCAAAGTACGCGTGGGTCGATTGTCTATGTCGTTGACAAGGGCAATGCGGTGTTAAAACCGGTCAAAGTGGTGGCGTCGCAGGGCGAAGATTCCGCAGTCACTGGCATTGCCGCGGGTAACAAGGTGGTGCTGGAGGGGCGGCAAAACCTGCGCCCTGATTCGCCTGTGGTGGAGCGCACGCCCGGCGCTGCTGGTCCCGTGCGTGCCACCGCCTCGGCTACGCCGGCTGCCTCGGTGGCGTCGGCTCCACCATGAACCTGTCAGAGCTTTTTATCCGCCGTCCGGTGATGACGGTGTTGCTGAATCTTGCCATAGTGCTGTCTGGCGTCATCGCTTACCGCAGCATACCGGTGGCGGCGTTGCCCAGCTACGACACGCCGGTGATCAGCGTAGGGGCATCCCTGCCCGGTGCAAACCCCGAGACGATGGCGACTTCGGTTGCGCTCCCACTGGAAAAGCAATTCCAGACCATTCCCGGTTTGGCCGTCATCAGTTCAACGAGCACTTTGGGCAGCACTTCGTTGACACTGGAGTTTGAAGAAGGGCGTGACATCGACGGTGCCGCACTGGATGTGCAAGCAGCTTTGTTGCGGGCCCAACGATCCCTACCGCAGGACATGACGCAGTTGCCGTCTTACCGCAAGGTGAACCCGGCAGACGCGCCCATTTTGCTGGTCGCGCTGACCTCGCCGTCCATGCCTTTGTCTGATTTGCAAGACTATGCCGAGCATTTGATTTCGCCCACGCTGTCGACCATCAACGGTGTGGCCCAGGTCAATATTTTTGGTTCCAAGCGCTTTGCGGTGCGCGTGCGCGTGTTGCCCGCCGCGCTGGCTTCACGCAATATCAGTCTGGAAGAACTCTCGGCGGCTTTGCGCTCGGCCAATGTCAACACGCCGGTGGGCACGTTGGAAGGGGCCAAGCAGCTTCTGACCTTGCAGGCCAACAAACAGCTGCGCAACGCGGCTGAGTTTGCCGAACTGATCGTCGCCAGCCGTAACGGCATCACCGTTCGGTTGAAAGACGTTGCAAACGTCCAGGACAGTGTTGAAACCGTCAAATCGTATGCCAACCTGAATGGCGAGGCGTCCATTACCCTGGCGATCTTGCGCCAGCCTGGCGCCAACACCGTGCGCGTGGTGGACGCTGTCAAACAGGCGCTGCCCAAGCTTAAAGAGCAGATGCCGCAGTCAGTCAACATGACATCGGTCAACGACCGATCGGTATCGGTGCGCGACGCGCTGCACGATGTGTCGTTGACGTTGATGGGCACGATTGCCTTGGTTGTTTTGGTGATTTTTCTGTTTCTGAGGCGCTTTGTAGCCACTGCCATTCCAACCCTGTCGCTGCCGGTGTCGCTCATCGGTGCTGTGGCGTTGTTGTGGGGCTTGGGTTATAGCCTGGACAACGTCTCTCTGTTGGGCCTAACATTGGCTGTTGGCTTGGTCGTGGACGATGCCATCGTGATGTTGGAAAACATCATGCGCCACGTGGAAAACGGCGAAGAGCCCTTCAATGCAGCCTTGCGCGGTTCGCGTGAAGTGGGCTTCACCATCATTTCCATTTCTTCGTCTCTAATCGCTGTTTTTATTCCGATCTTCTTCATGCCGGGTGTCATTGGCTTGTTGTTCCATGAGTTTGCGGTGGTTGTAGGGTTGGCGATTTTGGTGTCCGCCTTCGTATCGCTTACGCTGGTGCCCATGTTGTCCAGCCGCTTTTTGACAGAAGAGCCGCATAACAAGAAACATGGTTTTCTGATCAACGCATTCGAGCGCGGATTCAATGCGACGCTGGGGGCCTACAGCCGCTCGCTGGACAAAGCCCTGTCCCATCGCAACACCGTTCTGGCAGTTGCCCTGGTCACCTTCCTGGGCACTGGCGTGTTGTACAACCTGATTCCCAAGGGTTTCTTCCCGGAAGAAGATATTGGGCAGATCACCGCCACCACGGAAGCGGCAGAAGATACGTCGTTTGCCGAAATGGTGCGCCTGCAGGAGCGTGCCGCAGCGGCCATTCGTGCGGACGTGAATGTGTTTGCTGTCAGCTCGTTCAATGGCGGCAGTGGTGCCCAAAACACGGGCCGCATGTTCATTACGCTCAAAACCCGGGACCAGCGCTTGCCCATGAAACAAGTGGTAGAGGGCCTGCGCCGCACATTGCGCGATGTCACGGGCATCAGCGTCTTCATGCGCCCCATTCAAAATTTGCAACTGGGGGGTCGACCCAGTAAAGCGCAGTACCAATACATCTTGCAGAGCGTGCGGGCCGATGAGTTGAACGATTGGGCGACCAAGTTGCAGGAGAAGCTGCGCGCCGATCCCCTATTTCGTGATGTCACCAGTGACGCTCAGTTGCGTGGCCTACAGGCCCAGCTAGACATAGACCGCGACCGTGCAAATACGCTGGGTGTATCCATCGACTCCATCCGCACTGCGCTGTTTGGTGCGTTTGGCGAACGCCAGGTGTCCACCATCTATTTGCCGACCGACAGCTACCAGGTCATTCTGGAATTGGCACCCGAGGCCAAGCTCGATGAAAGTGCCATCAACAACATTTATGTGCGCGCGTCCACCGGCGCCCTGGTGCCGCTGTCTTCGTTTACCAAGGTGTCGCGTGGTGTAGGCCCCACATCGATCAACCACGTAGGGCAGTTGCAGGCCGTGACCGTTTCGTTTAACCTGGCCCCGGGCGCGGCTTTGGGCGATGCGACAACCCGTATTGACAAGGCCCGGGACCAGATCAACCTGCCCAGCTCCATCATCACCAGTTACGGTGGTGAGGCTGCAGTGTTTAAAAGCTCTCAAGGCAGCCAGGCAGTGCTGATCATTTCGGCATTGCTGGTGATTTATGTTCTGTTGGGTGTGCTGTACGAGAGCTATATCCACCCGCTGACGATCCTGGCGGGCTTGCCATCGGCGGCCGTGGGCGCGCTGGCAACCTTGATGCTGTTTGGGCAGGACTTGACCGTGATCGCGATGATCGGCATCTTGCTGCTGATCGGAATTGTGAAAAAGAACGCGATCATGATGATCGACTTCGCGCTTGATGCCCAGCGCCACCATGGCATGACGCCTGAGCAGGCGATTCGCGAAGCCTGTGTATTACGCTTCCGTCCCATCATGATGACGACATTGGCTGCGTTGATGGGGGCTTTGCCGATTGCGTTGGGCTTGGGAGCGGGCGCTGAGTTGCGTCAGCCGCTGGGCTTGGCCGTTGTCGGCGGGCTGTTGTTTTCGCAAGCAGTGACGCTCTACATCACACCTGTTATTTACTTGGCATTGGACCGTTTCAGCGGGCGCGGCCCGTTGACGACGCCGGAAGTCGCACCAACCTCTGATGCAACCGCTTAGCCGCCGATATAGCTCATCTCAACCCGGCGCGCGGGTGTACCGCTTTCTGCAGCCAGTGCCCCGCGCAGTTCCGAGTAACGGTCACTGCGTGCATTCCATATGCGACCGATAACAGACGCCAACTCGTCGTCGCTGGCATCGCTCCTGACAATGCTGCGCAGGTCGTAACCCTGGCCTGCAAAAAGGCATAAGTACAGTTGTCCTTCGGTGGACAATCGCGCCCGGTTGCAGTCTCCACAAAACGCTTGGGTCACGCTGCTGATGACACCAATTTCCCCTGCTGCCGTATCGTGTTGGCCGACCGCATCGGCATGGCCCCAGCGTTGGGCGGTTTCGCCCGGTTGTGATGGCTCTAGGGCCAATAGCGGCAGCTCGGTCTGCAGGCGTTGTACGACTTCGCGAGAAGGCACCACATCGTTCATGCGCCAACCGTTGGTGGCACCCACATCCATGTATTCAATGTAGCGCAACACCATGCCGCTGCCTTTGAAGTGGTGCGCCATGGGCAAAATTTCTTGGTCGTTGGTGCCATGTTTGACCACCATGTTGATCTTGATGGGACCCAGGCCAACGGCATGCGCGACCTCAATTCCTTGAAGAACATCTGCTACCGGAAAGTCAACGTCATTCATGCGGCGAAAAACTGCATCGTCCAATGCGTCGAGACTGACGGTGACTCGTCGCAGGCCCGCATCTTTAAGCGATTGAGCCTTGCGCGCCAATAGGGCGCCATTGGTCGTCAGGGTCAGGTCTAAAGGCTTTCCATCTAGGGTGCGCAGTGCTGCCAATTGTTCGATCAGTATTTCGATGTTCTTGCGCAGCAAAGGCTCGCCGCCGGTGAGGCGTATTTTTTGCACGCCATGGTTCACAAACTGCTTGGCGATCCGAACTATTTCTTCAAAACTCAGCAAGGAAGCGTGGGGCAGGTAGGTATAGTCTTTGTCAAAAATTTCCTTGGGCATGCAGTAGCCACAGCGGAAATTGCAGCGGTCGGTAACGCTGATGCGCAGGTCGCGTAACGGGCGCCCCAGGCTGTCGGCGAGCAGCCCCGGTGCGACCGTGCTGACTGGCGCGCCTGGAATGGGTAGCGTACCCGGACGCAGATTGCGCAGATCGAGAAGGGGTACGACTTTGGGACTGAAGCGTTCTGACATGAGGCCATTGTCCTCCCTTGGAGTCGCGCTGGCTGTCGCGCACAAAAAAGCCCGCGTGCGCGGGCTGTCTTGTCGGACGGTAGGAAATTTTAGCTGTGGATTTTCATCATCAACGGCACGATCAGCAAGGCCACGATATTGATGATTTTGATCAACGGGTTGACCGCTGGGCCGGCGGTGTCCTTGTAGGGGTCACCCACGGTATCGCCGGTGACTGCTGCCTTGTGGGTGTCGGAACCCTTGCCGCCGTGGTGGCCGTCTTCGATGTACTTTTTGGCATTGTCCCAGGCACCACCGCCGGTACACATAGAAATTGCCACAAAGAGGCCGGTCACGATGGTGCCCATCAGCAAACCACCCAACGCAGCGGGGCCCAGTACCAGGCCTACCACGATGGGGGCCACGACCGGTAGCAGCGATGGGATCATCATTTCCTTGATGGCGGCTGTGGTCAGCATGTCTACGGCTGTGTCGTATTCGGGCTTGCCCGTGCCATCCATGATCCCTTTGATGTCGCGGAACTGGCGGCGTACCTCTACCACCACCGCACCGGCCGCGCGGCCCACGGCCTCCATGGCCATCGCGCCAAAAAGGTAGGGAATCAACCCACCAATGAACAGGCCGATGATGACTTTGGGGTCGCTCAAGTCAAACGTAATGTGGGCACCCAAGCCTTCCAACTTGTGGGTGTAGTCCGCAAACAGCACCAACGCTGCCAAGCCGGCGGAACCGATGGCGTAGCCTTTGGTGACGGCCTTGGTGGTGTTGCCCACTGCGTCCAGCGGGTCGGTGATGTCACGCACGCTGGCAGGCAACTCTGACATTTCGGCAATGCCACCGGCGTTGTCGGTGATGGGGCCATAAGCGTCCAGCGCCACCACAATCCCTGCCATGCTGAGCATGGACGTGGCTGCAATAGCAATGCCGTACAGGCCACCCAGGCTGAAGGCGCTGTAGATAGCCGCGCAAACGAACAACACAGGCCAGGTCGTCGAGCGCATGGATACACCCAGACCGGCAATGATATTGGTGCCGTGGCCGGTGGTGGATGCCTGAGCGATGTGCTGGACCGGTGCGTATTGCGTACCCGTGTAGTACTCGGTGATCCAGATCAAAGCGCCGGTCAAGATCAAACCAATCGCGCAGGCGCCAAAAAGGTTGTTGGCGGTGATGACATGGCCGTCGGTCAATGTGATGGCGGCAGGGAACATTGACTGCGTGACAAAGTAGAACGCGACCAGAGACAGGACGCCGGCAATTGCCAAGCCCTTGTACAGCGCGGGCATTACGTTCTTCATGCCGGGCGACGCCTTGACGAAGAAGCAGCCAATGATGGAGGCCACAATCGACACTGCACCCAATACCAATGGATAAAGTACGGCTGTAGCCCCCGTGCTGCTTGCCAGGAGTGCTCCCAAAACCATAGTAGCGATCAGGGTTACTGCATAGGTTTCGAACAGGTCGGCGGCCATGCCCGCGCAGTCTCCCACGTTGTCGCCCACGTTGTCGGCAATCACAGCAGGGTTGCGCGGGTCATCTTCAGGAATGCCGGCTTCGACCTTGCCCACCAAGTCAGCTCCCACGTCAGCGCCCTTGGTGAAAATGCCACCGCCCAGGCGGGCGAAGATGGAAATGAGTGAAGAGCCAAAGGCAAAACCAATCAGTGGATTGAGCAGCTGTGCATAGGCCTTGCCGTCCGTCGGCACGCCACTCATGGTCAGGAACCAGTAGAACCCGGCGACCCCTAGCAGGCCCAAGCCCACTACCAACATGCCAGTGATGGCGCCGCCGCGAAAGGCTACGTCCAGCGCAGGACCGATGCCCTTGGTTGCAGCCTGTGCGGTGCGAACGTTGGCGCGTACCGATACGTTCATGCCGATAAAGCCGCAAGCACCTGACAGCACTGCGCCCACCACGAAGCCGACCGCGCTCATCGGGTCCAGAAATACGGCGATCAATATTGCAAGGACGACGCCCACCATGGCGATCGTCTTGTACTGCCGTGAAAGGTAAGCCGCTGCACCGGTCTGAATGGCTGCTGCAATCTCTTGCATGCGTGCATTACCGGCGTCTTGGGAAAGGATCCAACTGCGTGCCCAGATGCCGTATGCAACGGCAATGAACCCGCATACAAGCGCCAAAATCAGCGGCGTGTTGCCTGTCATAAATATCTCCTTGACTGTTGTTTCGCGAAGAAAGAGGCAACGCTAGTGATGCCCCCACTGCGTTGCTTCCTCTAAGCTCCAGCCCAACAGAGCGTGACGGAGATGATTGGCCAACGGGCGGACTTTAACGTGAAAAAACTGCGATTTCAGGCTGCGCAAGAGCTGAGTCAGTAAAATGAGGGTAAATACCGATCGATAACAACCCTTTTTTTATAGCCCAGAGAGCCCCCAATGTCCCTTGATAAAGTCACCCCTGGTAAAAACGCACCCGAATCGTTCAACGTGATCATCGAGATCCCGATGAACGCAGACCCGGTCAAATACGAGGTGGACAAAGCCAGCGGTGCCATATTCGTTGACCGCTTCATGAGCACCGCCATGCATTACCCTACCAATTATGGGTATGTGCCCAAGACCATCTCAGGCGATGGCGATCCGGTCGATGTATTGGTGATCACCCCGGTGCCCCTGATCCCCGGTGTTGTTGTGACATGCCGGGCTATCGGCATTTTGAAAATGACCGATGAGGCCGGCGAAGACGGCAAGGTGCTGGCCGTGCCCATTGACAAGATCTTGTCGCTTTATAGCCAGTGGAAAAGACCCGAAGACCTGAACCCCTTCCGACTCAAGACCATCGCCCACTTCTTTGAACACTACAAGGATCTGGAAGAAGGCAAATGGGTCAAGGTGCAGGGTTGGGAAGGCCCTGAGTCTGCCCAAAAAGAGATCATGGATGGCATTGCCAATTACAACAAGGAGTCCAGCTAAACGCCTTGACTTGCGACGGTCACTGTGGCGGCAGTGGCAGTAAGCCCATGGTCCGACCAACGCAAGAGAAACGGCGTGTATGATCGTTGGCAAGGTCCGCTCCGTCAATGAAAGTGGGCCGCTTGCGTTAAGGATTAGCCATGCAAACACCGCCCACTCAGCCGTCCTTTGACCAAAAATCCAAGCAGACCGCTGCGGTAACAGCAGATGCCGGCCAGTATTTGACGCTTCGCCTGGGCGAGGAAGACTATGCCATCGACATCATGCGCGTGCAGGAAATCCGCTCATATGAAGAGCCGACCCGCATGGCCAATTCTCCCAGTTTCATCAAGGGTGTGATCAATTTGCGTGGCGTTATTGTCCCGATCATTGATTTGCGCATGAAGCTCAATATTTCCAAAGTGGATTACACGGAATTTACGGTAGTCATCATCCTCAATATCAAGGGTGTGGTCACTGGTGCCGTGGTGGATGCCGTCTCGGACGTGGTTACGCTGAATGCCCAGATGATCAAACCGGCACCGCAGTTTGAATCGGCAGTGGATGCGCGGTTCATTCTCGGCATAGCCAATGTGGGTGAGCGCATGTTGATCGTCATGAACATGGAAACGCTGCTCAGCAATGCTGAGATGGGTATGGTTGCGTAGACACTATTCGCCCACACTGCGTTGCTTTGCGGGACACTGCCGCCCCAGGGGGACCATTTATTTTTGAGGCGGCCTGACGGTGGGACTTGGCAGCTGCATTCTGCCCGCAGTTCCTCCGGCCGCAGTTTGCTACTGCGGGGCCCTTTTCTTGCGTGGCTTCTTAGGCGCTGGCGTGGCGGCGATGCCCAATGCCGCCTCCAACTCGGTAATGGCGTTCTGCGTGTAATCCAGCATACGTTGCAGCGCCGGCACCGAGCGGCGGCAGGCGATGTAGCCAAACCCCAGGTTGTCGCCGTAACCGCTGATGGTGATGTTCATCGCCAGGTAGTGGGTGGGTATGGACACCGGGTAGGCTTCGTCTAGCCGTGCACCGTTCATGTACAGCGTTTCCCTGGGGCCGGGCACGTTGGAAATCACAAGGTTGAACAGCGGATGCTTCTCGGCCGTGCCGGTGACGATGCCCAAGCCCAGCGGCGAGATGGATGTGATGCCATGGGCCATCTTTTGTAGGCGTGGCATCTTGGTCAGGCGGTCTTTGGCGTGCGTGGTGGACTCCACGATGCGATTCAGCCGTTTGAGAGGGTCGGCAATATGCGTTGCCAAGCTGGCCAGCAACAGCGACACCTGATTGCCCCCGACGTTGGTTTCACCGTGCAGCGATACAGGCACCATGGCTACCAGCGGTTTCTTGGGCAGCTTGTGCTGCGCCATCAAATATTCGCGCAGGGCACCCGCACAAATAGCCAGTGTGACATCGTTCACAGTCGCGCTGGCGGCCTCGCCAATCCGCTTGAACCGGGCCAACGAGTAGGATTGCGAAGCAAACCTCCGCGAGCCCGAGATCTCGACATTGAACGGGGTCGGCGGTGCCTGAAAGGGCAAGGCACCCGTGGCCCCATCATCGGAGGGGCGCAGGATGTCCCATAAACCACTACCAATGCCCGGCAAGATGTCCTTACCCGCCTTCGCTGCGTTGCCCAACTGCTCCAACAGACCCGGTGGCTTGGATTTGGCACGGGCTGCGGGGTGCTGCCCAAAGGGTATAGCCCATATCGGCGCTTTGATTTCTGCTGCCGTAAGGCTCATCGAATTGGCCGCCATGCGCGCACCCGTGACCCCGTCCACCAATGCATGGTGCATTTTCGTATAGGTGGCAAAGCGGCCGCCGGGCAGGCCTTCGATGACATACATTTCCCACAGGGGGCGGTTGCGGTCCAGCAGGTTGGCATGCAGCCGGGACACCATCGCCAACAGCTCACGAATCCGGCCGGGCTGGGGTAGCGCAAGGTGGCGCAAGTGGTAGTCCTGCTCGAACTCTTTGTCTTCTTCCCAGTACCAGAGCCCCATGCGCAAAACCGGACGTAAATTGAAAGGTGCGATGGCAGCAGGATATTGATTCCACTGGGCCAGCAATTCGCTGACAAAGTGGTGCCCGGACCCCGATGGCGGTGTGTAGATGCTCAAGCCCGCTACATGCATGGGCTGGTTGCGGGTTTCCATCCAAAGAAACGCCGAATCGGTGGGGCTCAGGGCTTGCATGTTTACTCTCTCGATAGGTTCACAGAAGGTTGGGGCCCGGGTTGTGCACTATGCGGCCTGACCGACGACCGCGAAACGCTCTCGGTTGTCGTGCAACCACTGGACCGAGCGCGATATGTCTTGCTGGCGTGGGTGAAAAGTGGGTGCCTTGTAGGCCCTCCACAACGCGTAGTTACTGCGGATCATGCCATCCTTGGCAAACAGCAGTTTGGCGGCGCTGTGCCAAGTATTCCATTTGAACAAGCTTCCGTCATGCCACAGGTTGCGGACAGTTTGCCGGGTGATATCCATCGCAAACGTCCAGGTGATGTAACGCAAAAGTCGCAGGCGCCACTTCTCGGTGCCATGGAGGGCGGTGTAGACATCAAAGGCCGTGCTGCAGTGCTCTGCCTCTTCCGCGGCATGCCACATCCACAAAGTTTGCAACCGCGGCTCGGCGCCGTGCAGGGCTTCTGGGTGGCGGAACATCCAGTCGGCAAACAGCGCCGTCAGATGTTCGGTGGCTGCCGTCGCGGCCACATGCACGCGCACGTCGAGATGGGCGTTGTTGCGAATACGCTTGGCGGCACGCCGCTCCAGTACGTTGTCAAAGCCCAATGTCTCCAGGTGACCATTGAACAACGCGTGGATGCGCCGGTGCGTGGCTTCTTGGCCAACAAAGCCTTGTACTTCCGTGGCGATGGCCTGGCGTTTCTCTTCAGGCAGCGCCTTGAGCCCGGCGCGAACCGAATCCATAAAATACTGTTCTCCCACCGGGAAGCTCATAGACAGCGCGTTGAAAAATGCAGACCGAAAGGCGTCGTTGCCGTTCCAGCGGGCCCGAAAGGGGGCTACCAAGTCGATCAAGAGACGGCGTACGACTAAATCGGTCATATTGCCAGCCCTTTGAGTCGCTCATTGATCCATCGGATAACGGCGGCATCGAGGCACATTTGGAGGTGCCCGATGCCTTCAAAAATGGAGGGTTGGAGGTCAAGAAAAACCTGCGCCCTTTGTGGGTAAACGATATTGTCCTGCGGGGTAATCGCAATGTGAATGCGGTCACGAAGGGCGACGCTTTCGCTGGCCGAGAGTTCGGCTAACCAAGGGCTTTGCCAGCCCATTTGTTTGCCGTTGGGGGTTCGCGTTTTGGGCTCGATTCGCGTCCCTGCATGGGGCGTTCCCAGGGTCAGTACCCGCGCAACGCGCTGCGTCCCATGGACGCGCATCCATGCACGTATGGCAAGCCCGCCCATGCTATGGCCCACCAATGCCACTTGGGCTGAGCCGGTTTGCCCGCACAGTTCGTCTACGGCAGCCTCAATCGTCGGTGCATAGTTGTCAATGGATGTAAAAAGCGGCTCCAGGTCTACGGCCAATACGGCATGCCCCTGCGCACGCAAGCCACGTGCAACGGTATCCCAAACCCGGTGGTTGCACAAATAGCCGTGCACCAGCACCACCGGCACCTGGTTGTTCGTTGACCCGGTCGCTGGCAGCACGCGTGGCGCACGCAGGGCCCACGGCTGGCGCAGCAAAAAGATGACAACGCTAGCCCAAAATTCGCCCATTACCGAGCGCCACCACATCGCCGCAGGTTCTTCGGCTTTTGACCTCCGAGCGGTGATCAGGCCGACCAGCAGCGTGGCGAGGATGGGCGTCAGCAGGGCCCCCACCAGAGGACTCCATGGCGTAGTGTGGGCAAATTGGAACAAAAGGTAACCCAGTCCGGCACCGAACACGAGTTGAACCAGAATCAGACGTCTCAGCAAATGGGCAAGCACGGTATTTCCTAAATTTCTTGGCAGACCAGCGTCCGTCTCGAAGCCTCAAGCACGGCTTTTTCGATCTGGTAGTCGCCGACCAAAACCCGCATCAACAGCAAACCTTTTGTGGATGGACTGACGACGACCTGTGACCCGGACGATGTGGTGTCTGGGACAGTCCCGCCAGGGCCCGAGACCAATAGCAAGCTCACTGCTTTGCCCGCGGCCTTTTGGTCGTTGACAACAAAAAAATTGTCGCTGTTGGACGCGTAGAGCGCAATAGACCAATACGATGATAGCCGGGGGTTGGCGCTGATGCGAACAGGCCCTTTGGTGAGGTCGTACACGCACACAGAATAGAGCAGGTCCGGGCTAGGCATGACTACGGTGCGAACCTTGGCGTCAACAGGCGGTGGAAACGCTGCCTGGTTGTGCATATTCATGGACTGTGCAGTGGGGCCGTCCATCAACACCTTCATGACCAAGTACGGAGTGAACCATACCGTAATGAAGTGCACCAGCACTGCCGTGCCGAGCACTGACAGGACGGGGTATCGCCATGGTTTGCTGGCAGGGACTGTATGCGTCATTCGCAAACTCCTACAGGCACGATGCTGGGTGCCCGTAAGGTCCCGGGTGCAGCCTGCAATTGCGGACTCGGGTTGTACAGGCGCAGGGTCAGTACCATTGCGGTATTCCCGTTGGCTGCCAGCCAATACGTGCCCGGATACTCCGTGCTACCCGCCGTTAACGCAAAGCGGCCGTCCAGGTCCAAAACGGCCGTACTCCCGTTTAGGCTGTGGTTACCCTTGGCAATGTCGAACAGAAACATGTCATCGGCATAGGCCGTGATGCTCCACCAGCGGGCGTCGGGTGGCGTCCCAGTGACCCGATAGTTGCAGCGCGAACGCAAGGTATTGCCAGTGTCGTCCTTTGCAGCGATGAAATACATGGTCTCGCTGCGGTCCAACGCCAACAAGGCATTCAGTGCGATGCTGGCACGGGTATACATGTTGGCGTCCTGACTGCCCGCATGCATATCGGCACGCCAGGCTCCCGCTTGCACCGAGTTATGTATCCAGGGGGCCTTTTTTAGCACCCACCACGCAGAGCCCAGGCCAACTGCCGCAGCTCCTGCATACAAGACCGCGGCTACACCCAGCCGTCGCAGCCACGCAAGGCGGCGTTGCATCGCAGTCACGGAGTTGGCACTCATGCCCGATCGCGCAGGCGTTTGCCCAGGTTGGTCATCCAAGCCGAAGCGCGGCTGGGTGCCAGGCGGTACAAAAGATCCAAAAATTTGGCATCGCTTCCAATCAGAAGGCGCGTCTTGCCCGATGCTATGGCCGTCACGATAGCCTCGGCGGCTTGGGATGGCGAAGTCCGCGCCAATTTTTCGAACGACTCGCGCAACATCTTGTCGTTGTCGGCCACCATGCTCGAATCTGTGATGCGGGCTCGGTTGGCGATGTTTGTGCGAATGCCACCGGGATGCACGCACAACACTGAAATCGCGGTGTCGCGCAGTTCCTCCCGCAGCGCATCTGTAAATCCCCGAACTGCCGCTTTGGAGGCGTTGTAGAGGCTTTGCGTTGGCATCGACACCATTGCAAAAATACTGGACACGTTTACCAATACTGCGGCAGGACGGCTCCGCATTTGCGGCAGAAAGGCCCTGCAACCGTGAACCACGCCCCAGAAGTTGATGTCCATCAACCACTGCGCGTCTTGCGTCTTGAGTTTTTCTACGGGACAAACGAGGCTGACCCCCGCGTTGTTGATCAGGATATCAGCCGCCCCCAGTTGGGCCTGCGTGTGTTCAGCCAGTGCGTAGATTGACGCCTCATTCCCGGTATCGGTCACTGTCCAATGGCATTCGCATCCTTGGGTACGCAAGGCGGTGGCTAACGCTTCGAGGCCGCTGGCTTCAATATCTGCCAACATCAACCGTGCACCATGCTGTGCGAGGTTTGTTGCAAGGGCTGCACCAATGCCAGATGCCGCTCCGGTGATGACAATGGTTTTGCCTTGGAATGCCAACATGGGTGGACCAACTTTCTATCTTTTAGTATTGTGGCCGGTATTTGCGAATGGCGGCCTTCACTGCGTCGCTCAGGTTAAAACCATCACCAAACTGCTGGGCCAGCGCGGCCGCACGGGCTTCAAATACGTCAATGCCCATGCCGTAGATGAACTGCATGGCACCGCCGGTCCAGGCCGGGAAGCCAATGCCGAAGATGGAACCGATGTTGGCGTCGTGCACCGTGGTCAGCACGCCCTCGGACAGGCAACGCGCGGTCTCCACGGCTTGGCGGTACAGCAGTCGGTCCTTGAGATCCGTGATGTTCCACTGCACATCCGATGTTTCGAACAGGTCCTTGAGCTTGGGCCACAGGAATTTCTTGGCAGCTTTCTCCGTGGGGTATTCGTAGAAGCCACCGCCTCCGGCACGGCCCGGCCGCTCGTGTATCCGCACCATGTCGGCGACCAGCAGTTCGCCACGGGTAGGGGTGTAGGTTTTACCCTCTGCCTCGAAGTCGGCGCGGGTCTGCTCCATGACATGTAGGCTGAGTGTCAGTGCGGTCTCATCCAGCACGGCCAAGGGGCCGACCGGCATGCCGCATTGGATGCCGGCGTTTTCCACGGCGGCTGCCGGAATGCCTTCGCCGACCATGGCCACGCCTTCCAGGACGAAGGTGCCGAACACGCGGCTGGTGAAGAAGCCGCGTGAGTCGTTGACAACGATGGGCATCTTGCCAATGGCCTGCACATAGTCAAAGGCGCGGGCCACGGTCTCGTCATCGGTTTCTTTGCCCTTGATGATTTCTACCAGTTGCATCTTGTCCACCGGGCTGAAGAAGTGGATGCCGATGAACTTCTTGGCGTCGCGGCTGGCTTTGGACAGGCCGGTGATCGGCAGCGTGGAGGTGTTGGAGGCAAAGAAACCGCCTTCGGCGAGCAGCGGCTCGGTTTCTTGCGTGACCCGGGCCTTGAGTTCACGGTTTTCAAACACAGCTTCGATGATCAGATCGCAGCCCCTGAGGTCGTCCAATGAAGCGGTCGCCTGGATGCGGCCCAAAATTTCAGCCTGCTTGTCTGCGGTCATGCGGCCCTTGTCGACGCGGCCTTGGGTGATCTTGGCAGCATAGCCCTTGCCGGTGTCGGCCTTTTCCTGGCTCACGTCTTTGAGCACCGTGGCAATGCCCTTGCTGGCTTGCGAATACGCAATGCCCGCGCCCATCATGCCGGCACCGAGGAGGCCAACCTTGGCGGGCTTGTACTTGGCAATGTTGGCCGGGCGGCTCTGGCCGCTCTTGATCGCGTTGAGGTTGAAGAAGAAGGTGTTGATCATGGCGCGGGCATTGGTGCCCGTCATGAGTTTGGCCAGTGCACGGCTTTCAATGCGCAGCGCGGTTTCGATATCCACTTGCAAGCCCTCGACCATGCTGGCCATGATGGCCTCCGGCGCGGGGTACAGGCCCCGGGTCTGCTTCTTGATCATGGCGGGTGCTACGGCCAGCATCTGTGCCACGGCGGGCGATGAGGGCAGGCCGCCTGGCACCTTGTAGGCCTTGGCCTCCCATGGGTGTTGGGCCGTGCGGTTCGCGGCAATCCATGCGAGCGCGCGGACTTTCATTTCAGCGCCAGCTGTGTCTCCAGGCGCCACCAGGTCGTGCACCAGGCCCAGACCCTTGGCCTCGGTCGGCGAGAACGTTTTTCCTTCGACCAGGTAGGGTTGCGCACCCATCAGGCCCAGGTGGCGTGTCATCTTGGTCACGCCGCTGGCACCCGGCAGCAGGCCCAGTGTCACTTCGGGCAGGCCGAGCTGGAT
>JANXVI010000312.1 GCA_025351745.1 Rhodoferax sp.
CAGCTACTGGCGCGGCTTGTGCGGCTGCAGCCCATTCGGCTTCATGCTCAAACACCTTGACTTCGCTGAGTTTGGCCAGCGCCTTGATGACTGCGCTGGACTCTGTCATGAACGCCGTGTCTCCGACCACAAACAGCGGCAGGCGGGTGGCGGGTGAGACATTCATTTCGCCGCGCAACACCCGGCAGGCATCGACCAGCGTCTTGAGTTTGGCGACATGCGCCTCGGCCTTTTCATCAATCTTTTCTGGCTGGCTTTGCGGGTAGGCAGCCTGGCCGATATTGGTCGTCTTTTTGATGCCTGCAACCGGTGCAACCTTTTGCCACAAGGCTTCAGTGATGAATGGAATCACCGGGTGCGCCAGACGCAAAATGCCTTCGAGTGTACGAATCAGGGTGCGGCGCGTGGCGCGTTTTTGCGCGTCGGTGCCTTGCTGGATTTGCACCTTGGCAATCTCCAGGTACCAGTCACAAAACTCGTCCCATACAAACTGGTAAATGCTGCTGGCCACGTTGTCTAGCCGGTATTCTGCAAAGCCCTTGGCCACATCGGCCTCCACGCGCTGCATGGTCGATGAAATCCAGCGGTCAGCCTGAGAAAAACTCATGTAGTTGTGGAATTCACCCGCAGGCGCGATCTCGCGTCCTGCTTCGTCAAAGCGTGCTGGCCGGCACTGCTCCTTGGTGTGTTCGGCCAAGCCGCAATCCTGGCCTTCGCAGTTCATCAGCACGAAACGTGTGGCGTTCCAGAGCTTGTTGCAGAAGTTGCGATAGCCCTCGCAGCGTTTGCTGTCAAAGTTGATGCTGCGGCCCAGGCTGGCCAGTGATGCAAAGGTAAAACGCAGTGCATCGGCACCGTAGCCGGGGATGCCTGCCGGGAATTCTTTTTCGGTGTTTTTGCGCACTTGGGGCGCGGTCTCTGGCTTGCGTAAGCCCTGCGAGCGTTTGTCCAGAAGCGGTGCCAGCTCAATGCCGTCAATCAGGTCCACCGGGTCCAGCACATTGCCTTCGGACTTGCTCATCTTTTTGCCCTGGGCGTCTTTCACCAGGCCGTGGATATACACATGTTTGAAAGGGACCTGACCCGTAAAGTGTGTGGTCATCATGATCATCCGGGCGACCCAGAAAAAGATGATGTCGTAGCCGGTGACGAGCACGCTGGACGGCAAAAACAGGTCCAGCTCCCTGGTCTTTTCAGGCCAGCCGAGCGATGAGAAGGGCACGAGGGCGGATGAATACCAGGTGTCGAGCACGTCTTCATCGCGGCGCAGCGTTTTGCCGGGCGCCTGGGCTTGCGCGCCGGCTTCATCCAGCGCCACATAAACCTTGCCGTCTTCGTCGTACCAGGCCGGAATCTGGTGGCCCCACCACAACTGGCGCGATATGCACCAGTCCTGGATATTACCCATCCATTGGTTGTAGGTGTTGACCCACTGCTCGGGGACGAATTTCACGGCGCCGCTGTCCACCGCGTCAATCGCTTTTTGCGCGATGGATTTGCCGGTCGGGTCCTGGTCGCTGACCTTGTTCACGGCGACAAACCACTGGTCGGTCAGCATCGGCTCGATCACCTGACCGGTGCGGGTGCAGCGCGGCACCATGAGCTTGTGCTTTTTAGTCTCGACAAGAAAGCCTTGAGCGTCAAGATCCGCGACGATGCGTTTACGAGCAACGAATCTGTCGAGGCCCTGATAGGCTTTTGGAATTAGCTCCACAGTCGGTTTACCAATGGCTTCTTCGTCAGCGAGGACAGTGCCATAAGGAGCCGGTGCTCGATGACCCCAGGAAAAATCATCAAAGTGTGAAGACTTAATCTTGGCATCCAGTGTCAGCACGCCGATGATGGGCAACTTGTGGCGCTGGCCAACCGCATAGTCGTTGGTGTCATGCGCGGGCGTGACCTTGACTACGCCGGTGCCGAATTCCCTGTCAACGTAATCGTCTGCAATCACGGGAATATCCCGCTTGCACAGCGGCAAGTTCACGAACTTTCCGATCAGGTGCTGGTAGCGTTCGTCCTCCGGGTGCACCATCACCGCCACGTCGCCCAGCATGGTTTCGGGCCGCGTCGTGGCCACGGTCAGCGAACCGCTGCCGTCGGCCAGTGGATAGCGGATGTGCCACATGAAGCCGTCTTCTTCCTCGCTTTCAACTTCCAGGTCGCTGACGGCGGACTTCAAAATTGGGTCCCAGTTGACCAGACGCTTGCCCCGGTAAATCAGGCCCTGCTCATAAAGTTGCACAAAGGTCGAAGTCACCACCTTTGACATTTTCGGGTCCATGGTGAAGTACTCGTGCTTCCACGACACCGAGTCGCCCATGCGGCGCATCTGGCGCGTGATGGTCGAGCCTGACTCTTCCTTCCACTCCCACACCCTGCTCACAAAATTCTTGCGGCCCAGGTCGTGCCGGCTTTTGCCTTCGCCCTGCAGCTTGCGCTCGACCACAATCTGCGTCGCAATGCCGGCATGGTCGGTGCCGGG
>JANXVI010000313.1 GCA_025351745.1 Rhodoferax sp.
TGCGTTCCAGCAGGCCAAAAGTCAGCGCCAGCAGCAAGCCCACGGTGCCAGCGCCCAAGCTCGGCAACCACGGTTGCGGCCCCAGCCAGAACAGTGGGAACACCAAGCAGGCCATCAGCACACACGAGACGATGGTCAGCCGCATGCCCAGCCAAAAGGCCAGATTCCAGCTGCGCATTTCGGTGTTGAGCCGCAGCAGGTTGGCGGCATCGAAGCGTTCGACCAGGTTGGCTTCGCGGCCAAAGGCGCGCAGCGTGGAGTGGCCGCGCAGGCCGTCGTTGAACAGCGAAAAGACGGGCGAGCGCACCACCGACGACAGACGCGAGTTCTCCCGCACCGCCACACCATACAGGCGCGATACGCGCACCGACACATAGCTTGCGATGGTGAAGGGCAGGGCGGCCAGCGCCGTCACACCGACGACCCCCAGCGCGCAGGCGAGCGCCGTGGTCCCGCCTTGCGTGAAGCGAAAGCCGCGTGCGGCCAGCTCCACATCCAGTTGCTGGATGTCGGCCGAGAAGCGGTTCATCATGCGCCCCGAGGGCGTGGTCTCGAAGAAGCGCAGCGGTGACTGCATGACGCCGGTCAGCATGTTGTCATGCGCCGTTTGCGCGGTGTGGGCACAGGCGCGGCGGAAGGTGGCCTGGGCCACATAGCTGACGCACAGGATGACAATGGTCAGGACGGCAAACGCCACGAAGAAGTGCAGGGGGGTGAGCGCGGCGTGCGTGCCATCCATGCGCGACATCAAATACTGCTGCGACATCGGCAACGCGCTCGCCACAAACATCAACCCCAGCACCAGCACGGCGCCCCACACGGCGTGCCCCATCCAGCCGCTTTCACCCAAGGTCAGCAGCAAATTTTTCCACACCGAGGCGCGTACCTTGCCGACCGCCTGCCCTTCAGTGACCGTCAAGCTCTCTTCCTTCTCAGACACCGACACTGCATGGCTGCCCAGTTGCTGCAGCACGTGCGCATGGTCGCCTTGGCCCTCCAGCTCAATGCGCAGAAAGTTGGAGAAGCGCGGGTTGGCATCACGCAACTGCTCCAGCGTGCCGAACTCGCCACGGCCATCGGCGTCAATGAACAAAATGCGGTCGAACTTGTCCACGTGCGCCAGGCGGTGCGTCACACAAATGCGCAGACGGTCTTTCCATGCGCCAAACAGCAAGTCTGCGGCAATACGTCGTTCGGTGTCCACATCCAGCGCAGACAGCGGGTCGTCCAGGATGACCACATTGGATGGATGCAGCGCCGCACGCGCCAGCGACACCCGTTGCTTTTGCCCGCCCGACAGGTTGAGCCCGCGTTCACCAATCTCGGTGTCCAGGCCGCCGGGCCACTGGTTGACCTCTTGCGACAGGCTGGCCAATTGCAGTGCCCGCTGGATATGGGCGTCGCTGAAGCGCTCGCCCTCGCCATACAGCGTCAGGTTGTCGCGCAGCGTGCCGCTGGCAATAAAGGTCTCTTGTGGGCAATAGGCAAACTTCGGGCTACCCTTCCACTGCACGGCGCCGCTGGAGGCTGCGTATTCGGACAGCAGCAGGCGCAGCAGCACGGTCTTGCCCGCTCCCACGGGGCCGACGATGGCCAGGCTTTGGCCGGGTTGCAGTTCCAGCGCGATGTTGCGCAGAATGGCTTGGTCTGGTACTGCGCTGAAGCTCAGGTCGTTGACGCGCAGGCTCACGGGCCCCGCTTCAGCAGACTTGGGCGGTTCAGCATCCTTCAGGTTGAAATACTCTAACAGCCGCTTGGCCGACACATCGGTCTGCGCCAAGATGCCTGCCACATCGCTAAGCACGACAAACGGAAACTCCAGGCCCTGGAAGATCAGCAGCGTGGGCAGCAGCATGGCCGCGTTCAATTCGCCACCGCGCCAGATGTAGAGGCCATAGGTGGCGGTGGCCACCACCAGGCCGGTGCAAGAGAACATCAGCGACGAGCGGGTCTGCAGCAGCATCACCGAGATCAGCCGGTCCACCTCGGCACTGCGGGCACGCCGCGTTCGGCCCAGAAAAATATCGGACCAGCCCGAGAGCTTGATGACCTTGATGGCCGACAAAATCTGCGACAGCAAATCGAGACGCTGGTCGCGCGCTTTCAGCAAATCGGTCTGGCGCTGGCCCGTTTCGCGCACGATGTATTTCAGCACCGGCACACTCAATGCCATCAGCCCCAGTCCCATCAATGCGGTCACACCCAGGTAGCGCCACAACAGCAGCGCGGCAAAGCCGATATGGGCCACCACCATGCCGGCATCCACAATGCGCTCCACACAATTGCTGACCGCCGGCACATCCACATGCATCAGATTTTGCGTATTGCCCTGCGGCAGCTCGTGGCGCACGCGCGGGTCCAGTCGGAACCACTTCTTCGCGAAGGCCTGCATGAGTGCACTGCGCTGCAACAGGTGCGCCTGCGAAAACGCCTTCAGGTAACGGATGAACGTGACATTGGTGATGTAGATGATCAGCGGGAACGCCAGCAACAAAGCCACGTGCTCGGGCAACCAGGGCGCGGCCTTGATCGCGTCGAACCGTGTCATCACCTGTTCGATCAACAGCGCAGGGGCCGCGGCGGCCATCGTGGAGATGACCATGTACACCATGGTGCGCCAAAAGTGCGGCTGTGTGGAGCGCAGGATGCTGCGTATGAACGGCCAGGAGCCGTGTTGCGTATCGAGCTGCAACAGCGCGCGGCCATGGATCTTTTCCAGGGCTTCCACGGCGGGCTCGACGTCGGCCACGCCGAGTGAGGACTGGCCGCGCGCCATGCGTTGCAACTGGGGTGTGAGGGGCCTTTGGTAGTCGTCTATCAGCGACCTGAGCAGGGTAAACGGGTGGCGCAAAAACATCTGTCCGAGTATCGCATCTGCGCCATGCGCAGCCTCACTTCAGGCTGCTGCAATCGACACCCCCGGTCATGCGCACCTGCAGC
>JANXVI010000343.1 GCA_025351745.1 Rhodoferax sp.
CACATGATCAAGAAGGGGCAGATGAAATGTCCGGCCGGATCAACCATGTCCGCAGCAGATCAGTTCTACAGCCTGGCCGTTTGATCATCCGGTCGAAAACGCAACTGACTTCGGTCAGACTCCCTTATTGCGACAGAACCAAAAAGTTCATGCCAAGTGGAAGGTGTTGCGCCCTGCAGCTTTTGCATCGTACAGAGCCTCATCTGCGCGGGCCAGCAGTTTAGGTACGGTGATGCTGGGCGCGGTAGAGTCCTGGTAGGCGACTCCAATGCTGGTAGTTACCAAAAGTGTGTGGTCTTCAAAATTCATTGGCAGGGCCACAGCATCCACAATCTTGCGGGCGACCACCATAGCTTCCGCGCTGTTGTGCAGTCCTTCCAGAATCACCACGAACTCGTCCCCCGCCAGGCGCGCCACCAGGTCCACCTGACGTACGCTGGCGTGCAGGCGTTTCGAAAATTCACGCAGCACGAAGTCCCCCGCCGCGTGGCCAAGTGTGTCGTTGATGGACTTGAAACGGTCCACATCCAAAAACATCAATGCCAGCCCGTCTTTGGAGCGCTCTGCACGCTCCAGTGCCTCGGCCATTTTTTCGTTGAACTGCAGCCGGTTGGGCAAACCGGTAAGCGTGTCAACCCGTGCCAGGGCCTGCAATTGCCGCTCGTATGCTTTTAGCGTCGAGACGTCAGAGCTCAGTGTGTAGATTCCCAGAACTTTACCGTCCTCGCCTATGTCGGGGATATAGCTGGTAACCAAGTGGCGTGTCACGCCCAGAGCAGTAACATCGGCTTCGTAGTCCACGCGGTGTCCAAGAAGGGCCCGCTCTACATAGCGGCGGCGGGGCTCGTACAGCGCGTCCCCCACGACCTCGCGGATAGTGAGCCCCAACATGCCCTGTGGGTCCGCGCCCAACCAGGTACGAAAAGTTTCGTTGGCAAATTGCACCACTTCTTGGTGGTCCATATAGGAGATCAGCACCGGCAGGTTGTCGGTGATCTGGCGTAGGCGCTGTTCGCTCCGCTTGCGCTCCTGCTCAGCACGGCGTACCTTGGTCACATCGAAGGACATCAGGTAGAAGCCTTGCGTCTTGCCCTGAGCGTCCATATCGGGCACCAGGTGAGCCTGAAAATAGGCGTCCCGTCCGTTGCGCAGAATGTGCCCCTCAAAACCGCAGATCTCTCCTTGCAACACGCGACGCACATAGGGCACATGCTGGGCGTAGCTGTCGTCCCGCAGGCCGGATTGCAGTGTGTGCTGGTGTATATCCTTGACATCGATACCTTGCAGCTTCAACACCGTGTCATTGGCGAAAAGGCAACGCTCCTGGGCATCGAAATGTCCCACCATGGCGGGTATGTTGTTGGTGATGGTGCGCAGGCGCTGTTCCCCGTCGGAAAAAGCGCGCTGAATGGCTTTCAGCTCGGTGATATCCTTGGCGGTCGCAAAGATTCCCACGACCTCACCCGCTTCGTTGAAATCAGGGATGTAGTCGGTTAACAGGCACATGGCTCTGCCGCCCACCGTGCTCACCCGTTCAAAGTGCTG
The DNA here is from genome assembly GCA_025351745.1 of Rhodoferax sp. GTDB lineage: Bacteria > Pseudomonadota > Gammaproteobacteria > Burkholderiales > Burkholderiaceae_C > Allorhodoferax. The sequence goes on from JANXVI010000343.1 coordinate 1,546, forward strand.
GCGTTCGCCAGTCAGGGCTGCGTCCAGACGAGACTTGACGTCCGCATAGTTCGTACGCCCCAACGCATCGACAACCTGCTTTCCCACAAATTCGCCAGGGACAACCCCAAGTAGCTGCTCAAAGTAGGCATTCATGAACTGGTAGCGAAGATCACAGCCAATGTAAGCGATCACATTTGGAAGGTTGTCAGTGATCAGGCGCAGCCGCTTGGCAGACTCTTGCAACTCTTGGCGATTGCGCGCCAGGATCTGCGTCATATTGTCAAAACGGGATGACAAGTCACCCAGCTCATCTTTGGTATGGATGGCAACGCGCTGGGACATGTCGCCGCGGCTTACCGCAGCGGTAGCCTCATCCAGCCGCCGCAACGGCCGCAGCACACGCCGGTGCACTAGCAGCACCAGCGACAGCATCAGCAGCAACATGGTGGCCAGCGTGGTGAGGGCAACGAACCGGAACTTCTCGTCGGCGGCACTGCGGGCCACGGTGGCGCTTTGGAACCACTGGTAGGCGTAGTCGCTCATCGCCTGGGTGCTCGTGAGAAGCTGGTCCACCAGCACCTCTTTGCGCCGCAGGGTAAAGGGGTTGTTGTCCTGCGGAATTTTCTCCAAGGCCTCAAACAACTGGGGCAGGGTTAGGCCCACGTTGCGCAGCCCGGTCAACCCAGGGTCTTCGTCGGATGTCGCTTCGTCGCTGCCCAGCAATTGGGCAATAACTGCATGACGCTGATGCCACTGTTCGGCAGCGCGCGGCTCGCCGTGGCGCGCATACTCTTGGGTCAGCACCATCAGGTTGGAGACCTCATGCGAGGCCTCTTGCGCCTGGGTACGAACAGCGTTGGTACGGTTTTCTTCACGTACTGCGCTGAGCGCCACCAGCGTGGCGACAACTCCTACTGCCAACGACGCTAGGCTCGCACTGAAGAGCAGGCTACGCAGTTTCATTGTCGGCTCAGCGCGGTATGGCTACGGCGTCGGGCTTGACACTGCGCAGAGGGGCGCTGTGCACCAGCTGCAGGAAGTTGGGTTTCAACGGACCCGTGGCGTGGCCTTCTCGGCGTGCCCAACGGGCTTCTCCCTCCATGGTCACCAGCAGGGCCTGGTCCAATCCCAGCCGGTAACGCAGGCCGGGCCATACGGTGTCCACAAAGTCCTGCTCCAGCGCCAGCCGTTGTTTCATGATTTCCTTGGCTTCGGCCGGATGTTCGTGGATAAAGCGTTCTGCGCGCTCTACTGCGCGCAGCAGTTTGGATAGTGCGTCATCGAGGGTGCCCACCAGCTTGCGATGACTGACCAGGTTAAAAGTCTGCACGTATGCGTTATTGCTGGGCAACACGGTGGCACCTGCGCCCATGGCTTTTAGGGCCAGATAACCGTAAGGCTGCCAGACCGAAATGGCGTCTACCTTGCCCGACTGCAGGGCTTGCACCAGGTCTTCGGGTTGAAGGTGCACGACCGTCAGGGTTTGAGGATCCAGGCCGGCGCTCAACAGATAAAGCTCCAGAAAATACTCGCTGGCCGTCCCCTTGATGGCACCAATGCGCTTGCCGTCCAACTGGGCTGGCGTTTTTATGCCTGCCTGCGCTCTGGTAATCAGCTTGATGTCGTCACTGGACTTCGTGAAGGTTCCGATGACGGCATAGTCACTGCTGGAAAAGCTATTCATTACTACCGGCAGGTCGCCCACGGTCGCTACATCGGCCTGGCCATCCAGCACCTGCCGCAAGCAGCGGTGGCCGCCAAGGCATTCGTTTAACTTTATTTCAAGCCCCTCGGCGCCGAAATAGCCGTTGTGCTGCGCCACGTACAGCGGCAGGGAAAGAGGGGTGCGCGACACCGCCAGCTTCATCGGTTCGGCCCATGCGCCAGAGCCGCCCGCCATAACCATCAATAAGCCCAGCCGTAGGCCCCAACGCCTTGCAGCTGAAAACAGCCGTGGCGCATAGTGGCAGGTCAACAAAAACATATCAGATTTCATGGTGCGCCGACCCATAAGTGGCCTCCCCTCGCCCCATTATGCCCACTGTTCAGATACTCAGAATCGATAAAGTGGTCGTGCCTTTAAAGTACGCCAGGCAATCAGTACGATAGTCTATTTACCGCCGTTGACGGCGCTCTCGCGGTAAGCGCTTGCGTATGAAAAAAGGTTGTCGGGGGGATCACCGGCAGCTCACGCATCGCCGAATAGCGGCCTGCAAGCCCTGCATCGTGAACCCCAAAAGTGAGGGATCACGATACCCGTTAAGAAAGTAAACAGGCAATGCAATGAAATTAACGATCTACCAATACCGCCCCCCGCCCTAGCGCAGGGTTCGCGCACCGTAACTTATGGTATTGAAAACGAGGGGACCCGCCTCCTATTCCAGCGATGGGAAGCCGGCGATCGCGCAGTTGCAAGAGAATTCGCTCACTATGAATTGGCTAAGCGGAAACGAACGGATGTCGCCGGCGCTACCGGGGAACCGCGGTGCATCAAGGGCCTCTCACCGAGATTGAAAACGGACACAGCCTGGACCAGTTCTTGGGCCAAGCTCTTCAAACCCAAGGCCGCAGCGGCCATCTCCTCGACCATTGCAGAATTCTGTTGGGTGTTTTTGTCCATCTGGGTCACTGCTTCACCAATCTGAGAGACGCCGGCTGCCTGCTCTCGACTCGCGGTGCTGATCTCTGCCATGAGATCAGTTACCAGTCGGATCGACTCGACGACTTCTGTCATGGTAGCGCCGGCTTGATCAACTAGCGCTGAACCATGTGCGACACGCTCCACGCTAGCATTGATCAAGCTCTTGATTTCCTTGGCAGCATCGGCGGACCGTCCGGCCAGGCTGCGCACTTCGCTAGCGACCACAGCGAAGCCACGCCCTTGCTCACCAGCGCGCGCTGCTTCCACAGCAGCATTCAAAGCTAATATGTTGGTTTGGAACGCGATGCCATCTATGACGCTGATGATGTCCGCAATCTTGCGAGAGGACTCATTGATGCCTTTCATGGTGTCCACTACTTGAGCCACGACCGCGCCCCCTTTGGCGGCAATCGTAGATGCATTCTCGGCAAGGGCGTTGGCACGCCTCGTAGTGTCTGAATTCTGCCTGACGGTGGAGCCCAGTTCTTCCATCGATGCCGCAGTCTCCTCCAGCGCGCTGGCCTGTTTCTCGGTGCGTGCAGACACACTGTTGTTATTGCTAGAGATTTCTGCACTGGCGCTCAAAACAGCTTCTGAGCTCGAACGCACATGACTCACCACCTTGTACAAGCTGGCTTGCATGGACCCGAGTTGTGCCATAAGGCTGAGCGTGTCGCCCCCTTTCAGCTGAATCGGAACCAGTAGGTCGCCAGACGCCACCTTCTGCGCGAGTGCTGCCGCCACGCTGGGGTCGGCTCCTAGTTGCGCGAGGATGCCGCGCACCAACCAAAGACTACCCACCATTCCCAACACGGCTATAACCAACATAACAGCAATGCTTAGCATTGCGTTGCGTTGCGCACTGGCGCTGGTGCTTGCAGAAACAGCGGCTGCATCCTTGGAAATGCGGTCTTGCATGTCGCGCAGCAGCTGACCAATCTTGCGGTCGGCGCCACTGGCCGCCTTGTCTCCTTCGGATGGAGAGAAATCCGAAGTCTTGAACGCTTCCAAAGCCTTGGCATATTTTTCATGGGCAGCGGGAATTGCGCCCAGCATTTGGACGACCATGGTCTTGGCCGGACCCTCTGCCAAAGCGCTTTGCAATTGCATCCCCAGCGCGTTGACCTCTCCCATATCAGTTTGGAACTCGCTCTCATATTGCTTCAATTTGGCGGGGTCTTTACCGCGCAGCAAAATATTCTTCCATGCCTGCACGGCCTTGGAAAAGCGGGACTCGGCTTCGCTTGCCTTGCGCTCTGCATCGACCAGAGCACGCACTTCAACGTCATATTGATTGATGGAGGTGCTGAGCTTGAAGATTCCAAATAACCCGCCTGCGAGCATCAGGAGCAGCACAATGCCAAAAGCCAAAGGAAGTTTCAAACTGAGTTTCATTGTCCATCCTCTTAGGCTTTTTGTGATTGGGATGCAACGATGTTCCGTCTAGTCGAACATCGAGCTTTGACTGCGACCCAATATACAGCGACTGTTGCGTTTTGCAAAATTTGCCCTGTCGCCATCAAGGTTCTGTAGCCATATGGGTATCAGGGCCCACATGAATTGGTCGATCAGGCTGATGAGCAAGCGGCGAGCTGAAGAACTGTTTTGCGGCGGACATGGTTTGGCCGCTTGAGCATCACATCCGACCCCGGTTCTGTCGCAATAAGGGGGTCTGACCGAAGTCAGTTGCGTTTTCGACCGGATGATCAAACGGCCAGGCTATAGAACTGATCTGCTGCGGACATGGTTGATCCGGCCGGACATTTCATCTGCCCCTTCTTGATCATGTGCATGGTCTCAATGCCAGCGATGAGGATGCGAGCACTCCAAAACGATTTGAATCCAAGCATCGGGCCTGTGATT
>JANXVI010000360.1 GCA_025351745.1 Rhodoferax sp.
ATGCGCTCCCACATCCATGCCAGCGCCTGGTGCTGGCGGCGTTGCTCCAGCTTGCCATTGGCGCGGCTGAGGGTTTGGAAATCGGTGACGGCATCCCAAAAGCTGTCGACGCCCGTGTTCTTCAGTGCGCTGAGCTGAATCACTTTGGGATGCCAAAACGTAGCGTTGGCGGACTGCGCGTGCTGATCCGGGCTGCCGTGCATACCCAGCAGCCGCAGGCTGGAGCTGATTTGCGCCCAGGCCCGCATGGCAGCGTCCGGGTCCAGATCGGCCTTGTTGATGACCACCAGATCCGCCAGCTCCATTACGCCTTTTTTGATGGCCTGCAGGTCGTCACCCGCATTGGGCAACTGCATCAGCACAAACATGTCGGTCATGCCCTGCACAGAGGTCTCACTCTGGCCCACGCCGACGGTTTCGACGATAACGATGTCGTACCCCGCCGCCTCGCAGACCAGCATGGCCTCACGTGTTTTCTCGGCCACACCGCCCAACGTGCCACTGCTGGGGGTGGGGCGGATATAGGCCTCTTCGCGCATCGACAGCTGCTCCATGCGGGTCTTATCACCCAGGATGGAGCCGCCAGACACGCTGCTGGACGGATCAATCGTCAGCACCGCCACGCGGTGGCCCTTGGCAATCAGGTACAGGCCTAGGGCCTCGATGAACGTGGATTTGCCTACGCCGGGCACGCCGCTGATCCCGAGGCGGAAAGACTTGCCGGTGTGGGGCAGCAAGGCCGTCAGGAGCGCATCGGCCTGCGTGCGGTGGTCGGCGCGCGTGCTCTCAAGCAGCGTGATGGCTTTGGCGATTGCGCGGCGTTGCGCCAGTCCACGCGACAACAGGTCATCCATTTGCGATGCCGAGAAATCAGACAACCCAGTTCTCCAGCTTCAAGCCCTCAATACGCTCGAACTCGCGGGTGTTGTTGGTGACCATGGTGGCCCCCAAAGCCAGCGCGTGGCAGCCAATGAGAAGATCGAGTTCTCCAATTTTTGCACCGGCTTTTTTCAATCTGGCCTTGTGAAAGCCAAAGTGCCAGATGACGGCGTCATCCCAAGCAAGAACGGTGAGTTTCGAGAGGAACAACTCCAGGTTGCGTCGGTTCGATTCCACCCGCTCGCTGTTTTCTACGCCATAGGCCAACTCTGCCGCAACGATGGACGAAATGACCAAATCACTCGGGTTGTGCTCACGAAATTTTGCAGTAACGGACGGGTACTTGCGCGACATGAAGTAGGCGCAAATATTGGTATCCAGAAGGTACATGGCGCGGGTCAATCAAATCGCACGGGATCGCTCAAGCCCGAGCGGTCGCGCTCAATTTCCTCTGGCATACCCTCAAAACTTGCCAAGATTTTTTCCATCTCGTCCCACCATTCTTCTTTGGTCTGGACTTTGGGCCTGAGGATGACCGCGTCCCCGCGTTTCTCGATGGTCACCTCAGCAGTGTTGAAGCGAAACGCTTTGGGCAGACGCACCGCCTGACTGCGCCCGGTGGTAAAAATTTTGGCGGTTGGTAGGTTTAGTGTGGACACGGGAGGACTCCTCGAACAGACAGATAGTAGATCAATTGATACATACCTTTGGTACATATCAAAATATACTTTACGGTGCTTGCTTTGTCAAAGCCTTCTCGATCTGGTCCAGCACATCCCGCGCGCTGACCGGTATCGGTGTACCCGGCCCGTAAATACCCTTTACGCCCGCTGCATACAAATAGTCATAGTCTTGCCGGGGGATCACGCCGCCGACGAAGACCACGATGTCATCCGCACCTTGTTTTTTTAGTTCGGCAATGATGGCCGGCACCAAGGTCTTGTGCCCTGCCGCCAGTGTGGACAGCCCCACGGCGTGCACATCGTTCTCAATCGCCTGGCGGGCGCACTCTTCGGGGGTCTGGAACAGCGGGCCCATGTCCACGTCAAAACCCAGGTCGGCAAACGCGGTGGCTACTACTTTGGCGCCGCGGTCATGGCCGTCTTGGCCCAGCTTGCCGATCATCACGCGGGGGCGGCGGCCCTGCGCTTCGGCGAAGGCGGCGATGTCTTTCTTGAGTTGCTCCCAATACTCCATCGTGTCGCCGGTGGCGGAGTCATAGGCGGCGGCATACACACCGCTGACCTTGTTGGTATCAGCGCGGTGGCGGCCAAAGGCTATTTCCATCGCGTCGCTGACCTCGCCAACCGTGGCGCGCAGCCGGATGGCCTTGATGGACAGGTCCAGCAGGTTGTCCGTGCCAGCCTCTGCTGCAGAAGTGATAGCAGCCAACGCAGCATCCACGAAGGCTGCATCGCGTTTTTGCTTGATGCTCTTGAGCCGCGCAATCTGCGAATCACGCACCGCCACGTTGTCGATGTCACGTGCATCAATAGCATCTTCAGTCTTCAGCTTGTATTTGTTGACGCCGACGATGACGTCCTGCCCGCTATCAATCCGGGCTTGTTTGTCGGCCGCCGCAGCCTCGATTTTCAGCTTGGCCCAGCCGCTGTCCACGGCCTTGACCATACCGCCCATAGCCTCGACCTCTTCGATGATGGCCCAGGCAGCGTCTGCCATGTCTTGCGTTAGCTTCTCCATCATGTAGGAGCCGGCCCACGGGTCGATCACGTTGGTGATGTGGGTCTCTTCCTGGATGATGAGCTGGGTGTTGCGCGCGATGCGGCTGGAGAACTCAGTCGGCAGCGCAATGGCCTCGTCAAACGAATTGGTGTGCAGCGACTGCGTGCCGCCAAACACTGCCGCCATGGCCTCAATCGTGGTGCGGACAACGTTGTTGTACGGATCCTGCTCAGTCAGGCTCCAGCCACTGGTCTGGCAGTGCGTGCGCAGCATCAGCGATTTGGGGTTCTTGGCGTCAAAGCCCTTCATGATGCGGCACCACAGCAGGCGCGCGGCGCGCATCTTGGCCACTTCCAGGTAGAAGTTCATGCCGATGGCCCAGAAGAAACTCAGGCGCCCGGCGAACGCGTCCACATCCATGCCCTTGGCGATGGCGGTCTTCACATACTCCTTGCCATCCGCCAGCGTAAAGGCCAACTCCAGCGCCTGGTTGGCGCCGGCCTCCTGCATGTG
>JANXVI010000354.1 GCA_025351745.1 Rhodoferax sp.
GAGTTTCAGTCCTTGCGTGACCGTCTCTATACGGGCTTTAGACAGGTCGCGCAGTGAAGCATAGAGCTGCTGCTCCGCATTCAATACGTCGGGAATGATGCGGCTCCCTATTTTGAAACCAATCTTGTTCCCCTCGACCGCGCTGTTGCCAGCTTCCACGGCTACTTGCAAAGCCTCCACTTGGGCCTGCCCGTTGGTCACCCCGGCAAAAGCTTGGCGAACCTGGCTTTCTGCATTGCGCTGAGCAAGTTCGAGTTCTGCAGCAGCTTTCGCCTGCAGCGCCAATGACTCTCGAACTTTGGACTGTATAGACCCGCCTGCAAACACCGGGAAACTGAGCTGCAGGCCGACTTGTCGGGTATTGACCCGTGACTCCAAATCAGTGGGCGAACTCAAGGTGCCCGAGTTGTAATTGGCCGAGCGACTTAACACCAGGTCCAGTGTGGGTAGATGCCCACTACTGCTCTTGGCCACTTCTCGTTGGGCCACCTCCAATGCAGCTTGCTGCACTTTGATCTGCGGGTTATTAACGGCCGCTGCGCTGCGCCACTCGTCCATGCGCGCAGTGTTGATACGGGGCAGCGTCTGTGCCAAGCGCACGGGGGCCAACGCCATGGGCTCACCTAGCATGCGCTCCAAGTCTGCCTGCTTGCTGGACAGCTCATTCACAGCAGCCACCCGTTGCGCCAAGCTCAACGCGTGCTTGGCATGGGCTTCGTGTACGTCTGTAACGGTTCCTGTACCCACTTCAAAATTACGCTTGGACAGCACCCACTGCTCGTCCACCGCCTTGAGCTGTGCGTCCAATACCCGCAGACTCTCTGCTGCCAGCAGTACATCAAAATAGCTTTGTGCGGTCCGCAGCATTAAATCCTGCTCGGCAACTGCCAATTGCTCCTGGGCTTGCCGCACCTGTGCGTCGGCCTGTTGATAACTGGCCCAATTGCCCCAACGCAACAAAGGTTGGGTCAGTTGCAGCGTCCACGACCAGTTATTGGGTTCGCGCTGGATATAGGCTGCGTCAGTAAAAGACGCCTCTCCGGATTGGACATTTCTACTGCCGGTCAGATTCAAAGTGGGCAATAAGCCCGCACGGGCTTGCGGCAGTTTTTCCAGGCTGGCATCAAAAGTCTTGCGCGCGATAGCGTACTGGGCGTCCTGGGCTTGCGCCTTGCGAAAGGCATCCATCAGCGTCTGCGCTGCGCAGTTGGAAGCACCCCCGCAGCCCAGAGCGGCGACACCCGCCAAGCACGCTACCCGCCGCAAAATAAAGGCAATGGTGTTTGATTTAGCGCTCACGCATGGCCTCCTGCTTGTAGCGCAGCATGGGCGCTAACAAGTACTCAATCAAACGCCGCTCGTCAGTGCGTATGTCGGCCGTTACGTTCATGCCAGCGGCTACTATCCCCTTGTTGCCGTTGACCTGGTTGGGCGTCTGCATTTGGGCCAGCTTAATGCGAATGGGGTAGACCAAGCCAAGCTTCTGATCTTGCACTGCATCATTACCTACCCATTGCACTTCACCTTCTATGTAGCCATAACGGGTGAAGTCATAAGTCTCCACCTTGTTGATGACGCGCTGGCCCAGCTTCACATGACCAATATCGCGGTTCATCACCTGGGCTTCCAACTCCAGAGGCGTGTTTTCCGGAACGATCGTAAGCAGCGGTTGCGCCGCTGTAACGACCCCGCCCACCGTGGTCACCGCCAGTTGCTGCACGATGCCATCGATAGGGGCATGCAGGGTTTGCAATTCCCAACGTTGGTTAGCCTTGACCAACTCCTGACGTGTGGCGTCCCGCTTTTTGATCGCATCCACCAGTTCGCTGCTGGTGCGAGCCCTGAACTCAGCTACCGCTTGCGCGCGCTGCTCCAGTGCCGCGCGGTGACTGGCTTGCGACTCTTTGAGCCGGTTGCTCTGTACCGCAAGTTCTTTCTCTGCACCTATCAATTCCAATTGGGTCTCTATGACGCCTGTCTTCGCAACGTGGCCTGTCCTAGCCAAGTCCTGGCGCATCACATGCTTTTGCTGAATCAGCGGCAGGCTGTTGCGCAACTGCTCCAGCGTGCTGCTGATCGCGTCCGTGTCCGCTGCGCGCTTACCAATGTCGGCATCTAGCGCGGCCAGCTTGGCCCGCTGTTCAGCGGCCTTACTCTGCAACATCGCCGACTGGTTGGCGGCAATTTCCGGAGGTATTCCGTTAGGCGCAACAAAGGCAGTTTTGCCTTCCAGAAGCGTGGCCGCGCGCAGCACATCGGCCTCACCTTCCCATAGCTCGCGTTGCAAACGGTTGCGGTCTGCGCCCGTGCTTGTCGGATCCAACTCCAGCAGCACGTCTCCAGCCTTGACGCTCTGTCCATCGCGCACGGCAATGCTGCGCACCACACCGGGCTCTAACGATTGCAGCACTTTGCTTTTGCCAGACGGGATCACCTTGCCTTGAGCGCTGACGACGATGTCCATCTTGGCAAAACATGCGAACACCAGCGTCAAGCCAACCATGGCACAGATCCCCAGCGAGACCATGCGCACCGCCCAGCGCGGCGGCTGCGACTGCACAGCCATGGCAGCCGATCCAAAGGGATTGAAAGTTGGAGTTTTTGGTGCGTTCATGCCATGGCTCCGGCGACATCCAGCACCTGGTGTGCCTTATACAGCGAGGCATACCGCCCACCCTGCCCCATCAGACCGGCGTGGCGTCCGGTCTCAATCAACCTTCCGTTTTCCAGCACCAAAATACGGTCCGCAATGCGCAGCGTCGACAGTCGGTGCGCCACCATGAAGACGGTACGTCCCTTGGCGATAGCTGCCATGTTGTCGTGAATCAAACGTTCGCTTTCATAGTCCAGCGATGCCGTTGCCTCGTCCAGCAGCAGCAACTTGGGTTGGGTCGCCAAAGCGCGCGCAATTGCCACACGGGCACGTTGCCCGCCACTGAGCTTGCTACCACGGTCACCAATCACTGTGTCGTAGCCTTCGGACATTTGCACGATAAAGTCATGCGCTCCCGACAGCTTGGCTGCAGCCATGACCGCCTCCATCGTCAGACTTGGGTCGGCCAGCGCAATGTTGTCGCGCACACTGCGATTAAAAAGCAGTGTGTCTTGTCCCACCACGCCAATCTGGCGCCGCAGCCAGGCCGTGTCTACCAGGTTCAGATCCATGCCATCGATCAGAATGCGTCCACTGTCAGGCGTGTATAAACGCTGGATCAGACGCGTAAGCGTGGTTTTACCCGCGCCGGACACTCCCACCAGACCGATCACCTCACCCGGTTGCACGTCAAAGCTCAGGTCCGTCAAAACCTCTGTGGCTTTGGGAGAATAGCGAAATCCAACATGCTCGAACGTTACCCGGCCTTCGATGGCAGGAGGTGTAGAGCGGTTGGGTTGGAAGGCTGGCTCCGGGGCAGCGTCCATGATGTCTGCCAAGCGTTTGATACTGACCTTCATCTGGGTAAAGTCTTGCCACAGTGACGACAACTTCAAGATTGGTGCGTTGACACGCCCGCTGAGCATGTTAAAAGCTATCAGCCCGCCCACTGTTAGCTCGCCATCGATCACCAACTTGGCGCCCAACCATAGCAACACGACGGTCAGTATCTTGCTTGCCAAGCTGATAAATTGGTTGGTGGCATTACCCAAGTGGCCGCCTTCAAACGCCACGTGCACATAACTGGCCATGCGCCGCTCCCATTCGCGCTGCCATTGGGGCTCTACCGCATGGCTCTTGAGCGTTTCCATGGACGTTACTGTTTCAAGCAAGTACGCCTGGTTCTCTGCGCCCAATGCGAACTTATCCTCCAGCTTTTTGCGCAACAGCGGGGTGATGACGACGGAAGCGCCAAAGAAAATCGGCAGCGCCACGATGACCACAAGGGTTAGCGTCACGCTGTAATACAGCATGACGGCCAGGTAGACGATGGCGAACAGCAAATCTAACCAACTGGTCAGCGCCTGTCCGGTCAAAAAGTTACGGGCATTCTCTAGCTCGCGCACGCGGGCTACCGTATCGCCGCTCTTACGGCTTTCAAAATACGATAACGGCAAATGCAGCAGATGCTTGAACAGCTTCGCGCCCAGCTCCACGTCTACGCGGTTGGTCGTGTGGCTCATCAGATAGTGGCGCATAGCGCCCAAAACGACTTCGAAGATGCTCACACCGAGCAAAGCCACCACCATGACATCCAGCGTGGAGAGTGTGCGATGCGTCAGCACTTTGTCGATCACCACCTGAAAAATAAGCGGCGTGACCAATCCAATGATCTGCACAAAGAGGGACGCCAGCAATATTTCGCCCATCAACCCCCGGTACTTGCGCAGTGCTTGCCAGAACCAGCCTATGCCAAACTTTTCACCGTTGTTTGTATGCCCCCCGTAGCCGCCCGCCGACTGGTGCGAAACGTCCACCGTCGGCACAGCATGTACCCGCTGCGCGACTATCCACTGGCCAGCGAAAAGCTTGTCGAATTGGGCGAGCGAGACCTTACGCGGTTGCGTGTCACCTGCCTGTTGCAATACCACACTCCCTTCGGCGCTTGTCTGGTCGACCGTACCCACTAGCATCAGCCCGCCATCTTGCGTGGGTGCGAGCGCGGGCAACGCCGCACTGGCCAGGTGCTTGCGGTTGCCCTGCTTTACGCTGGCATCGAATCCCAAGTCGTGCAAGGCCTGCAAGACTTCGCCAGTGCCAAAATTCTCGGCTTGGCCCGCCTTGTCAAAACTGGAAAACTGGTGCTCGAGTTGATTGATGTCTAAGTGCAGATTGTGGAGTTGCGCGTACGTTTGTATTAAGGTTATTACTGAGTTCACCGCTTTGGTCCTGACCGTTCGTTCTTATTAAAAAATGCTTTAGCCTGCCCGGTCTCAGCCGCCCTGCCAACTCTCTTGCAAGACGTTGGGCGGCAAGAGAATCACTGCATCGTGCCAATGCTCGTCCGTCCGAATCGGCACGAAACCCAGCGCGCTGTGGTCCGTATCGCTAACGGTGTTGCACAGCTGGTTGAACAACAGGGCCATGCGCATAACCTCGGCCTCTTGGCTGTGGGGTACGGGGTCTGCGGTTTGGTGATTAAAGACCTTTTGGGTGTGCTCGGTCGCTGTCGTATGCACCGGTTGAAAGGCCAGCATCGTGTCATCGACCTGACCCGTGCTGCCATCGGTGCGCGTAAAGCTGGACTCACCCACTACGGCTACTCCGGTCAGGTGCCCGTCGGTCGGCGTTGCTTGCTTGTGCGTGGGCGCATGGGTATCGAGGTTGATGTTGGCAATACCCAACTGGTCAAGAGTCTTGTATTCACCTTCCTGGGTTTGACCATCGCTATTCTTGTCCTCCCAAACGCCAAACTTCGCCCACTCCGCGTCCCCTGCATCCAGCACGCCATTGTGATTGGTGTCAAAGGCCCGCAACCCCTCAATGTCGGTCTTGGCACCGGGCACATACTGCGTAAAGGTGAACTCATTGGCATTGCTGATCTGATGGTCGCCATTGAGGTCAATACCCAGAACACCGCTGCCAGGGGCAGCCCAAGCCACTTGATCGGCAATGCCATCGCCATTGAGATCGAAACGCACATTGGACTCGCCGGTCTCTATGTAGTGCGGAGACCCACCGCTGAGTGCCAACACGATCGGCGGTCCATAACCTGTGAACTGCATGGTGCTGTGGTAGCCCGAGCCTACCGTATAGTCAAAGTGCCAAATATTCTGCAGGCCACGGTCGTCGACCACACTCCATGTGGTTTGGAACGAAT
>JANXVI010000412.1 GCA_025351745.1 Rhodoferax sp.
GGCGGCGGTGTATTCCCGCGCAGCGCCAAGTCCATCCCGCTGAGCGCCGAGGCGCGTGCCGTTATCGGCATCACAGCCGAAGAACTGCCACCGCTGGAACTGCTCAAAGCCATTTTGCAAGCCCCGGTAGACCTGCTGTACAACGGCGGCATTGGCACCTATGTCAAGGCCAGTTTCGAGACGCATGCCCAAGTGGGCGACAAGTCCAGCGACGCCTTCCGTGTCAATGGCAGCGAGCTGCGTTGCAAGGTAGTGGCCGAGGGCGGCAACCTGGGTTGCACGCAAAACGGCCGCATTGAATACGCCCAAAAGGGCGGCCTGATCTACACCGACGCCATCGACAACTCGGCCGGTGTGGACTGCTCTGACCACGAAGTCAATATCAAGATACTGCTGGGTGGCGTGGTTGAGGCGGGTGATCTGACGCTGAAGCAACGCAACGACCTGCTGGCATCGATGACCGACGAGGTCGGCCACCTGGTGCTGCAAGACAACTACTACCAGACCCAGGCGTTGGACATCGCCACGCACCGACCCCTGTATGTGCTGGACGGCCAGCAACGCCTGATGCATTGGCTGGAGGGCAGCAAACGCCTGAACCGCGCCATCGAGTTCCTGCCCACAGATGATGAAATCGCAAGGCGCCGCGCCCGCAAGGCCGGTCTAACGTCACCCGAGAACGCAGTGGTTTTGGCCTACGCCAAGATGTCGGTGTTTGACGACCTGGTGGCCAGCAATTTACCCGATGACCCGTTCTTCAGCCGCGCGCTCAAGGCCTACTTCCCGCAGGTACTGACTGAGAAGTTTGGCCCTGCCATTGCGGCGCACCCGCTCAAACGCGAGATCATCGCTACCTTCATCACTAACACGGTGGTGAACCGCACCGGTGCCACCTTCGTCAACTTCATCGCGGCCGAATCCGGTGCCACGGCGGCAGACGTCATCCGTGCCTTCACACTGGCCCGCGAAATCTTTGACCTGGAGCCCATCTGGGATCAACTCGACGCGCTGGACTACAAGATCGAAGCAAGCTTGCAACTCGATCTGCTGAATAAATTGATTGCGATTGCACAACGCGCATCACGCTGGATGCTGCGCATCCGTGCCGAAGGTACCGACCTGCCCACGCTGATCCAGCGCTACCAACCTGCTGCCCGCGAACTGCGCAAAAACTTAGCCGAATGGTTGCCACAGAGCGCGCAAGACAGTTGGCAACAAGCCACCGATGCGCTGGTGAAAGCCGGTGTGGAAGCCGCGCTGGCGCAAAACCTGACGGCGCTGGAATTTATTTTCCCCGCACTGGACTTGGTAGACCTGGCACAAAGCGCCAACACCGGGCTGGAACAAGCCGCACGCGCCTACTTCGGCATCGAAGCGGACCTGGGCCTGACCGATTGGCGCACCCAAATTAACCGCCTGCCAACCGACACCCTGTGGCAAACCCAGGCCCGTGGCAGCGCACGTGACGACGTGTATTCGATCGCCCGCCAGATAACGTTGGGCCAATTGTCACGCGGTGCAGATGGCGTAGATGCGTGGCGCACGCAGCATGGCCAAGCCATTGGACGACTGCAGGCGCTGCTCACCACCATCAGCACGCAGGCGGCCGACCTGGCACCCGTCTCTGTGGCACTGCGGGAACTGCGGCATTTGGCCTGAACATGTCGGCCCACGCCTATTCAAGGCGTGGGTCTCGCGCTGACTACCGAGGTCACCTGACCCTGTTCAAAATGGAGATTTCCTTGAAAGCCCTGGTCCCACCTACGCAGTAGGCCAATTGCAGCGCCGCATGTGCGTTTCATCCAAGTACGATCGAGAGCACTGCAAACAGGATGCGTGCCATCAGTTCGCTCCAAGTCGGAGACCGCGTGTTATGTCGTGGCGGACTGGATGATGGCATTGGCAATGGTATGGATGAACGTGCTATTACGCGTATTCAAGAAATGGCGTTGGACAGAGGTCAACAAGGGAACTTACGAAGGCTATAAGACTCACTTTGACTACGCCGACGTCGCGCGTGACAAGCAACCCGCTCCGGTTCGAGAGTATCTTGATATGAGCGACCCCGACCTGGAGTGTGCAATTGTTGATCGATGGCTTTTTCCAGAACCTGTCGCGTTTCGCTCCGAAGCTTTTGTTCTGCAAGTTGAAGGCGCCGCATCCATCATGGTAGGAAACCCGGTCTGTGGGTTTACCCAGGAAAGTGGCAACTGTCATACGAAGCCATAGCGGGCAGAATCTCTGAGTAGAGAGAACCAATCGAAAATTGCGCTCTTGGCATCAATTAGTACTTACCCAAGGCCTATTTCATCTGCGACTGCTGGCTTTAAAAGCCACGATCTTAAGTAGATTTACGGCTTCACTGATGCCAGGGCCCATCAGGCACTGCGTATCCCCAAATTTTTTCCAAAGTCACAAGCCCAAATTGGCTTTAGCTTTAGCCCCATCCCGCTCAAAAGTGACGTGCAACACCTACCCGATGAGCGTCAAAAGATTTCCATCGCACGAGAGCAAGGCTCGAGTGTCGGAGCCATTGCACCAAGTCCTCAATCGCTTACCGTCCACCATCATTTGTGAAACTGCATGCAACGGCGGTGGTGCAGCCGACAGTGGCAGTGTTTGACGACCTGGTAGCCAGCAATTTACCGGACGATCCGCTCTTCAGGCGCGCGCTGAAGGTCTACTTTCCGCAGGTACGGACCAAGAAGTATGGCCCCGCCATTGCAGCTCAAGCGCGAGTTGATCGCTACCTTCATCACCAATGCGGTGGTGAACCACACCGGTGCGACCTTTGGCAACTTCAGCGCGACAAGGATTGTGACGAAAGTACGCTGCAGCACGGACTGCGGGCACCACTACGCGCTAAAGTTGACAAGCGTAAGACAACGCACCTTTAAATTGCACGGCTATGTGAATTCAAGGTATTCTCTGCCGAACATGCAAGTCGTTCACTTGATTGAGGCATTCCTCCACCACCACAGCGGATTCAAAACCATGCCATTTAAAAAAAGATCCATTTCTGTCCAGCCGGAGGGCATGAAGCACTCTGCTGTCAAATCCAAATCGGTTAAGAAATTTCCTGGCACGCTGGTAGGCTTGGGTTTGGTGTCACTACTGTCGTTTGCGTATAGCAATGTCGCATTGGCGGCGACCGCGCCCAACCTCGGAACGGCCAGTCCCTACGGTGTCGCTTCTGATACCTTTACCAATACCAACCCAACCACCGTCAATGGAGCGCTTTGCTACACCACTGGTAGTGCACCCTCGACGATTACTGGCCCAACAGCTGTGCCATGCCTAGCTGCTGTCGGAACAGATCAAAACGCAGCCCTGGCGGATCTCAATGGCCAACTCTGTGTATCTCTCGGCGCGGCCGTTGCACTCAATTCGGTAATTGTTGGGGCCAATCCGCCAGGAACACTACCTCCAGGCTGTTACTCCAGCACGGGCGCCATGAGCATCACCGCAGGAACGACATTGACACTCAACGGTGCCGGCGTCTACATTTTCAGGCCAGGTGGCGCGCTTGATCCAATGGCAAATACCAATGTGGTCATGGCTGGTGGCGCCTGCCAATCCGATGTTTTTTGGGCACCCAATGGCGGGACGACAATTGGGGCGAATGCCAATTTTGTTGGAAATGTCTTTCGAGGTCCGGGCGCTGGCCTCAGCATCACATTAGGCACTGCTTCTACTTTAATAGGTCGAGCGCTGGCATACGGCTCAACCGTCACAACGGCTACCAATACAGCCATCACGGTCCCTGCATGCGCATCCTTCGGCACCGGCACTGCCAGCATCCCGACCTTGTCAGAATGGGCGATGATTACCTTGGCCTCGCTCATGGCAATGGTGGGTTTTGCCGCTATGCGCAAACGCTCACGCACCCTCTAGTTGTCTCGGCTGCTGACAATTTAACCCCAGGGGCGCTTTATCGCCCCTTCTTTTCGTTGGAGTTGGTGGAACCGTGACAGCCTCAACCGACGTCACGCAGTGATGTGTTGAACCGCAACTTTCATAAATTCAATCATGGCGCGCTTCTTCGTTGTGTTCATCGTCGTTTTGGTTGTGTTGTTTGGGGCCGAATTGACTCACCCGGTTCAGGAGGCGTTAGTTATACCGTGGACCAACTTTCTCACCAAAATGAGTGCCTCCATCCTGGTGTTCTTTGACGATAAGGTAATTTCCTACGGCAAAGTGCTTCAGCATTTGGACAGTGGTTTGGGCGTGTCTATTGAGGCTGGTTGCAACGGCATTGAGGCTGCCTTGATCCTGACGGCCGCCGTGCTGGCCTACCCGGCGTCGTGGCGCATGCGCCTGGCGGGAATTGCATTCGGCTTTATCGCGATTCAGGCTGCCAACGTATTACGGGTGATCACTCTCTTTTATCTGGCCAAATACAGCGAGCCCATGTTCAAGTTCGCCCACCTGTACCTGTGGCAGGCCTTGATCATGCTGGACGTGCTGATCGTGTGGTTGCTGTGGGTGCGGCAAGTGGCCCGTCATGAAGCGCGTCTGGAGGGTCCCCGTGTCTAAGCCGCGTAGCGTGATCGTTGGTTTTTTTCTGCGTACCTTTCTGTGGTTGACACCTGTGCTGGCGCTTTGGTATTGGGCACGCGACTACGTCGTGTTGCCGGTGGCCTGGTTGGCCGGGGCGTTCATGCAGTTTTTATTCCCGGGGTGGGTGTCTGGCACTGAGCTCGACGGCATACTTCAGACGTTGATCACCCGACTGGCCGTTCCGCATGCAACGGGCAGGATGGCGGACCTGACACCGGAAGTAAACGTCTTGACCTACTGCTATGGCCTGCCCCTGCTGGTGGCGCTATTTCTTGGCGTGCACGCGAAAGGCTTGTGGTGGAAATTGCCGGTCTGCTCAGTGGGTTTATTGCCCTTTCAGGCCTGGGGCGTGTGTTTCGCGTGGTTGGTTCCGATTGCGGTGGAAGCTGGGCAATTCACGCGATCGACTACTTATTTCAACAGCTGGGAAGTGAATCTCATTGGCCTGGGGTATCAACTGGGAGTTCTGCTCTTACCGACCCTGATTCCCATACTGATGTGGGTGTATTTAGAGAGGACCTTTGTCATCACCGTCGCGGTCGAAGGTGCCATGGAAGGCTCTGCGCCAATGCAGCAACGCGACTGAGCTACTTTGCGCAGGGCTATGGCGGCTGGACACTTTTTCGGATTTTGTAGTCACACACCGCGGTCACGTCGCCTTGACGGCGGCATGGTAGGCACGCATACGTTGGATATTGGCAAGACCATTCACCCGCATCCCACGCTGGGCGAATCCCTCGGCACGGCGGTACAGATTGCGCATGGGGCTTGTACCGATGTTCTACCTGCACGGAAGTAGAACAGACCATCCGAGTTCGAGCGGCTTACCTGCAGCCAGCGAGAACTAGCCGACAGATTACAAGTTCGAATTCTTCTTTAGATCTACCGCTGCAACGCAGGCCGCGTAGTTGCTAAAGCGGTATTCAAGCCGCATAAATCCCCGACTTGCCGAACGTGCCACAGCGTTCAGCCGAATCCGTACCAGTGCGTCCGGCAGTAGCACGTTGGGGGTGGGGAGCGATTCATCACTGACGTTGGTCCGATTCCCGTTTTCCCATGTCGCGTTCAAGGTCCTGGACCTGTCGAGCAGATGGTCCATCCAGGTATTGTCCTCGATCCACATACCCTCCGTATTCCAGAAACCAACATTTTTGGAGAAATCAAAGGTTCTGGAAAAGTCAAAGCTCACTTGCGGGTAACCATATTTCTGAACCAACACACTCGTCAACTCTTTGAATTTGCGCTTCAGTTGATGACCGAAGGCGTCGGAGTAAATTTCTTTGCTGTCGGCAACGACGCTGCACAAGCCTTGTTTGGGTGTCAACAAAATGCTGTAGTTGTCGAAGTCCGTGTGGCCATTGGTTACCGTCTTTGCGACGTACGTGTATAGGCCCTCTGCAGGGACAAATTGGCCCAGCTTGACTACTTCCTCGATGGCCAAACCCTGGCTCAACCCAAATGGACCCGCGAAGGCCTGGGACATTAAACCGAACGCCGCCACGACCGCCAATTTTTTCATCATCATTTTCCTCTGCCCCTAGAGAAGCGCAAGCGCCCCAGATTGGACAGTGCCTGTTTAAACATCAGACTTGAGTATACCGAGACGCTTTGGCATGGCGTTGTTGAACAGATCGACGGTGGCGACAACATTCCTGAGAGAAAGGCTCGATTCCGCCAGACCCAAAAGCGCATTCCCTACCATTTCAACGACGGCCTTCGCCACACGACAATAGGCGCTCTACAGCCACCCCCGAAGCCCTATGCAAGCGCCCCAGATCGAAGCCTTCTTCGCCACCTTAAAGGCCGCCAACCCATCGCCAGTGACCGAGCTCGAATACACCAGCGTCTTCGAACTGCTGGCGGCCGTGTTGTTGAGTGCCCAAGCTACCGATATAGGCGTCAACAAGGCCACGCACAAGCTCTACCCAGTGGCCAACACGCCGCAGGCCATTCTGGATCTAGGCTTGGATGGGTTGGAGTCGCACATCAGGACCATTGGCCTGTACCACAGCAAGGCCAAGCACCTGCTGCAGACGTGCCGCATGCTGGTGGACTTGCATGGCGGCAAGGTGCCGGGTACGCGCGAAGCACTGCAAGCCCTGCCCGGCGTGGGCCGCAAGACCGCGAATGTGGTGCTGAACGTGGCCTTTGGCGAGGCCACGATGGCGGTTGACACGCATATTTTTCGGGTCAGCAACCGCACGGGTCTGGCACCCGGCAAGACACCGGACAAAGTTGAACAACAACTGCTAAAGCGCGTTCCTGCGAAATACATGGTCGATGCCCACCATTGGCTGATCCTGCACGGCCGTTATGTGTGCAAGGCGCGCAAGCCGCTGTGCTGGCAATGCGATGTCATTGCCCAATGTGACTTTTCCGACAAGACGCCTGCACCAGCCACTTTGGACTCAGCCTGAGGGCGTGCTAAGGTTGGGTCATGACCCAAACCATACGTTTTCATTTGCTGTCCCTGCGCGACCTCGTGGTCTCTGCGGGCCCGTTTGTCGCGCTGGCCGTGGTGCTGCTGGCACTGGCCTATTGGTGGCTGAACCCGAATCCGCCAAAGCACGTGACGCTGGCCACAGGCCCCGGCCAAAGTGCCTACGAAGAGTTTGGCAAACGTTACGCCCAGTTGCTAGCCAAGGATGGCATCACGGTGGACCTGCTGCCATCTGAAGGCTCGGCCGACAATTTGCGGTTGCTGCGCGAAGCTAAAGTCGATTTTGCATTTGTTCAAGGTGGCACGCGCGAGGCCAATGGTCCGGACGATGCCGACCTCGAATCCTTGGGCAGCCTGTTCCTGGAGCCCGTCTGGCTGTTTTACCGTGAGGCCGCGGCCCCGGCCGACACCACGCCAGCGCACACGCTGGATTCGTTGACGCAACTGCGCGGCCTGCGCGTCAATGTGGGCACGGCGGGTAGCGGCGTACCCAGCCTGATGCGCAAACTGCTCGACAGCAACCGTGTTGAGCTTAGCCAGTTGACGTTGTCAGAACTGGAGCAAACGCCGGCCACCGTGGCCTTTCTGGGTGGCGACCTGGACGCTATCGTTTTTGCATCGGCACCCGAATCGCAAATGGTGCAGATGCTGTTGCAGACCCCTGGCATCAAGCTGATGGACTTTGCGCAGGCCGAGGCCTATTCCAGGCGCTTTGCCTTTCTGAGCCCGGCCCTGTTGCCGCGCGGCGTGGTCGATCTGGCCAATGACATTCCACCCAAAAACGTTCGCCTGGTGGCACCCACCACCACCCTGCTTACGCACGCCAACACCCACCCGGCCTTGCTGCAGTTGTTTGCACTGGCGGGCAATACCATCCATGGCAGCGCCGGTTGGTTCAAGCATGCACGCGAGTACCCCAACGTCAAAAACAACGAGCTGCCAGTGACCCAGGAGGCCGAGCGCAGCATTCAGGGCGGCGCACCGCTGCTGCAGCGCTACCTGCCCTTTTGGGTGGCCAATCTGGTGGAGCGCATGTGGCTGGCCATGGGCATCATCTTGGCGGTGCTGCTGCCGCTATCCCGCGTGGTACCGCCGCTCTATGCGTTTCGGGTGCGCTCACGCATCTTCCGCTGGTATGCGCAATTGCGCGAACTGGAAACACGGGTTGAGGCCAGCGACGACACCGCACCCTTGTTAGAAGAACTCAACCAAATGGACCGCCACGCCGAAAAAATCGTGGTGCCACTGTCTTACACAGAAGAGCTGTATGCACTGCGCAACAACATTCAACTCGTGCGCAAGAAATTACTCCAGCGCACCCACACGACAGGCTAATACGACTGATACATGCGCGCAAAAAGAGCGTTAGGCGGTTCGCGGCCCATCCAGTAGACTGCACGTTTTTCACCTAACTGCTGGGAGTCTTCACATGGATATTGTTGAACGCGCGCGCGCAATGGTCGTCAGCCCCGGCCCTACATGGGTCACTGTAGAGCAAGAGGCCACCGACTGGCAAAAGCTCTACGTCCCCTACATGGTGGTATTGGCAGCCATACCAGCAGTGGCCAGTTTCATCTACTGGAGCATCCTAGGGGTCGGCGGTTTCGGTTTTTCCATGCGGCTACCGATCGTCACTGGCCTGGGCTTGGCGATCAGCCACTATGTGATGACCTTGGTCATGGTGTTTGTGTGGGGTTGGCTGATCAGCCAATTGGCAAACACCTTCGGCGGGCAGCCCAACCTGATGAACGGTGTCAAGCTGACGGTGTACGCCAGTACGCCGGCCATGCTGGCAGGTGTGTTTATGGCCATTCCCGGCCTGTCGATGCTATCGGTGCTGGGCAGCTGCTATTCGCTGTACATCCTGTATCTGGGCCTGCCCGTACTGATGAAGAACCCGGCCGAAAAAACGGTGCCCTACCTAGCGGTGGCGGCCATCGTAGGCATCGTCGGAGCGGTGCTGATCGGCTTGCTCAGCAACATCTTCATGCCCTCACCGATGTCCCGCATGGGCAGCCTCAACGGCATGAACGGTGCTCCCGGTTCCATGCAGATCAACACGCCCAAGGGCAATGTACAAATCTCCACCGGCCCCAGCACCAACGGCGACCCGGCCAACGCAACGATGACCATCAAGACCCCCGACGGCGAGGTCAAGATCGACACCCAAGGCATGCAGGATTTTGCCAAGCGGATGGAAGCCATGGCTGCCG
>JANXVI010000032.1 GCA_025351745.1 Rhodoferax sp.
ATGGGTGGCTTGCTGTGGATGCTCCGCTGGCGTGCGGGTTGGCGGCATTGGCGACCGCCCGGTTGGGTGGAAATTGCCTTGTTCAGCCTTGCCAGTTATGCACACTACAACGCGGCTCTTTTGGTCGCGCTTTTGCTACTGCCTGATGTTGTGATGACAAGCCGGAACCGTTCCTTTCAAGGCTGGATCCGCCTGGGTGCCATAGGAATAGTATTTTCTGCGTGGTTGCTCCTCAATGCCCACACCATCATTTATACATCTGAAGGCCGCGTTGGATGGGGCAATACAAACCCCTGGGATGAAGTGATCCTGAACGCTATGCAGGATGCAGGGGCAACTCTGCACCCGTTTTGGCTGGGCCTTGCATCCGCGTTGTTGGTGATATTTATTGCCGCTAGAAACTGGAAAACACGGGAATATGACTACTTATCCAACGCGACGACTTTATGGTTGTGCGCCCTTGCTGGTCTGACCGTGATCTATTTGGTGCTGGCTGGGAAGGTTGCCGCGACTGCGGGCATGGCTCATCCACGTTTTTTCATTTTTGTGGTGCCATTTGTCGTTGTCATGATTGCGATATTGCTCGCTGAAATTCGGCATTATTGGGCCATCTTGGTCTTGGCGTTACTGTTTGCGGCATGTGCCAGCCCGTCGATGCGCCTGGACGAATCCACCAATAAGGACGATTTTCGGGCCATGACCATCGCGGCGGTTCGCGGAAGTGACGACGATGCCGTATACCTATACGCACTAGCGCCGTTGCGTGACGTCTACAGGGTATCGATGCACCGCTATCTGGGTGCGGACCCCATTCAACGAATGACTGAAATTGCTGTGGAACAAGACGCGGGCAAAGTGTGCGAGCGGCTCAAACGGAAAGACCACGTAGTGGCATTAGGGCATGCTTGGGGGCAATCCCTGGTTGATGCCGTATACACGGCGTGTGGCCGAGAATGGCCGATTCGCACGGTTGAAAAGTTTCACCAGACGTTTACAGAGCACTGGCGAGTTAAATGACTACTCGGCGTCGTTAAGTCGCTACCGCCCACGCCACTGACTAAGCCGGCCATCGAGTTGCCGCTCAACCATGCGAGCGGCAACCTGCTGCCCCGCAGCTAAACAAAGAATTGAACCAAACTGGATTTGCTGTGGATAGGCAGGAAATCAGGGGGGGGGAAACGCCCGATGAGTGACGCATTATGCGTATTCATCTTTTTAATTGAAGAACTGGATGATAAAATCCTAAAAATCTATCAATATTCAACAATGAATCATATTGCGGCAAATTCTGAGATTTCCGTTCTTGGTCTAGATGCGGAACGGGTCTGGGACACTGATCTGGCCTTCGAGCACCTGAGGTTGACAGGCCATGCCGACACCAAGCGCACTGCAGAGCGTCGCCTCATTGCACTGCGGCTACTGCCGCAGGAGTTAACGGAAGTGTTGCTCAAGGACGAACTGACTCGTTCGCCAAACCGCCTGGTGTTGGATTGGGCTATCAAGAAAGCACGCCAGCAGCGCGATCGCGTGCTTTTTGTCCAACTTAGCCCGCTACCCAACGGCAAACTGTGTTTGCATGCCAACGACGCGCGGGGCGCACGTTTCTGGATTCCCTTGCTCAGCAATGACACACCAGACTGCCGTAAGGCTTTGATGGATTTGCAGAAACACATCGACAAACCAATCACGGTGTTTCCCCATGGAATACTTGTGGCCCATCTGCGCGATATGCCAAATACGGCAAATATCCACGCATGCCCGCAGGCATACCCTCCGGTGCTTCCAGCTAGTCTCAACGTGCAAGCATCAGGAAGGTCTCCGTCGCCACTGTCACCGCACCTGAAACGTCTCGAAGACGAAAGCATCTACATTATCCGTGAGGCGTTGGCTGAGTCGCAGAACCCGTGCATGCTGTACTCGGTCGGCAAAGACAGTGGGGTCATGCTGCACTTGGCGCGCAAAGCCTTTTACCCGGCTCTACCGCCATTTCCGCTGCTGCATGTAGACACGCGCTGGAAGTTTCAAGAGATGTACCTGTTTCGGGACTACATGGTTCGCGAAAGCGGCATGGATTTGTTGGTGCACACCAACCCCGACGCCATCGAGAAAGACATCAACCCTTTTGACCATGGCTCGGCGCTTCACACTGACATTGCCAAAACCGAGGGCCTCAAGCAAGCGCTCGACCATTACAAGTTCGACGTGGTGTTTGGTGGCGCCCGCCGCGATGAAGAAAAGTCTCGCGCCAAAGAGCGCGTGTTCTCGTTTCGTACCGCTGCACACCGCTGGGATCCGAAAAACCAGCGGCCGGAGCTATGGAACCTCTACAACACCCGCAAGAACCCGGGCGAAAGCATTCGCGTGTTTCCCCTATCCAACTGGACCGAACTGGACATATGGCAATATATCTATCGGGAAAATATTCCCGTGGTGCCGCTCTACTTCGCCAAGCCACGCCCGGTTGTGGTGCGGCCTGAGATAACCATGCTGGTTGACGATGACCGATGTCGGTTGCTGCCGGGAGAAGACATTCAGACTAGAACAGTGCGTTTTCGCACTTTGGGCTGTTACCCGCTCACAGGCGCCGTCGAATCTGATGCGGAAACCATCGAAGACATCCTACTGGAACTCATCAACACCCGCCATTCCGAACGCCAGGGCCGAAAGATCGACACCGACAGCGCGGGCTCTATGGAAAAGAAAAAGCAAGAGGGCTATTTTTGATGGCACGCTCAAAAAAAATGGGGCATGCAACATCTGCCCCAGCCCACCCCACAACCACGTCAGTCGACGAATGGCTGGCCCAACAGGCGGGGCAAGACGACCTGCGCTTCATCACCTGCGGCAGTGTTGACGATGGCAAAAGCACTCTGATCGGCCGCCTGCTGTGGGAGTCGCATCAGATATTTGACGATCAGCTGGCAACACTAGCCGTTGACTCAAAACGCCACGGCACCCAGGGCGAAGGCATTGACTTTGCCCTTCTGTTGGACGGTCTAACCGCTGAGCGCGAGCAAGGCATCACCATCGACGTGGCCTACCGCTTCTTCTCGACTCCCCGGCGCAAGTTCATCGTGGCTGACACCCCGGGCCATGAGCAGTACACCCGCAATATGGTCACAGGCGCCTCAACCGCTCACGTGGCGGTGATTTTGATTGATGCCAGCCAAGGCCTGCTTAGTCAGACACGTCGTCACGCCTACCTAGTTTCACTCATGGGCATCCGTCACGTCGTACTGGCCATCAACAAGATGGACCTGATGGATTTTGAAGCCCAAGTGTTTCAGAACATTCAAGAAGACTTCCGGGTTGTGGCCAAAGCGCACTCCTTCAAAAGCGTCACCGCCATTCCGGTGTCAGCCTTGCAAGGAGACAATGTCACCACTCGCTCGGCACGCACCCCATGGTATGCCGGACCGACCCTGATGGGCTACTTGGAAACGGTAGAAATCGTGCGGACCCAAGACGCATGCGGGGTCTTCCCTGTGCAATGGGTCAACCGACCCAACGCGGACTTTAGGGGTTTCAGCGGCACCGTGGCCAGTGGCCACCTTGCCGTGGGTGATGCGGTACGCGTCACTGCATCTGGCGAGGTGGCGAAGGTCAAGCGACTGGTAACTTTTGATGGCGACCTGCAGCAAGCCCGAGCGGGCGACACCATCACTCTGGTTCTGGACAAAGAGGTCGACGCCTCACGTGGCGACATCATTGTTGCAGTCGAGGCCCCGTTGGAGATGACAGACCAATTCGAGGCGACCGTCATTTGGATGCACCAGGACGCAGGCTTAGTCGGTCGCAGCTATGAGCTGAAACTCGCCACCCAATGGGCAGGCGCCTCCATCACCAATATCAAGCACCGTGTGGATGTAAATACACTTGCGCATGAGTCTTGCCGACAATTGGGGCTTAACGACATCTCTTTGTGCAACCTCGCGCTTAGTCGGCCGCTGGTGTTTGATGTGTTCGCAAAGTCTCCTCAGCTTGGTAGCTTCATTTTGGTCGACCGTTTCACCCAAGCTACCGTGGCGTGCGGGCTCATCACCCACAACCTGCGCCGTGCGCAGAACGTGCACCGCCAGGCCCTCAGCATCGCCCGCCAAGACCGCGAGCGGCTCAACGGCCATAAAGGCAGGGTCGTCTGGTTCACCGGCCTTTCTGGTTCTGGCAAATCCACCCTAGCCAATGCGCTGGAAAAAGAACTGCACGCCCAGGGCAAACATACTTACTTACTAGACGGTGACAACGTGCGCCAAGGGCTGAACAAAGACCTAGGCTTTACCGATGCCGACCGAGTGGAGAACATCCGTCGCATTGCGGAGGTGGCTAAGCTCATGATGGATGCAGGGCTGGTGGTCATGACCGCGTTCATTTCTCCCTTCCGACAGGAGCGCGAAATGGCACGGGAACTCATTGGCCCAGAGAACTTTGTTGAGGTCTATGTCAGCACGCCGTTGACTGTGTGTGAGCAACGCGACGTGAAAGGCCTCTACAAAAAGGCACGCAGCGGCCTGTTGCCCAATATGTCAGGTATTGGCAGCCCTTACGAGCCACCGTTGGCTCCCCAAATTATCATTGACGGCAGCGCGACTTCTATTGAAGAAAATGTTAAGTACTTACATCGCTCTTTGGATCACTGACGACGACGACTTTTCAAGCCATCAATTTAGCGCCCCAGCAAAGACCGGTACCAGACAGCATACGGCTGCGCCAGCCACCACTTAAGCGGCACGCGGCCGTAGTGCCGACGCACAACCGCCATGGCCTCTTGGTAATGTTGGTGTCGTCTTGTACTGGTCTTGGTGTTGGCATGCTCGCGGTTGGTGGCAAGAAATTTGTCCACAAAATGCAAAGCCCCGTGAGACTTGTAAAGCCGCCACCAAAGGTCGTAGTCCATCGCCATGTGCAATGTTTCATCTACTCCTCCTACGCCCTCCCAGGCCGTCCGGCGAATCAGCGTTGCCGGCTGGGAAACTATGCAAAATTGCGCCATCCACCACTCGCTGAACGGGTGCACGCGCACTGGGCTGGTTTTGCCCGTGCGCTCCACATAATTCCATGTCCGCCCATAGGCCATGGGTGCGTCTGGGTTGCACTGTAGTGCCGTCACCAGACTGTTCAGCGCCCCCGGCAACAGCCAGTCGTCGCTGTTCAGCCAACACACATAAGGCGCGCACCCCTTTCCGACTGACTCATTGATGGCTGCAGACTGTCCCGCGTCAGCACCGCTGCGCCACCCCGCCAGACGCCCTTCCCATTTACGGATGACATCCAAGGAGTTGTCCGTGGATCCACCGTCGGCCACAAAAACTTCAACCGGTACATCTTGCGCAAATACCGACGCCAGGGCCTCATCCAGATATCGCCCTTGGTTGTAGGAAGGTACGGCTACGGTTACAAGCGGAGCCTGCACACCAGCGGCCACGGTTACGCCTGCAAGCTTGAAAGAAAACTCTGGTAGGCCAGGGCCAGTCCCTGCTTCAGCCCGACCTGCGCACGCCAGCCCAGCCCATTGAGGCGGCTCACGTTCATAAGTTTTCGGGGGGCTCCGTCTGGCTTGCTCGTGTCAA
Organism: Rhodoferax sp.; assembly: GCA_025351745.1. Classification (GTDB taxonomy): domain Bacteria; phylum Pseudomonadota; class Gammaproteobacteria; order Burkholderiales; family Burkholderiaceae_C; genus Allorhodoferax. The sequence goes on from JANXVI010000032.1 coordinate 5,568, forward strand.
ACTCGATGCGGCCGGTGAACCCCACCACTTGGCCGACCAGCCGGGCCAGGTCGCGAATAGACAGGTCTTCGCCCGTGCCCACATTAATGTGAGACAGCATCGGCTGCGTGTTTGCGGCATAGGTGGCGTGATCCAGATCCATCACATGCACACTAGCCGCCGCCATGTCATCCACATAGAGGAACTCACGGCGCGGCTCACCGCTACCCCAAATCACCACGCTGGGCTGACTGGACTGTTTGGCCTCGTGGAAGCGGCGAATCATGGCCGGAATCACGTGGCTGTTTTCTGGGTGGTAGTTGTCGCCCGGGCCGTAGAGGTTGGTAGGCATTACGCTACGGTAGTCGGTTCCATATTGCCGGTTATAGGACTCACACAGCTTGATGCCGGCGATCTTGGCGATGGCGTATGGTTCGTTGGTGGGCTCCAATGGACCAGTGAGCAGGGCGTCCTCGGCCATGGGCTGCGGCGCCAGCCTGGGGTAAATGCAACTGGAGCCAAGAAACAGCAACTGCCTAACACCGGCGCGCCAAGCCTCATGAATGATGTTGGCCTCCATCATCAGGTTCTGGTA
>JANXVI010000015.1 GCA_025351745.1 Rhodoferax sp.
ATCATCACTGAAGAACTGGGCGTAATCAAACACGAATTTGGCCAGACCAAGCTGGGCGCACGCCGAAGCCTGGTCGAACATTCTTCGTACGACCTTTCCACCGAAGACCTGATCACACCGACCGACATGGTGGTGACACTCAGCCACAGCGGCTACATCAAGAGCCAGCCGCTCTCCGAATACCGGGCGCAAAAGCGCGGCGGGCGCGGCAAGCAGGCGACGGCGACCAAAGAAGACGATTGGGTGGACCAACTCTTCATCGCCAACACCCACGACTACATCCTGTGCTTCTCTAACCGCGGCCGTTTGTACTGGCTCAAGGTCTGGGAAGTGCCCCAAGGATCACGTGGCTCGCGCGGCCGCCCCATCGTCAACATGTTCCCCTTGCAAGAGGGCGAAAAGGTCAATGTGGTGCTGCCACTGACCGGCGAAAAGCGCAGCTTTCCCGCCGACCAGTATGTTTTCATGGGTACCAGCATGGGCACGGTCAAGAAGACCGCGTTGGATGAATTCAACAACCCACGCAAAGGCGGCATCATCGCCGTCAACCTGGACGATGGCGACTACCTGATCGGCGCCGCCCTGACCGACGGCAAGCACGATGTGATGCTGTTCAGCGATGGCGGCAAGGCCGTGCGCTTTGACGAAGAAGATGTGCGCCCGCTGGGTCGCGCGGCCCGCGGCGTGCGCGGCATGTCGCTGGACCCCGGCCAAAGCGTGATCGCCATGCTGGTGGCCGGCGACGAGCAGCAAAGCGTGCTGACCGCCACCGAGAACGGTTACGGCAAACGCACCAGCATCACCGAATACACGCGCCACGGCCGTGGTACCAAGGGCATGATCGCCATCCAGCAAACCGAGCGCAACGGCAAGGTCGTAGCGGCGACACTGGTCCATGTAGACGACGAAATCATGTTGATCACCGACAAGGGCGTGTTGGTTCGCACCCGCGTAGCAGAGATCCGCGAACTGGGTCGCGCCACACAAGGCGTGACCCTGATCGGCCTGGACGAAGGCTCCAAGCTCAGCGGCCTGCAGCGCATTGTGGAAAACGACGCCAATGCAACCGGCGAAGAAGACGCGGGCGAGGACACCGCCGCCGCAGAATAAATGCTACTGTTTTCATAGCAACATATGACCATCCGACGTGGGCTAGAGCCCAGAATATCAAAAGCCGCTGGCCATGACAGAAGCTAGAACGTCCAACCTGACCCTGGCAGAGTTGCGCGTGCATATCGACGCCATCGACCAGCAACTCCTGCACCTGCTCAATGACCGGGCACTGGTGGCCGAGAAGGTGGGCGAGGTCAAAAAGCGCGAAGGCACAGCTTTCTTCCGGCCGGACCGTGTGGCCCAGGTCATAGACAAAATCCAGCATGCCAACCCCGGGCCGCTGAAGGACGCCCATGTAGCGGACATCTGGCGCGAAATCATGTCGGCCTGCCTGGCGTTGGAAGCCCCCCAGCGGGTGGCCGTGCTGGGCCCGGCGGGCACCTTTTGCGAGCAGGCGGCAATTGAATTCTTTGGTGGTGCAGCAGACCTCATTTATTGCGCCAATTTTGACGAGGTGTTTCACGCGACAGCGGCTGGTAGCGCCCAATACGGTGTGGTCGGCGTTGAAAATTCGACCGAAGGCATGGTGACGCGTTCCCTGGATTTGTTCCTCCATTCACCGACGCACGTCATTGGAGAAGTCACATTATTGGTGCGCCATAACCTCTTGCGCCTGGAGAACTCTCTGGATGGCATTGAGGTGGTACTGGCCCATCCACTGGCGCTTGCGCAATGCCAGGCTTGGTTGACAAAACATCTGCCGCATGCCGAGCGCCGCCCCGTGTCCAGCAATGCCGAAGGCGCCCGTCTGGCCACTACCAACCCCGCCTGGGCCGGACTGGCCAGCGAGCGCGCAGCAACCCAGTTCGGATTGCACATCGCAGCCCATGCCATCCAGGACGAGGCCTACAACCGTACGCGTTTCGCCATCATTTGTCTGCCGCAAACCGTGGGCACACCACCACCTTCGGCCAAGGACTGCACCAGCCTGATCGTGTC
>JANXVI010000026.1 GCA_025351745.1 Rhodoferax sp.
CGTGCAAGACTTCTGGATGCTGCTCAGCGGCGACCGCAGCCAGCGCACGCGCCAGCTCGGCGCGCTGGTGGATGGCTACGAGCAGTTCCGCGATTTCAACCGCGCCGAGCTGGTGCTGATCGAACCGCTGCGCACGCTGCGCCTGATCCACTACAGCGCCTGGCTCGCCCGCCGTTGGGACGACCCCACCTTTCCCGTCAACTTTCCGTGGTTCGGCTCCAGCGACTACTGGCAGGGCCAGGTGCAAATGCTGGAGGAGCAGGTGGAGGCGATGCAAGAAGAGCCACTGGTGGTTTGATCTACTGCGGGGAGGAAGGCTTGGGCTGAATCGGCCCCGGTTGCTTGGCTTCCGACTTCAGCCCGGAGTCCAGGCAGGCCCAAGCGGGCGCGCTGGATGCCCATATATTGATCTGCGGTTTCACCGAGGACGGCTCATCCAGCGTGCCCAGTCGCACCACGCGAAACTGAGGACTGGCAGACGAACTTGCAAAGAGATGGCAACCACAGCGTGGGCAAAAGTGGCGAGAGATGGTGTTGCCGCTGTCTGCTTGGCTGGTGTAGCAGCCCAGGGGCCCGTCCACTTTAATGTTTCCGCTTGGGAATATCGCATTGGCCGTCCCGTTGCCGGAAATTTTCTGGCAAGTCTGACACCAGCAAATGCGTGCGGTCACCGGCTCACCGCTGACCGTGTAGTGAACATTTCCGCAAAGACACTGCCCCGTTCGATCCGCCATGCTGGTTCTCCATAGTTTGCCGGGTATTGTGCCGCTGGCGCGACGCTTATGACCACCGGTTAAAATAGCCCCAAGGCCCGCTGCTCCGCGGGCTTTGCACTTTTATGCTTTTCGGAGCCATGTAGAGGACTACCATGTACAAAAACCTCGTATCCCCACACGCCGTTGGGGTGTACAGCCATGTGGGGCACACCCCATGAGCTACCAGGTCAAGGAAATTTTTTACACGCTGCAAGGCGAAGGCTCCAACGCCGGTCGCCCTGCGGTGTTTTGCCGTTTTGCTGGCTGCAACCTGTGGTCTGGCCGCGAGCAGGACCGCGCCAGCGCCGTCTGCAAGTTTTGCGATACCGATTTTGTCGGCACCGACGGCACGCTGGGCGGCAAGTTTGTAACCGCGCAGGCCCTGGCCGAGCGCATCGCTGCACAGTGGCCTAGCGCCGATACGGCCCACCGCTTTGTCGTCATGACCGGTGGCGAGCCGCTGCTGCAGGTCGATACCGAACTGATCGATGCGCTGCATGCCCAGAGCTTCCACATCGCGGTGGAAACCAATGGCACGATTGCTGCGCCGGCCGGTATCGACTGGATTTGCGTCAGCCCCAAGGCCGGCTCCACGTGGGTGCAGCGATCGGGTCATGAGCTGAAACTGGTGTGGCCGCAGCCCGGCATCACGCTGGACGAATGTGAAGCGGCCGACTTCAGTCACCGCTACCTACAGCCCATGGACAACCCAGAGCGCAGCGCCAACACCGAGGTCTGCATTGCCCAGTGCCTACAGCGCCCGGCCTGGCGCCTGTCTTTGCAAACCCACAAAATCACGGGCATACGATGATGCGCACCGCCCCAACCCGCTGTGAGATCAGCCAAAAGTTTTACTTCGACGCCGCACACACGCTGCGCCGCGAGATCGAGGCCGAAGGCAGCCGCCGCATCCACGGCCATACCTACCAGTGCGAAGTGAGCCTGTCCGGCACCATAGATCCGGTCACCGGCATGGTGGTGGACCTAGGCCTGGTGCGCGGCGCGATCGAGCAACTGCGTCCGCGCCTTGACCACCATTTGCTGGACGACGTGGAGGGCCTGGGCCCTGCCACGCTGGAAAACCTGGCCCGCTTCATTTGGCGCGCGATAGCAGAGTCCCTGCCCGGCCTGGTGCAGGTGCGCATCTGGCGCGACGGCGTAGGCGATAGCTGCACACTGCGCTGAGCACGCCGAGCCAAAACCATGCGACCGAAGCCCTGATATGCTATCTATTTGATAGCAGCTTGTGTATATTGCACGAGGGCTATAGGCCGTTTTTGCCATGAATAGTTAAAAAATACCAGCAATATACCTAAAAAAGGTATGTTAAACCGCTTCCCACGCCACAGCCGCTTAGGCGGCGGGTTACCCGGCGAGTTGAGCCGTGCTGGCGCGGGGCAATCGCCGGTTGGAGTCTGGCGCCGCGCGGCGGTGGTAGCCGCGGTTGCCCCCTAGTTCAAACGCGGCGCGGCGGCGCTGGCGGCGGCGCTCGGCGGTCCTCTGGCGAATCGCGACGGCTGCGGCGGATTCTCCATTGGCACCGGCCAGCATCAACCGTGTCATGGTTCCGACGGCGGAGGCCCACGCCTCTCGAAGCGGCGCCGAAAAGAAGTCTTCTCCGAGCAACTGCTCCAAGGTTTGCATCAGCGCCACTTCAAAGTAGGGGTAATGGTGCGGCTGGATGCCACAGATGGCGTTGATGCGACCGATTTGCATCAGCAGCGCGGCGTGGGTGTCCAACTGGTGCATGCCCATCACGGCGCGACCAAAAGTCTGCAGGACCATGTCGTTGCGCCCATCCACGTAGCCGGTGTACAGCGCAGTCAACCAAGGCCTGTGCTCCAGCAAATTGCCCTGGAACAGCGCCAGGGCTTGGTCGCCCTGCTCTTGCACCCTGGTCCAGGAAGCCTGCACCAGCGTGACTGCGTTTTTGTTCATGGATGAGGTTCCTTGCTCGAAGTAGGTATCCGGTCTTGCGATGCGGTCCGCGCCTTGGCTGCCGCCCAATTTTGTCTGGCAAAGGCGACCAGTGAGCCCGCCGTCACCAGCGCCAGGACCCCCTGTATTGGTTGATTCTCGTCAAAATCCTGCGTCTCGGTCAACAGGGCATACACGGTGGCGACCAGCAGCCCCGCCACCAGACGCAAACTCCATGACGTAGGTTGCAAATGCTGGTCGCCCATGCGGGCCAGCAGGCGGGTGCCCAGCAGTCCGGCCAGCAAGCCCAGGCTCATCCCGACCACCACATCACCAGGCCAATGGGCGCCTACTGCTATGCGCGACAAGCCCGTTCCCGCCGCCAGCATGAACAGCCACAGGTGCCTGGCCCGCCCGGCCTGCGGCAGCGTGAAATAGATGGCAGTGGCTACGGTGAACGCGGTCAGGGTATGGCCGGAGGGCATGGAAACGTTGTGCAGCAGTTCGCCCACGACCCGAATCTGCGCGTTGTCCACAACCGCGGCTGGGCGTGGGCTTTCGATTAGCCCCTTGCCGACGCGGGCAAACACGATGGCAAATGGCGCGGCACACAGCCAGGCCCAGATCAGCCGCGGCGCGCGTACCAGCAGCGGCGACGTAACAGCGAGCACACCCCAGGCGTTGCCCAGCATGGACAGGCCGGTCCAGAACGGCGCGGCCACCGGCGCGCACAGGGTGTTCAGGAAAACGAAGGTCGCTGGCTCAAAGCGGTGCAGCCACAGTGGCGCGCCCAGAATGAACAACATCACGGGCAGCAACCAGTATCGAAGGGGAATGTTGGAGACTTGCATCAGGGGGAAGCTCCCAATAACCGGGGCTGCGGCTGGCCCGACCAATGATGGCACGCGTAGAAGTGAAACCGGGATACGACCCGCCCCAGCCTTAGTACGTCCTGCGCGTCCAGTAACGTGCAATCGGCAAATCCGTGTACGCCCACCGGTGGTACATAGCCTAGTTGGGACCATTCCACCAGCAGTGTGTTTCCACCCACCGCAAGGTCGCCCGCCCAGAGGTCAAACTGGTCAAAACGGTCTTCCAGCACATGCACGGGCAACGGCCGGGCGTACCATCCCAGGCGGCTGGCCAGGGTCCAGTTCTGTACGGATACGCTGGGCAGACCTTGTTGCTGCGCCAAAGCCAACGCGCGCGCGCCTGCAACATCCCATCCGTGCAGATCGGCAAAGGGGTTCGAGGGCTGATCCGTGTTACCTTGGCCGTTGGCGTTGGTGAACAGTGGGAAACCGGCAGTCAGCATCAGGCCAAATGCCGCGACGCACAGCAGACCCTGCAGGGCCACGATAGCCCGGATGGACCAACGATGCCCTTGCTGCCAGGCGCGTGCCAAGCCCAGGCCGGCAAATGGCGCCAGCGCACCCCAGGCCGGCGCCGTCCAGTGCGGAAGGCTGGTGCCTCCACCCGACAGCAGCGCCAGCACCACAAAGGGCACTACAAAAAACAAACCCAAGCTGCGTTCTTTCGGGGCCACGCTATGGCGCCAACCGGACCAGGCCCACGCCAGCAAGGGCCCATAGACCAACAATTGCACCAGGAGAAAGCGCAGCACTTGGACCGCCTGCCAGCCGCCACCGGCACCGTGCTGCGCCTGGTAGGTGAATGAAATCCAATGGTTCTGACTATTCCAATAGGCCACCGGCATGACGAGCAACAGGGCCACGATCAGCGCCATCCACATCCAGCCGTTGCGCAGCAAGGAAACGCCCTGCGCCCACAGCACACACAAGCCCACGGCGGCGGCGGCAAAGATCGCGGTGTATTTGCTCAAGCCTGCCAAGCCCAATGCCAGCCCCAGCATTAACCAGGGAAAAGGACGGCGTGCGGCGCGGGCATCCATCAGATCCAGCGTCAACCACATCGCTGCCACCGTAAAAAAAACCAGCAGGGTGTCGGGCAGCAGGCCGATGCCCAGCACATGCAGCAGTGGCGCCAGCGCCAGCGCCAGCACCGCCCACAGTCCGGCCTGACCGGGCGACGGCGCGGCTTCTTGCTGGGCTGCGTTGACCTGCAAACGTTCCGCCAATGCGTACACCATCCAGGCAGTTGCCAGCCACAGCACTTCGGGCACGCAACGCATCACCCAGGTGGGCGCGCCCAACGCGACCAGTGGCCACTGCGCCCAACCCACCAGCGGCGGATGGTCAAAATAGCTCCAGTCCAAATGGGCGGCGTACAGGGCGTAATGCGCCTCGTCCACCGACAGGCCCAGCAGCGCGCCAAGGACTAAATGCAGCACGCACACCAAGGCCAATAGCGCACAGACGTTGCGGGGCATGGCAAGACAAGAGACCGGGTAGAGGGAGGGAGGCACGTGCGGCTATTGGCAAATCAAAAGTCCTGCAGTCTAAACTGTGGGGTCCACGCAAAGAGACTCGCCATGCCCGAAATCCCTACCCGCGCTGCCATCGACACCAGCAGGTGCCCAATGTGCGGCCAAAGCAACCAATGCGCCAACGAGGCCGAAAAGGGCACGGGAATTGCGCAAGGCCCCTGCTGGTGCACCGAGGCTGTCTTCACACCCGAGTTGTTGCACAGCGTGCCCGCCGAGGCGCGGCGCCTGGCCTGCATTTGTGCCCGCTGCGCTGGGGCGACCATCGCGCAAACGGTCGGTCACTGAGCTCCGCAAGCAGCCAAAACCGCTCCACACATTCCGACACAACCTACAAAAGGATTACCCCATGCCTACCTACCATGTTGAAATGCTCGAAGGCCGCACACTGGCGCAAAAGAAGAAGCTGGTTGAAGAAATCACCCGTGTCAGCGTCGAAGTGCTGGGTGGTTCACCCGAATCCGTTGACATTTTGATCGTTGACGTCAAACGCGAAAACTGGGCGACGGGCGGCAGGCTATGGACTGAACCGCGCGATTGAACTAACCCGGAGACCGCGCCGACGTCTCCCAAAAGCCCATTCGACAAACACCAAAAAAGCGATCATGAAAATCCACCCCTATGTGTTCGTATCCCTGTGCCTGCTGCCCAGCCTGGGCCAGGCTGCAGACGTTGCCCCCAAACCCGCCAACAGTATCGTAACTGCGCCGCATGTTCGCGCCATCACCCAGGCACCCGGCGTGCCCGAGGTCAGCGGCGAGCACGCCATGGTCGCTCTCTTCAGCCTGGCGCCACTGATGCAGGAGTTTGAGACAACGGTGAAACCGCTGGGTAACTATTACCAGCCGTTCACGCAGTGGAGCACGAAAACCCGGCAAGACCTGCTCGCCCTGATTGAAGCCGCGAAATTGTCGAAAACCCCCGGCGAAACAGTACTGCTAAGCAACAAGGCCAAGCCCCAGTTTGAGAAGGCCATCAAGATCGCCAAAGCCATCGTGCCACTGGACCCCGAAGTTCAATTTTTAAACAACCAGATCGCCAAAGCCTCGGCTTGTCTGGCCAAACGACAGGCTGCTCTTCAAATGGCCGATGAGAAGTCCAAATTGGCGGTCCAGTTTGCCATGGACGGCCTGCCAGCCAGCGTGAAGTCGTTGATGAGCCTGGTGACCGAAGCGAACGCCGCCTGCTCTTAAAGTTTGTGAACACCACCGTTCGCGCGTGACGACTTCACAAACTTTTACATACACACAGCTCCACTGCGGTCAGCCCACCGCCCAACCGACGACGTTGTAGTTCCATGGAGTTCGTTCCATGCAACCTCAACACTTCGGAGTTTCATATGAAGATCAAGACACTTGTTGGCGCAGTCGCGATGACCCTGGCTGGCCTGGCGATGGCGCAAACGTCCACCCCCAATCTGGATAAGCGCGAAGCCAGTCAGCAAAAGCGCATTGACCAAGGCGTGGCGTCTGGCCAGCTCACCGCCAAAGAGACCAACAACCTGGACAAGCGCCAAGCCAAACTGGCTGCTGACGAAGCCGCTGCCAAATCTGACGGCAAGGTGACCCCCGCCGAGCGCCGCAAGCTACAACGCGAAGCCAACCGCAACAGCCGCGCCATCTCCCGCCAAAAGCATGACAAACAAACAACTTCCAACCCCAAGTAAAGAGAACAAACCGCAGGCCGCTTAACGGACGGCCTCTGTGCTTGGACCGGGCTGGTTGCCAGACACCTGACCCACCATCGCAGCCAATTGCGTGTTCATTTTGCGCGACCGTAGTAGCACCTTGGGGTGCTCTCTCACAAAAACGCGGAACACATTGGCGCGGAAAGACCAGCACCAGCCAAGTCGCAGTGCCTATTCGTCCAACTGCTGCAACAGGTACAGGCGTTGGTAGATGCCCTGGTCCAGCGCCATCAAGGCCTCATGCGTGCCCTGCTCGTGGATACGCCCATGGTTGAGCACAACGATGCAGTCGGCCGCACGTATCGTCGAGAGGCGATGCGCAATCGCAACTACAGTGACACGGCCACGCAGTTCTGAAAGCGCCACTTGCACGATTTGTTCGGTCTCGGAGTCGATGTGGGCGGTTGCCTCGTCCAGAAACAGTATGCGCGGCCGGCCTGCCAGCGCACGCGCAATCGCAATTAACTGCTTTTGGCCCACCGACAAACGCGCGCCACCTTCGCCCAGCAGCGTGTCATAGCCCTGCTCCAACTGCACAATAAAGTCATGACAATGGGCTGCGCGGGCAGCCGTTTCGATGTCGATCTGAGTGAGCTTGCGCCCCATGGTGATGTTGTCACGCACGCTGCTCGCCAGCAAAAACGGGTCTTGCGGCACCAGCCCCACGTCGGCCCGAAATTGCACGTCACTGAAGTGCGACAGCGCAATGCCGTCCAGCGCGATGCGGCCAGATTGAGGTTGGTAGAAGCGCAACAACAAGCTCAACAACGTGGACTTGCCGCTACCCGTGTGTCCCACCAGGCCGTAAAACCCACCTGCAGGAATGTCCAATGACAAATCGTGCAGCACCACATTGGCCGGGTCATATCCAAAGCGCACTTGCGAAATGTGAATGGCGCCATGGCTGATGCGCTCGGGGCCGGCCCGCGCCGCCGGGCGACGCTCTTGCAATAATGCGTCCACCCGTGCGGCTGCCACCACGGCCTGTTGCAACTGGCCAAACTGCAATGTGATCTGGATCAACGGGTCTACGACACGACCTATGTAACTGACAAAGGCGTACAAAATGCCGATCTCCAACGCGCCCAGGCTGCGCTGGCCAAAGGTGTAAATCACCACTGCCAACAAGGCGACGTTGATCAAATCCAGCAGCGGCCGCAGCAGCCAGGCGTTGACCCGCATTTCTGCCATCCGAGATGCCAAGTGCTGCTGGTTGGTGCGCTCAAAGCGGTCGCGGAAACGCTGCTGCGCATTGCTGGCCTGCACCACCGCCATTCCAGCAATGGATTCGGACATCTGGGCATTGATGTCACTGCGTTTCTGGCGCGCGCGGGCCACTGCGGGTGCACTCCAGCGTTGGTAAAACCAAACGATGACCACCACCACCGGTATCAGTGTCAGCACAATCAGCATCAGCCGCCAGTCCAGCCAAGCCATGGCGCCCAAGGCCCCCAGCACCACAATGCTGCTGTCCAGCATCACGAACAGCACCTGCACGTACAGGCTCTTGACCTGCTCCGTGTCGTTGGTCACGCGGCTGACGAGTTGCCCGGTGATGGCCTTGTCGAAGAATGCCATGGGCAGGCGCAGCACGTGGCCGTAAACCTCTTCACGCAGGCGGCGCACCGAACGCATGGCCACGCCGGCCAGGCGCGTCAATTGCAGGTAACGAATAACACTGGCTACGCTGCCTGCCACCACAATACCCGCCAGCAGCAGGCCCATATCCCACAGAACCAGGTTTTTGGGCAGCAGGTATTTATCGATGAAGTACTTGCCCAGCAAGGGGCCCGCGGCTTCCAGCAACGCCGCTAACAGCAACCATGCCGTGCCCCACAACACGTGGCGCCGCTCGGGTGCTGCGGCATGCAGCAGCAGGGAAACGGCCCGGCGTGTATTGTGTGGTGCGAGTTCAGGCTGCATCCAGGCTCGCCTCCAGTTGTTGGTAACGCCATTGCGTTGCGTACCAGCCGTTCAACTCCAGCAAGTTGGCATGGTCACCTTGCTCGATGACTTTGCCGTGCTTGAGCACCAGAATGTGGTCGGCGTCCATGACTGCGCTCAGGCGGTGGCTGACGATCAGCGCCGTGCGCCCGGCCCGCGCGCTGCGCAGGTGCTGCAAAATGTCGGTCTCGGTCTGTGTGTCCACCGCCGACAGTGCGTCGTCCAACAGCAACAGTGGCGCATCGGTCAGCAGTGCACGGGCAATGGCCACACGCTGCCGTTGCCCCCCCGACAACGCGATGCCCTTCTCGCCCACCGGGGTGTCATATCCTCGCGGCATGCGGGCAATGTCGTCGTGGATGGAGGCCAGGCGTGCGGCCTGTTCGACCTCGGCGCGGCTGGCGTCGGCTTTGGCCAACGCGATGTTGTCTGCAATCGAGGCGGAGAACAAAAACGGCTCCTGAGGCACCCAACTGATGGCGCGGTTCAGTGCGTCCAGGCTGTAGTCCGATAGCAGCTTGCCACCCCAGACAACATTGCCAGACTGCGCCGCGTACTGCCGCAGTATCAACCGTAGCACGCTGGACTTGCCCGAACCCGTGGCGCCAACCAGCCCCAAAGTCTGCCCCGGCAACAGGCTCAGCCGCAAGCCGGACAAAGCCACTGTTTGGTGGCCAGGGTAGGCGAAATTTACGCCGTCAAATGTCAGCGCGCCCGGCACCACGTGGTCGCACACACCATGGTCATCAATAGACAGCGGCGCATCCAGCGTGGGCTGCAGACGACCCCATGCGGCACGCCCACGCTCCAACAAGGCCAGCACCCAGCCCGCGGCAAACATGGGCCAAATCAGTTGGCCCAGGTACATGCTGAAGGCCGTGAGCGCGCCAATGCTTAACTCGCCGTGCCAGACCAAATAGCCGCCCAGCCCGAGCGTCAGCGCAGTAGCACTGACCAACGTAATACCCACGGCGGGCTCAAACGCTGCCTCCCAGCGCTGCGCGCGCAAACTGGCACTGGCAGCGGCTTCGGCCAGGTCAGCAAAGCGGGCAGCACTGCGTGCTTCGAGGCCAAGTGCGCGCAGCGTTCGCACACCGGTCAGGGTTTCCTGCACATGGTCGTTGAGTTTGCCAAACGCATCCAGTGAATCCTTGGAGGCCTGGTGGATGTGGTTGGAGATGCGCCAGAATGCAATCGCCATCAATGGGAACGGCAACAACGCTGCGCCCGCCAAGCGGCCATCCACTCCCAGGGTCATCATGGCCACTACCATGATCAATGTCAGCGAGCCGTCAAAGCCAGCCAACATGGCCTCGCCCGAAGCCATTTCCACCGAGTCGATGTCGTTGGTGGCCAATGCCATTAAATCGCCCGTGCGCTTTTGCTGGAAGAAATGCGGCCCTTGCACACACAAACGCGCATATAGGCGCTGGCGCAATTGCGCGCCCAGCCGATAACTGGCGGCGAACAGTTGCAGGCGCCAGCCCGCACGCAAGAAATAGATCGCAACCCCGGCCAGCACCAACCAGGCCAACTGGCGTAGCAAGGAGTCTCCGCTCAGCGTGTGTGCCACCAGGGCATCCACGATGTGGCCCACCTGGCGCGGAATAAAGACCGTCAGCGCCGCCACCGACGCCAACATGAGAGCGGACAGCAGGTAGGGGCGCCAGTTTTGGCGAACGTAAAGACCAATGAGGCCGGTCAAAGTCATGTGCGTAGGGTCCCTGCCGATTAGGGGCGGCGGCGTTCCAACTTGGCTTCTTCATAGAAGCGCGTTTTGTTGGCAAACATGGCTTGGTCCGCAGCATGCAGACCCACCTCGACCAGAGCAGCCGATGTACACGTGGCAATGCCAATCGCCATACTCAGGCCTTGCCCGGGGTAAAACTGGTTGTTCAACTCGATCATGGATTCAATTCGCTCCTGCAAGCCTGCGGCTACTCTTTCATCACAGCCCGGCATCAGCGCAATGAACTCGTCGCCACCGATGCGTGCCACGCAGTAAGGATAACCGGCCGTGGCATTGGTCAGTACTTCCCCTGCACGGCGAAGCACGGCGTCACCGGCCGCGTGTCCGTGTTCATCATTGATGCGCTTGAGGCCATTGAGGTCCATGGCCATGACGGTCAACGGCCAAGGCCCCTTGCGGCTGATGCGGTTGAGCTCGTCGACATAGAAGGCCCGGTTGCGCAGTTTCGTCAGGGCATCGTGTTTGCCCAGGTATTCCAGGTAGGCCTCAGCCTTTTTACGGGCGGTAATATCGATCAGCGAGACCAACACCTGGCTCCAGTCAGCCTGGTGTGCCGGCGGTATCGCAAACTGCATGTGGATGTGGATCAGTTCCCCACTGAGCGAATAGTTCACCACCTCGCGCAACTGCATGGTTTTTCCATCCCACAGGTCGATCAATTGCTCGGCGAACGAATTGTGCATTTCGTCGCGGAACACCAAGCCCAATTTGCCGAGCAATTCTTCCTGGTTATGCGCTGCGAACATGGTCAGCGTTTGGCGGTTGACGCTGATGACACGGATTTCTTCCGCGCACTGGCTGACAAAATCCGGGTGCACGCTGATGAAGACCCGAAAGTCGCTTATGCCTTGGGAACGCACCTCATCGAGCAGTCGCTTGACGCCACTAAAGTCCTCCACCCACAGCGACACCGGAGAATAATCAAACAGATCGCGCGCGTACTGCTCGCTGACGGCCAGCTTCTGCTGAGCCTGGGTGGCTACAGTGGTATCTTCAAGCGAAACCATGACCCGGTCCCAACTGGCTTCATGGCCATGCAATACGCGAACATGGATGCGAGCGTCTATGCGTCGGCCGTCCAGCGCGTAGTTCACGGTCTGGTTGGAGAATTCCAAAGTGCCATGCCACAGATAATTCATCTCCGTCAGCATCTGGCCCAAGGTGTCGTCCCTGAACACTTCTGAAAGTCGCACCACCAGTTCTTGCTGACTGCGGGCGGCAAACAACCCCAGCGTCTGCCGGTTGACCTTTAAAACCTTGAGGCAGGCGGCGCATTGCTGAAGTAACCCCGGTGTTTGGACCACATGGTCTGCCAGGTCGGTCACCCCCTGCGCGCGCCAGCCATTAAACAAAACCTTGAGCGCGCTGTAGTCTTCTAGCCATAGCGAAATGGGGGCCGATTCAAACATCAGCTCGAAATCTGTCTCGGGTTGTAACTGCGCCATGCCGACACCTCCTGATGGTCATTGTCCACCAGTGAGCGCTGCGTTGCCACGTTCACACGGAGATCCCGCAAGCAGAACTTCATCAGCCCTTTACGATACACACGTTGGCAGGCGAGTAAACTATTTAGCATATGTGCCAACTCCTTGGAATGAACAGTCTGCTGCCCGCCAGTTTGACCTTGAGCTTTACCGGGTTTTCGCAGCGCGGCGGCTGCACAGACCACCATTCCGATGGCTGGGGCATCGCCTTTTTTGAGAGTGATGGCCAAAACCCCGGCAAGGCAGCGCGCTATTTCGTCGACAAAGAAAGCGCCGCCACATCTCCGATCGCGCAGATGCTGCGCACTTATCCCATCAAAAGCCATAACGTGGTGGCCCACGTGCGCAAAGCTACGGTCGGTGGCGTCACGCTGGAAAACTGCCACCCCTTTGTGCGCGAGCTCTGGGGCCGCTACTGGGTGTTTGCCCACAACGGCGATCTCAAAGACTACAGCCCGCCGCTGCACGGCGCCTTCAAACCTGTAGGCGACACCGACAGCGAATTGGCGTTTTGCTGGTTATTGCAAGAGCTCAACAAATCGCATTTCGGCGTTCCAAGTGTGGAGGAACTGACCCACACGTTGCGCGAACTGGTTCCCCGCATCGCCAAGCAGGGCACCTTCAATTTCTTGCTGAGCAATGGCCAGGCACTTTGGGCGCATGCCAGCACCAAACTGCACTATGTGCAGCGCCAACACCCGTTCGCACATGTACAACTCAAGGATGAAGACGTAAAGGTGGATTTGGCCGAACTCAACAGCCCAGAGGACCGCTTGGTCATCGTGGTGACCGAGCCCCTCACCACCAACGAAGATTGGGTCGCATTGGAGCCCGGGGAGCTCAAGGTATTTGTGGATGGGGCGGTGTTGGCATAGATTCGCCGCAGCAGCGGGCGGGATGGAAAAGTTATCGGAATGTGATACGCCGATCAGCGCAAGCCACTATGTTCGACTCCTCAATCTAAACTACCGTAACCATGCATCGCCGCCACGCGCTCACAGTCCTTGTTATCGGCCCATTGATTTCCAGCACCGCCACTACCTTGGCCCAAAGCTCCGGTTTTGACCATGACTACGCACGGTGGGATGCGCTTTTGAAAGCCCACGTCAAGTGGCTGCCGGACGGCAAACAGTCCCGGGTAAACTACCGGGGGTTTGCAAGCGAACGCGCCGTGCTGCACCAGGTGTTAGCACAGTGGTCCGAGGTGACACCTGCCGGGTTTGCCGGTTTTACCCCAGAGCAGCGTATGGCGTTTTTGATCAACGCATACAACGGGTTTACCGTCGAACTCATCCTGACTCAATATCCCAACCTCAAGTCCATCAAGGACCTTGGGAGTTTGTTGCGCTCTGCCTGGAAGGGAAAATTCTTCAGCTTGCTAGGCGAATCCCGCAATCTGGATTGGATCGAGAACGAGCAATTGAGACTCAAATTCAGTGACCCCAGAGTTCATACGGCCATTAACTGTGCCAGCATTGGCTGCCCTGCCCTGAGGCCCGAAGCGTTTACCGCTGGCACTCTCAACGCGCAACTGGCAGACGGGATGTCTCGCTTCATGGGCGACCACACACGCAACCGGTACAACACCGAGTCGGGCAAGCTGGAAGTCAGCGCAATCTTCAAATGGTTCCGCGAGGACTTTGAAAAGGGCAACAAAGGATTTTCCCGGTTGGACGATGTGTTCGCGGTGTATGCCGACCAGCTGACGGACGACAGCATTGCCCGCGCCAAATTGGCCAGCAAGACAGTGGGCGTGGTCTTTCTCGATTACGACTGGTCACTCAACGACCTGGGTCGTTGAAGCGATCGCGTGGTTCAAATCACCCTCACTGCGCTGCATAAATCCAATCCCGCTGGGCCGTGAGCGACGGCAAGTTG
The DNA here is from genome assembly GCA_025351745.1 of Rhodoferax sp. Taxonomy (GTDB): domain Bacteria; phylum Pseudomonadota; class Gammaproteobacteria; order Burkholderiales; family Burkholderiaceae_C; genus Allorhodoferax. Next base: position 13,820 of record JANXVI010000026.1, read on the forward strand.
TTTCTCAACTTCAAAGGCGACCTCAATGACACGTTCGCCCGTGGCACCGATGGGGTCATTGTCAAAGCCGGGTACAACAAGGGGCGGCTTGAATAAATAATGCGGTAGTGGTGCGCTGGGGCTGGAAGACTCGCCACTAACTTCACGCACCGATCGACAGATAACCATGCATTGCTGCCAAGATACCCTATTTGAAAGGGGGTGCAATGCGCGTGGTCGCAGGACTTGCCAGAATCGCCACTTCCTTCGACTCGGTATGGTCGCTCATCCATGCACTCTGTAAGAATGGTCCTCGTTTTGCGACCAATGTCTAGCTGACGATATTGAAAGAAAGATCCCATGCACGCCACGCTCCCCTTTTTGGCCAAAACCGACTTTCCACGCATTCGGCGCCGTGCACTGGAGACCCTGCAAGTCAACTTGGGCTACAAGTGCAACCAAACCTGTTTGCATTGCCACGTCAATGCGGGCCCGAACCGCACTGAGATGATGGACGGTGGCACAGTCGATCAGGTGTTGGCCGTATTGCAGCAACGTTCGGTGCAAACACTGGATTTGACCGGTGGCGCCCCCGAACTCAATTCCCACTTCCGCAGGCTAGTCATGTCTGCCAGAGCCCTTGGCGTGAGGGTCATTGACCGCTGCAACCTGACTATTCTGTTTGAGGAAGGTCAGAAAGATGTGGCCGATTTCTTGGCCGCTAACCAGGTGGAAGTGGTTGCATCCATGCCCTGCTATTCGGTGGAGCGTGTGGATCGGCAACGCGGCGAGGGCACGTTTGACAAAAGCATTGCCGCATTGCGGATTCTCAACGCCCTGGGCTTTGGGGTCGAGGGCAGCGGTCTGGTACTGAACCTCGTATACAACCCGCAAGGCGCGGTTCTGCCGCCCGAACAAACCGGATTGCAGGCCGATTACAAGCGGGAGCTGGCAGCGCACTTTGGGATCACGTTTAACCAATTGTTCGTGCTGGCCAATATGCCGATTCAGCGTTTTGGCAGTACCTTGATTTCCAAAGGCCAGTTCCAGCCATATCTGAATATTCTCAAGGCCGCGTTTAAACCGGAAAACCTAGATACGGTCATGTGCACGTCCATGGTCAGCGTGGACTGGCAAGGCTATCTTTTTGACTGCGACTTCAACCAAATGCTAGCCTTGCCCATGGCTGTACCGGGCAAAACCCGTCCCCATGTGACGGATCTATTGGCAGGCGACCACAGCACCGGTGCGATCCGGATCGCTGACCACTGCTACGGTTGTACGGCCGGCCAAGGCAGTAGCTGCGGCGGCGCATTGAAGGCTGCATGAACATGGGCGATCCCATCCAAAAAACTGGCTCCAAGTGGGTCCAATGGATCATCATCTTTGCGCTCGTATTGGTAGCCATCTTCCTTTACCGCCATTACCAGCTCGGCCAGTACTTGAACCTGGACGCTTTGAAGCGCAGCCGCGATGCGCTGAACGCCCACTACCAAGCCAGTCCAGTTGTATTTTTGTCGTTGTTTTTTATGGTCTATGTGCTGAGCACTGCGCTGTCCGTCCCAGGCGCCGCCACCATTCTGACCATCGCTTCCGGGGCCATGTTTGGCGTCCTGGTCGGCACGGTGCTGGTGTCCTTTGCCTCAACCATTGGTGCCACTTTGGCGTTCTTGACCGCCCGCTATCTGCTGCGCGACTTTGTGCAGGCTAAGTTCGGGGACCGCCTGACTGCTATCAACGACGGCATGCGCAGGGACGGAGCGCTCTACATGTTGACCTTGCGCCTCCTGCCCATTTTTCCGTTTTTCGCCGTGAATTTACTCGCCGGTTTGACAAGCATCAGCACCGCTCGCTATTTCGTTTTCAGCCAAATTGGCATGCTGGCGGGCACATTGGTGTATGTGAATGCGGGCACCCAATTGGCAGGCATTAGCAAGGTGTCCGACATTTTGTCTCCAGGCTTGCTGTTTGGTTTTGTGCTCTTGGGTATTTTTCCTTTCATCGCAAAGGGCATCGTTAGCCTTCTGAAGGCCCGCAAGGTCTATGCGAAATGGCAGAAGCCCGCGAAGTTTGACCGCAACATGGTGGTAATTGGCGGTGGCTCGGGTGGCCTCGTGTCGGCCTTGATCGCCGCCGCGGTCAAATCCAAAGTGACCCTGGTCGAGGGTCACAAGATGGGTGGCGACTGCCTGAATTTTGGTTGTGTCCCGAGCAAAGCCTTGATCAAAAGCGCCACGGTAGCGCATCAGATGAAACACGGTGCCAAATACGGGCTGAGCAACACCGAACCCACATTCAGTTTCAAAGCCACCATGGCGCGCGTGCACCACATCATCGCCGAGATAGCCCCGCACGACAGCGTAGAACGGTTCACCGGGCTTGGTGTCGAGGTGCTCCAGGGACACGCCAAGATCGTGGACCCTTGGACGGTGGACGTGACGCTGCACGACGGCACCCTTCAACGACTCACCACCAAAAGCATCGTGATTGCTACTGGGGCACGTCCGTTTGTCCCGCCGTTGCCGGGTATTGAAGATATTGGATATGTCACCAGCGACACACTATGGGACGAATTTGCCACACTTGACGAAGTACCAAAACGCCTCGTGGTGCTGGGCGGCGGTCCGATCGGGTGTGAGTTGGCGCAGTGTTTTCAGCGTCTGGGCTCTCAGGTCATACAGATCGAGATGGCGCCCCGCATCATGATCCGCGAAGACGAAGAGGTCTCTGAACTGGCGCGTAAGTCCCTGGAGGCCGATGGCGTAGAAGTACTAACCGCGCACAAGGCCTTGCGGTTTGAGCGACAGGGCGATGTAAAAACGATCATCGTAGAACACCGCGGAAAGGATATCCGCATCGCGTTTGATGCGCTGCTGTGCGCGGTAGGCCGATCGGCTCGGCTCACGGGCTTTGGCCTGGAAGAATTGGGGGTCGCAACCGGCCGGGTGGTGACCACCAATGAGTATCTGGAAACCAATTACCCCAACATTTTTGCCGTAGGGGACGTGGCCGGGCCCTATCAATTTACCCACACTGCGGCGCACCAGGCCTGGTACGCAGCGGTGAATGCATTGTTTGGTGTGGTCAAGAAATTCAAGGTCGACTACCGCGTGATTCCATGGACTACGTTCATCGACCCCGAGGTTGCACGCGTCGGTTTGAACGAGCAAGAGGCCAAAGAAAAGAACATTGCTTACGAGGTCACCAAGTTCGACATCGCTGAGTTGGACCGCGCGATTGCCGACAGTGCGGCCGTTGGCTTTGTGAAGGTACTGACCGTGCCGGGCAAAGACAAGATACTGGGAGTGACCATCGTTGGTGCCCATGCGGGTGATTTGCTCGCTGAGTACGTGATGGCGATGAAGCACGGTTTGGGCCTCAACAAGGTCCTGGGCACCATCCATACCTACCCGACCATGGCCGAGGCCAATAAGTATGCGGCGGGCGAATGGAAGAAGGCCCATGCGCCCAAGGGCCTGCTGGTATGGGTGGGGCGCTTCCACGATTGGCGCCGTGGCTGAGTCGTACACCATTCGTGCGGAATGATTAACCCCGTTCTGTCCATTGTTGTGCCGGTCCTCAACGAGGCCGCCACCATCCAATCGACGTTGCAGTCCCTTGCGCCGCTGCGCGCGCGGGGGGCGCAGGTTATCGTGGTGGACGGCGCGAGCACAGACGACACCCTGGACCTGGCGCAGCCCCTGGCCGACATCGCCATTCAAGGGCCTCGTGGACGCGCGCGGCAAATGAACGCGGGTGCAGCAAAGGCGCAAGGTTCCGTGCTGCTGTTCTTGCATGCGGATACGCTTCTGCCCGTAGGTGCAGACGCACTGGTTCTGGCTGCCATGCAAGCCGGTGCAAAGTGGGGTCGCTTTGATGTGCACATTGATGCCCGCTCACCCATGCTGGCGCTGGTAGCGACCCTGATGAACCTGCGCTCACGCATAAGCGGCATCGCCACAGGTGACCAGGCGATCTTTGTGCAGCGTGCCACCTTTGAGGCCGTGGGGGGCTTTCCAGACCAGCCCCTGATGGAAGACATCGAGTTGTCCAAACGCCTGCGTCGCATAGCGCCTCCAGCAAACCTGCGCGCACGGGTGCGGACGTCCGGACGGAGATGGGAAGCACGCGGCATCTGGCGCACGATCGGGCTCATGTGGTTCCTGCGCTGGCGTTACTGGCGGGGTGATTCGCCCGAACAATTGGCACGAGCCTACCAGTGAGTACCGCATTGATTATTTTTGCCAAGGCACCGGTCGCAGGTTTTGCCAAGACCCGGTTGATCCCGGCGCTGGGCGCACAAGGCGCGGCCGCATTGGCCCACAAGCTGCTCGACCACACGGTAGCGCACGCCCTTGCGGCAGGCTTCGACCAAGTGCAGCTATGCGTCACACCCGACGCCAACCATCCAGCCTTTCAGCGACTCGCAAGCCAATCGCGAAGGAAGCTGCAATTGTCCTTGCAAGGCGTGGGCGACCTGGGGCAGCGCATGGACCGTGCGCTCACGGACGCCTTACACTACCATGCTCGTGCCATCCTCATTGGAACGGATGCGCCAGACCTCGATACATGTACCCTGCAAGCAGCCGCGCAAGCACTTGTCGACCACGACGCAGTTTTTGTGCCAGCGCTGGATGGCGGCTACGCGATGGTTGGGCTCACCAGGGCGCAGCCAGACCTGTTCACAGACATGAGATGGAGTACAGCGCAGGTGATGAACGAGTCGCGCATCCGCGCGCGGCGCATAGGATTGCGGTGGAAAGAGCTGGACCCCGTAGCCGATGTCGATGAGCCCTCGGATCTAGTGCATGTGCCAACCGGATGGTTGCCATGAGGCATCGGGTTTTGGAAGGCGCAGGGCACAGACAAATATATCGTCTACCCATCCCAACATCATCAGGACAAAAACCATGCACTTTTTACGACGCAATGTGATTGCAGCGGCCAGCGTGACGGCCCTCACCCTCGCACTTGCCAGCGGTAACGTCTGCGCGCAGGGCGCCCCACTCAAGTTAGGCGTTGGCATGTTTCAACCCGACCGAGAGAAGAACGATGCGACCTACCGCCCGCTGACCGACTACCTTGCCAAAGCACTGGGCCGGCCCGTGGAATTGCGTACGGTTGACAGTTGGGAGGGTTTGGCCAAAAGCCTGGCCAATGGAGAAACCGACATTGCATTGATGGGTCCATGGGGCTATGTGTTGGCCAACCATTTTTCGGACGCACAAGTGATATCCACCATCCTGTACCAAGGCAAGCCCGAATACTTTGCCATGATGGTCACGCACCCAGAATCGGGGCTGACCAGCGTGCAAGACCTGTTGGGTCCCAAGGGAAAAGGCCGCAGCTTTGCATTTGGCGACAAAGGCTCCACGTCGGGCTACCTCATTCCGCTGCACTTCTTCATGCAACAGGGCATTGACCCGGAGAAACATTTCGGGCGGGTGCTGTACACCAAGCACCAGGCGATCGAAACCCAGGTGGCGGCTGGGCAACTCGATGCTGGAGCAGACTACAACCGCAACCGAACGGCGATGATTGACCAGGGCATGCTCAAGGCCGAGCGCAGCGTCGTCATCTGGCAATCTGCGCCCTTACCCAATGATGCATTGGCTGTGAGCAGCAACCTTTTCAAGGACAAGGCACTTGTCTTGCGTTTGCAAGGCGCGCTGGCGCAGATTGGCCCGTTACTCAAGACACAGCCCAACCTTCTGCCTGCAAATTACACTGGCTTTGTGAACACCGACAATGCGTTTTACAAGTCTATTCGCGATGCCGGTCTGGCCACCGGAAAGCTCACACCCAAGTCGTAATCGGTCCATGGCCGCTCGCACACCGTCAAGGTTCAATCGCGCGCTCAGGGGTCGGATCGGCTTTGCAAGCCTGGTCGTTTTTTATGGTGCCGTCGTGGGTATCTGCCTGGTCAGTTTGATTTACGCGGGAGACTTATCGTGGGGACGCAATCCGTGGAACAACTTGGGGAAATCGGTTGGCGAATTTTCCCACCCGAGCTTTCTGGACGCGTGGTTTGGCAATGAACGGCTGGAGTACCGCAGCAGTGATGGCAGCTTGTTACGGGTAGAAAATCGACGCCAGGTGGAGACGCAGTTTCTATGGGCACTCGTTCGTGCCACCTGGACCACATTGCAAATTGCGACGCTAGGCTCCCTTCTGGCCGCCTTGTTGGCATTCCCCCTGGGGCTCTTGGCGGCGCGCAACCTGCGGGCGCCAAAACTGCTGTCGCGCGCCGCGAGTTCCGTGTTGGATGTGGCGCGTGCAGTGCATACCTTGGTCTTTGGACTGATTCTGGTTGGAATTGTGGGCTTGGGGCCGATGGCCGGCATCTTGGCCATCGCACTGCATTCCATGGGTACCTACGGAAAGCTGTATGCGGAGAGCATTGAAACCCTCGACATGGGCGCAGTCGATGCCGTGCGCGCTACCGGAGCTTCGGAGTCACAGGTCTTTTTCAGCGCCGTGTGGCCGTCTGTGTTGCCACAGTTCGTCAGCAACCACCTGTACGTGTGGGAGTTCAACATTCGCGATTCAACCATTTTGGGTCTGATCGGTGCTGGCGGATTGGGGCTGCTGATTTCTGAAGCTGTCAGCCTGTTTCAGTGGGGACGGCTGGGCACCATCCTGATCGTAGTAATTGCCTTGGTCACCATTTTTGACACGTTCTCGCGTCGCATTCGGCAGGCGTTGCTATGAGCCAGGTGTCCGTAAAACTGGCGATTGAGGTCCACGACCTGGAGGTCACCGTCGGTCAACGTCGAATATTGCACATTTCAGAACTTCGCATCGCACGTGGCGAACGCGTCGCAATCATCGGCCCCAACGGTGCAGGCAAAAGCAGTTTGTTGCGTGTGTTGGGTGGTTCCCTGACACCGAGCCATGGTCGTGTCATGGTGCTGGGACGGAACCTCGCATCGGCGAGCGGTATCGCAATGTCTCGCAGCGAGTGGCGCCAACTGCGCGCCGAAGTGGGTCAGGTGATGCAGGGCCTGCATCTGGTGCCTCGTTTGACAGCGTTGGAAAACGTGGTACTGGGCGCTTTGGCACGCACTGGCGTCATGCCCGTCTGGCGCAGCTGGACGCGCATGTACCCTGCGCCGCTGATCGAAGAAGCAATGCAGGCGCTCGATGCACTGGGCTTGTCAGGTCACGCACAGACCCGCACCGACAAACTCTCCGGCGGCGAACGCCAAAAGATCAGCCTGGCGCGGCTCAAGCTACAACACCCGCGTCTGGTATTGGCGGACGAACCCACATCCGCGCTCGACCCCAACGCCACATATGAAGCCTGCCGCTCGCTGCTTGCAACGGCAAAAGGTGCCACCCTGATCAGCGTGGTGCACAACCCCGATTTACTTGCGTCGCTGGCTGACCGGGTGATTGCTTTGGGCAATGGCGAGATCATCTTTGACCTGCCGCTACACGCACTTACCCCGCAACACCTGCAATCCCTGTATGCTGATACCCCGTCCGTTTCGAACCTTCTGGCCGCGGGTGCACTGCCGGTAGCGCAGCCCGAAACACAGCCCTCAGTCCATGCAGATGCGGATGGCCCAGGGCGCAGCTGTCCGCTGCACTACCAGTACGGGCCTGCGGTGTTCAAGACCGACATCCCCGGTCACTTGGCAAACCTCGATGTGTTGTATGTGGTGGGTGGGCTGTATGGCAATGAATCGGCACTGCACGAGGTGCTGCGGCTCTTCGCGCAGGAGACAGGTCGCAAACGGCTGGTCTTCAACGGTGACTTCCATTGGTTTGATGCCGACCCCGCCATCTTTGCCCGCATTCAAGAAACGGTTTTGTCACATACCGCGCTACGCGGCAACGTGGAAACCGAACTGGCCGAAGAAACCCCGGACAGCGATGCAGGCTGCGGCTGTGCCTACCCAGACTGGGTGGGTGACGACGTTGTGCTGCGCTCCAACCGCATCCTGAACCACCTGCGGGGTGCAACGACGCCTGCGCAGCGCCTCGCACTGGCCGCCTTGCCCATGTGGGCAGTGGTCTCCGTGGGGGCAGAGCGCGTCGGCATCGTGCATGGCGACGCCCAGTCCCTGGCGGGCTGGGGTTTTGCGCAAGAGCATCTGGGCAATGCGCAGCACTTGGACCTGGTGCGCCAGTGGTTTGACAAGGCGGGAGTCGCCGTGTTTTCCAGTAGCCACACGTGCCTTCCTGTGTTTCAGCAGGTGGTGGTTCCCGGTCGGGCTCAAGCAGCCTGGGTTTTGAACAACGGTGCGGCGGGCATGCCCAATTTCAAAGGCGATACCGCGGGACTATTGACCCGCATTGCCACCCGCGCCTTTGATGGCCCCCAGCGCCGCGCCGGGCACATGCACAATGGCGTGTTCATGGACGCTGTGGCGATTGAAACCCCTCCCCAAAAGGTCAGGCACGCGTTTTTGGCCCAGTGGCCCCCGGGTTCGGACGCCCATGCTTCCTATTTTTCACGCATCAGCGACGGCCCCGCGTATGCGGTGGACCAAGTTATTCGTTTGGAGAAAACACCATGCTCGCCATCATTGGAGGCACCGGCCTCTACGACCTGCCCGGCCTGACCATCAGCCAGCGCATCGCACAACCTACGCCCTTTGGCCAGCCCTCGGGCGAGATTCTGCTGGGGCGTTTGCATGACCACGACGTGATGTTCTTGGCCCGCCACGGCAGCGGCCACCGCTTGCTGCCGCACGAGGTGAACTACCGCGCCAACATTTATGCGCTCAAACAAGCGGGGGCCACCATGCTGCTGGGTTTCTCGGCGGTGGGCAGCCTGGCGCTGCAGGTCAAGCCGGGCGACATCGCCATGCCGGAGCAATACTTTGACTGGACACGCGGTCAACGCGAACGCACGTTTTTTGGCAACGGCGTGGCAGCCCACATCTCGACCGCCAAACCGGTCAGTGCTGCGTTGGTCGACGCGGTGCAAGCTGCTGCCCAACGTATCGGCCTTGGTTTACACCGGGGACTGACCTATGCCTGTGTCGAGGGGCCACGCCTGGGCACCCAGGCCGAAAGCCAATTCATGCGCCAGGCCGGCTGCCATTTGGTGGGCATGACCAATGTGCCAGAAGCTTTCTTGGCCCGCGAGGCCCAAATGGCTTACGCCACGATAGGCCTGGTGACGGACTACGACTGTTGGCTCGACGACCCGGCGCAGCACGTCAGTGTGACCGCGATTTTTGAGCTGTATGGCAAAACGCTGGCAAAGGCCGCCAAGGTGCTGGACGCCTTGTTGCAAGCACCGCTGCCCGAGCGCGAGCCTTCTATCCGCAACGCACTGGCAAGCGCCATGATGACGCCGGACGCGGCACTGACACCCGAACAATTGCAATGGATGGATGTGCTGCGGCGGTAATGTGCTGCGGCCTTGGTACCGCTAAACCGCCGCCTCCAACGCATCCACAAACATTGCCGCCACATCAAAACCCGTCTGATCCGTGATCTCCTGAAAACAGGTCGGGCTGGTCACATTGATCTCGGTCAAGCTGTCGCCAATCACGTCCAGCCCCACCAGCAGCAAGCCACGCGCGGCCAAAATCGGTCCCAATGCGTTAGCAATCGCCCAGTCGGATTCGCTGAGCGGCTGGGCCACACCTTTGCCGCCCACGGCCAGGTTGCCCCGCACTTCGCTGCCCTGTGGAATTCGTGCCAGGCAAAACGGTACGGGCTTGCCGCCAATCACCAACACGCGTTTATCTCCCTCGGTTATAGCGGGCAGAAATTTTTGCACCATGACGGTCTCGGCGCCGTCCTTGTTCAGCGTCTCGATGATGCCGCCCAGGTTCAGTCCGTCTTCCTTGACGCGGAAGATGCCCATGCCGCCCATGCCATCCAGCGGCTTCAGGATGATGTCCTGGTGTTCGGCGTGGAAGCTCTTGATGGCGTCCGCCTCGCGCGTGACCAGCGTGGGGCCAATGAACTGGGGGAATTCCAGAATCGCCAGTTTCTCGGGGTGGTCGCGCAGCGCGCGGGGCTTGTTGAAGACCCTGGCACCCTCGCGCTCGGCCTGCTCCAGCAGGTGGGTGGCGTAGAAAAACTCGCTGTCAAACGGTGGGTCCTTGCGCATGACCACGGCGCCAAAATCTTTGATGGACCGCACCCCGGATGCCGTCTCGGTGAACCATGTCTTGGGGTCGCCCGTCAGCGTGATGGCACGCACCTGGGCTTGCACCACACCGCCGCGCTGCCAGACCAGTTGCTGTGGCTCGCACGCCAATATGGCGTGGCCACGGCGTTGGGCCTCGCGCATCATCGCAAAGGTGGTGTCTTTGTAGATCTTGAACGATGCCAGAGGATCGCTGACGAATAGGATTTCCATAAGGTGCTACCAGCAAGTGTGAAAAAAATAACTTTTGCGACTCTACAGCGACTGGGCCAACTCGTATTGTGTGAGGACAAGCGCTCGGCGCTAAGCACCCGGCGTCTGCAAGGTCCGGCCACGCCCGGCATGCTGCACCAGCAGCGCCAGTGCGCCGGCCACCACACCCCAGAAGGCTGAGCCCACGCCCGCCACGACCACGCCGCTGAGCGTCACCAGGAAGGTAATAATGGCCGCCTCGCGGTAGGCCTCTTCACGCAGTGCAGCGGCCAGCGCGCCGCCAATCGTGCCCAACAGCGCCAGCCCGGCAATTGCGGCGACCAGTTCTTTGGGGAATGCCGTCAGCACCCCAATGATGGCTGCACCAAACAAGCCAATCACCACATAGATGGCACCGCACGACACGGCAGCCGTGTAGCGCCGCTGCGACTGCGCGTGAGCCTCCGGCCCCATGCAGATGGCGGCCGTGATGGCGCTCAGGTTCAGCGCAAACGCGCCAAAGGGCGCCAGCACCAGCGTGGCCAGACCGGTCAGCGTGATGACCTTGGAGATGGGGATGCCAGCGTCGCCCCCGGTGCTGCGCTCGTCGCCGAACCCGCTGGCCTGGATGGCGGCCACGCCCGGCAGGTTTTGCGAGGCCATGGTGACGATGAACAACGGCAGCGTGAGGCTGACAAAAGCCGCCCCACTAAAGCTGGGAGCCACATACACCGGGACTGTCAAGCAAAATACAATGCTAGCCCTCGTGAAACCTGTTGTTATAGCTACAAATACAATAGCAATCAGTAGTGTGACCGGAACCGCATAACGCGGCCAAAGGCGCTTGCCCAGCAAGTAAGCCAGTAGCATGACCACGACCAACGGCAGGGCGGTCTGCGCTGCCGTAAAGCCCGACAGACCAAACCGTGCCAGCACGCCAGCCAGCAGGGCTGAGGCCAGCGCCAGCGGGATGCGATTCATGACCCGCTCAAACCAGCCTGTCACACCCGCCAGCGTGATGAGTACAGCGCAGAGCATGAAGGCACCCACGGCTTGTTGCATGGAAAAACCCCCCAAGGCACCGGCACTGGCCAGCACTGCAGCGCCCGGCGTGCTCCAGGCCACCATCACGGGCTTTTTCAGCCACAGCGAGGGCACCAGCGAGCACAGGCCCATACCTATTCCTAACGCCCACATCCACGAGGCCATCATCTCGGGCGTTGCGTGGAAAGCTTGCGCGGCCTGAAAAACAATGGCGACCGAACTGGTGAAGCCCACCAGCACGGCCACAAAGCCCGCAGTGAAGGATGAGACGCTCAGGTCTTTGAAAAATTGCATGCTGACAATTGTGACATCGGCCGGCAAACTGACTTGTTGGAAGTTCGGCTTGGGTCAAATGGCAACTGAGCAATCACGCACAGACTCCTGCACCCAGAACAACCGCCGGCAAACAACTACTTTCTTTGCGCACAAGAGACCCAAAACGGGTAATATGGAACTCGCGTCATTCGATCGGATTCACCATGGCAGCACCTGTCAAACGGCACTGGGCCCACTTGGGCTTCGCACTCGCCATGCTGGTGATTCTGGTGATGGGCGGTACGCTCTATGCAGTAAGCCAAAACCAACTGGAAACCTCGCGGTGGGCGACCCATAGCCAAGACGTGTTGCAGGCTTTGTCCGAGATCGATGGCTCGCTCAGTACGGCAGAATCTGCCCAACGCGGCTACCTCTTGTCGGGCAACGAAATATTCTTGGTGGAGCGCGACCGCGCAATCGCCAAAACCAATGGCGCAGTGCAATTTGTCAAGACCATGACCATGGACAACCCCCAGCAACGCGACAGAATGCCGTTGCTGGAGGAAAGGGTCGTCGAGCGATTCAAGCTCATGCGTGACGCGGCCGAACTGCGGCACATCCAGGGCCCGGCAGCCGATCCGACGATTGCCGTGTCCGACATCGGTAAACTGGCGACGCAGGCAGTCTTTGACGTGACCAAAGCGCTGCGCCAGGAGGAGCTTTCTCTGTTGAAGTCTCGCCATGCAACCGCGCAGCACCTTCAAGACGTTTCTTTGTTCGTGCTGATCGGGAGCACGTTGGTCGGAGTGCTGGTCCTGATTCCTGGGTATCTGGGCTTCGCCCACCACGCAAATGCGCGTGCGCAGACCGAAAGCAAATTCCGAGCGATGGCCGACAGTCTGCCTGGGGCCATGTACCAGCTCAGGCAATCCCCATCGGAGGAGCCTGAGATCACCTTCATGAGTGTCAACCTAAGCAGCATTCATGGGATCGTGACCAGTCCTGAAACGCCGGGCGCGCTGGGATGGGATGCGCTGTTGGAGGCCATTGACGACCGAGACAAGGCAGACTTCCTCACAACATTGGACGACGCCAAGAAGAACCTCTCCTCCTTTCAACACGAGTACCGGGTCAAACATGGCAACAGCACCGACAAGTGGCTTCACCAGGAGGCATCGCTGCACCGGGAGAGCGACGGCAGCCTCGTCTTGAACGTGTATGTAACCGACATCACGGGTAAGAAGCGACTCGAATTGGCATTGCAGGAGGCCAAGGAAGCATCCGATTCGGCCAGTCGCGCCAAGAGCACGTTTCTTGCGACCATGAGCCATGAAATTCGCACACCCATGAACGGTGTACTGGGCATGCTGGAGCTGTTGAGCCTGACGCGGCTCGACGCCGAGCAGTACACGTCGTTGGCCATTGTGCGCATGTCCAGCAAGTCTCTGCTGCGCATCATTGACGACGTCTTGGACTTTTCAAAGATCGAGGCGGGCCGGATGGAAGTTCGCCCTGAAGTGACATCGATTGAGGACCTGATCGGAGACGTCCACAACATCTATTCAGGAAACGCCAGCAGCCTGGGCTTGTTGATCAAGCGCAAGGTAGACCCGCGTATCAGCCCTGCCGTGTGGGTGGACCCCATGCGTCTGCGGCAGATTCTCAACAACTTCGTCAGCAATGCACTGAAGTTCACGTCGCAAGGCGCTATTGAGGTGAAGGCCGAACTGATCGACCAAACCGCCAACTCCGAGCGTGTGCGATTCTCGGTGGTTGACAATGGCATTGGTATTTCGGAAGAGGACCAAAAGCGGTTGTTTCAACCATTTAGCCAGGCCGACAACAAGGCGGCACCCCGAGTGGGAGGTACTGGATTGGGCCTGACAATCTGCCGACGTCTCGCAGACCTCATGGGAGGATCAGTCGAAATGCAAAGCGAGTTAGGCAAAGGAACGACCATGTTTCTCACGCTGTGGTTGCCAACGGCCGATCCCAAGGACTTACCAAGCCGCGATAGCCGTGCCGATCGCAATTGGCTCATCACCACCGCCAGCATGCGGCGTGCCGCCCCCACTGTGAAACAGGCAGAAGCAGAGGGAACCCTGGTGCTGCTGGTCGACGACCACTCCACCAACAGGGCCGTATTGATGCGCCAAGTACATGCTCTGGGCTATGCGGCCGAGAGCGCCGTGCATGGAGTCGACGCACTGGAAAAATGGAAGTCGGGGCGCTATGGATTAGTGCTCACCGATTGCAACATGCCCGAGATGGACGGCTACGGTTTGACCGGTCATATCCGTGAGATTGAAGCCAGTACCGGCAAGGCTCGCACGCCTATCATCGCCTGTACCGCGAATGCATTGGACGGCGAATGTGAGAAGTGTATGGCAGCCGGGATGGACGATTACTTGGTCAAGCCCGTCGAGTTGTCGCAGATTTTGAAGAAGCTCGATCAATGGCTGCCTATTCCGCACCAGCATGCCGCAACTGCCGGCGCCGTTGGCAAACCAGCGGCTGCCGCAGTGGGCAGCGGCGTGTTTGATCCAACCGTATTGGTCGCTATTTCCGGTGGAGATGCCGCCGATGAACGCGAAATACTGAAAGACTTCCGGCGCGCCAACATTGAAGACATCGCCACGCTGAAGCGCGCTGTGGACAGCAGCGATGTCGCGCAGTTCACCCGTGCCGTCCATCGGATCAAGGGAGCCAGCGCCATGGTGGGTGCCATAGGGCTCTCAACCGTCTGCGGGCGATTGGAGAAGGCCAGCCGAGCCAATGATTGGGCGACAGTCCTGAACCAAATGGGAACGTTCGACACGGAGTGGGAACAGCTCAGTGCGTTTCTGACATGCGTGATTGAGCAAACCTAAAAAATATTACGACGGGTGACAAATACATCGGAGAGAGCCATGCCGGGCAAGAGGTTGAATTTTTTGGTTACTGAAGACCATGACTTTCAGCGCAGGATGCTGGTTCGAATGCTGCGCGGCGTTGACGCAAACGCAATTTACGAAGCGAGCGATGGCATGGGCGCCCTGGCAATCCTGCAAGACCCCAGCAAGCCCGTTGATATCGTCATCAGCGATCTGGACATGCCAGGCATGGATGGAATGGCGTTCGTCCGCAACTTGGGCGAAAGTGGCGTCAGCGTCTCCATTATTCTCGCCAGCGCGCTAGACCGCAATCTGCTTGCATCGATTCAGACCATGGCTGAAGCATACGGGATCAATTTGTTGGGGGTACTGGAGAAACCGCTTACGCCCGAGAAGTTGTTTCCCATCATCGCGCGGCACTCCACCCTTGCGGCCCGACTACCGCACCCCACAGATCCAGTATTTTCTCTCGAAGAAATACTTGCAGGGCTGAGGGATGGCGAATTTGAACCCTACTACCAACCCAAGATCGAAATGGCAACGCGCAGAGTGTCGGGCGCTGAGTCACTGGCACGATGGCACCATCCCCAGTTCGGTCTTGTCGCTCCCTATGCCTTTATTCCAACACTTGAGTTGCAAGGAGGAATAGATACCTTGACCGACACCATGGTTGACAAGACGGTCGCCTTTCGCCGGACCTGGGCGGCCCACGACATAGACGGATCGGTGTCCATCAACCTGTCGATCCGCTCCCTGGTGGATGTGCAGACCGCCGATCGTTTGATGGGACTCGTCCGCGCGCACCACGTCGCACCGCGCGATGTGGTGATGGAAGTGACAGAATCGGCGTTGACCACGGATGTGGGCCATACGCTGGAGAACCTTGCACGATTGCGCATGAAGGGGTTCGGCTTGTCGATCGACGACTACGGAACGGGCTACTCCTCCATGCAGCAACTGATCCGCATTGCCTTTACCGAGCTCAAGATTGACCAATCGTTTGTAGCGAATGCAAGCCGACAAGAGTCCGCCAGAGTCATACTGGAAGCGAGCCTGGGAATGGCCCGGAAACTCAATATTTGTTCCGTTGCTGAAGGCGTGGAAACGCAAGCCGACTGGGACATGCTGGTGCAGTTGGGTTGCCACACCGTGCAGGGTTACCTCATTGCCCGCCCGATGCCTTGCGAAGAATATCTAGACTGGGTCAAGAAGTGGACCCAGTCCAACTAATTTTGGGGATTGACCAGTGCCGTGAGCACATGGTCTTCCCACTGGCCTGCAATCTTCAGGTAGGCACGGGCATAACCCTCGCGCTCGAAGCCTAGCGCGCGCAACAGCTTTTCACTGCGCACATTGGATGGCATGTGGTTGGCCATGATGCGGTGCAGTCCCCGGCTGCCAAACATATAGGCAATGCCAGCCTGCACCACCTCCTGCATCAATCCCTGGCCTTGCCAGGCGTGGTCTACCGAGTAGCCTAGATGGCACGCTTGGAAGATGCCGCGTACGATGTTGGTGAAGTTGCAACCAGCCACCATCGCGCCAGACTGCGGGTCGGTGGCGATGAAATGCACAGCCAAGCCATCGGAAAACGCCTGCGCCGACTTTGCGGCAGCGCGCTGGCAGGCCTCTTCCAGCGTGCCATCGTCTGGGTCGCGCGTGGGCTCCCAGGAGCTCAGATGGGCCGCGTTGCGCTGCCGGTAGGCCAGCAGCAAATGTGCGTTATCCGGCAGCAGTAGCGCTAGTTTGCAGCGCGCCGTTTGCAGTGCCGGCGCCTCTGCCATCAACGCTTCAGATTTCAATCTTCGACCCGAGCTCGACGACCGCGTTGTTTGGCAAGTTTAAGAAGTCGGCCGCGCCACTGGCGTTGTGGTGCATTTGCGCGAACAACTTTTCACGCCACTGCGCCATGCCCTTGCCGATGGTGGGCACCACGGTGTCGCGCGACAGGAAGTAACTGGTGGTCATGCTGTTCATCTCGCAACCCCGCCCCTTGATTTGCTGCAAGGCCTTGGGCACATCGGGGTCGTTTTTGAATCCGTAGTGGATGACGACCTGCCAGCAGTCATGCCCCAGCGAGTCAATCTCCAGGCGCTTGCTCAAACCGATCCATGGCACCTCGTGGTTACGCACGGTGACAAACAGGTTGTTGGCATGCAGCACCTTGTTGTGCTTGAGGTTGTGCAGCATGGCATTGGGCACGGTGCCGACCTCAGCGGTCAGGAAGACGGCCGTGCCCTCCACCCGCGCGGGCGGGCTGACAAACACCGCCTCTAAAAAGCTGGGCAGATCGAGCGCATCGGCGCGCAGCTTTTCGTTCAGCAGGCGTCGACCATCCTTCCAGGTAATCATCAGCGTAAAAATGGCGCCGCCAATCATCAGCGGGAACCAGCCTCCATCAAAGAGTTTGAGCAGATTGGAGGCCCAGAATGCGAAGTCCACGACAAAGAAGAAGCCGGTGGCCGCAATGCACAGCGCCAAGGGGTATTTCCAGCTGTAGCGGATCACAAAGAAGGTCAGCACCGTAGTGATCAACATGTCGGTACACACCGCAATACCGTAGGCCGCCGCCAGATTGCTCGACGAGCGGAACAGCACCACAGCCAGCACGATGGCTACGAAGAGGCCCCAGTTCACAAAAGGCAGGTAGATTTGCCCGGTGTCCCTGACGCTGGTGTGTAGCACCTGCAGGCGCGGCAGGTAGCCCAGTTGAATAACCTGCTTGGTGACTGAAAACGCACCGGAGATCAGCGCCTGCGACGCAATTACGGTAGCCATCGTGGCCAGGCAGACAAGGGGCACCAGCGCCCAGTCGGGTGCCATCAGGAAAAACGGGTTTTTAACCGCCTCGGGGTGCTCCAGCAGAAGCGCGCCCTGACCAAAATAGTTCAGCGTCAGACATGGCATGACAATGGCAAACCAGGCCAGGCGAATAGGCCGCTTGCCAAAGTGCCCCATATCGGCATACAGCGCCTCGCCCCCCGTCACACACAGCACGACGGCCCCCAGAATTATGAAGGTGGTGCCCGGCTGATTCCAGATAAAACTCAGTGCATAGACGGGGCTGATGGCCAGCAGAATGCTGGGACGGTCCAGAATGTGGACCACACCCAGCACCGCGATACAGGCAAACCAGACCAGCGTAATGGGGCCAAAAAATTTTCCGATGCCCGTGGTTCCGCTCTTCTGCACCATGAACAGGCACAGCAAAATCACCAGCGTAATAGGGATGATGAAGCGGTGCAGGGCCGGAGAGATGACCTCCATGCCCTCCACCGCCGAGAGCACTGAGATGGCCGGTGTGATGACGCCGTCGCCATAAAAAAGGCAAGTACCAAAAATGCCAACCAGTAGCAGAACGCGCCGCAACCGGGGCTTGTCTTTGACCGACTGGGATGCGAGGGCCAACATGGCCACCAAGCCGCCTTCACCGTGGTTATCCGCACGCAGCACCAGCGCCACATACTTGATGGAAACAATGACCGTCAACGTCCAAAAGAAGATGGACAAAATGCCGTAGACGTTATCCGGGGTGAAGGGAACATGGCCAGAGCCAAAGACTTCCTTGACGGCGTACAGGACGCTGGTTCCGATATCGCCGTACACAACGCCTATGGCGCCCAGAGTAAGCGTCGTTAAAGACGATTTGGATGCTGACACAAGTTCGTCCGGCCGGAAGTAAGGCGCGGGTTCCATTCCATTGAGGATCGCCATTTTGCGCCAGACGCCCCGGCTTGCAAGTGCGCCAGCCCGCATTTCAAACGAAATTGCAAACATGTTGCAGCGCAGCAACTAAGGGGCTGGCGCGAGCCCCGCCCTTGCTTTAGGCGAGTCACACGCAGTTGGCAACTGTGGGGTGGGGGACTCAAATCCGCGCCGGGCCGTGCCAAGCGGATTTAACTCCCCCTGGGGGGGCAGCGACCCGCGCAGCGGCGCAGCGTGGGGGCCAGACCTCTAGTCGTAATGCTCGGCGTGGGGGTCGGTGGCTTCCATCTCATAGCTGGCGGCCAGCATGGCCAGGCGGCCAATGACGCCATACATGTAGAAGCGGTTCGGAGCACTGGCGCCGGGTTTGACCCCCGGCTGGGGTAAGTGCGTACTCTCAGCAAACGCCAAGGGCACAAAGCTGGCGCCGGGCGCGGTCAGACTCTCGTCCACCTTGCGCTGCGGATGCACCCGGTAGAAGCCGCCCACCACGTAGCGGTCCATCATGTAAACCACGGGCTCGGCCACTGCGTCGTTGACGCGCTCACACGTGAGCACACCCTCTTGCAGCAGCACATCAAATACCGGTGCAGCACCGCTCACCGGTGCGTCACTGGACACCATCTGGGCGCGCAGCACCTCCAGCTCTTTGGCGTCGCGCACCGTTAGCACGGCCATGCGGGGGTCGCCGTTGTCTGGCTTGAGCACGACAAAAGGCTTTTCCTTGATACCGTATTCCTTGTGTTTTTTGCGGATTTTCGCCAATAGCCCTTCGGCCTTGGTGATCACCTCTTGCACGCCATCGTCGCTGGAGAAATCTACTTGTGCGCACTTGTCAAACATGGGATTGATCAGCCAGTGGTCCACGCCGATCAGCTTGCCAAAGCGCTTGGAAACTTCTTCGAATGCCTTCGAATGCGCACTCTTGCGGCGATTGCTCCAACCCGCATGCAGCGGCGGCAGCAGATATTGCTGGGTGAGGTCTTCCAGAATGCCGGGCACACCGGCGCGCAGGTCGTTGTTCAGCAGAATCGTGCAAGGGTCGAAATCTTTCACGCCGATGCGTCCCTTGGTGCGCACCACGGGCTCCAGCGTGATGCTCTCGCCATGTGGCAGGTCTATGGTGACGCTTTTCTTGACTTCCGGGCTGATGGAGCCGACGCGCACGTTGAGCCCCGCCATCTGGAAAACGCGGCGCAGTTGTGCCAAGTTGGTCAGATCGAACGTGTTGTGGAGGTGGTTGTCAGGCACGATCAACAAATTGCGCGCCTCGGGGCAAATTTTTTCGATCGCGGCCTGGGCCGCCTGCACCGCCAGCGGCAGCATGGCTGGCGTCAAAATATTCCAGCCATTGGGGAACAGGTTGGTGTCTACCGGGGCTAACTTGAAGCCCGCGTTGCGCACATCCACCGATGTGTAGAACGGCGGCGTGTGCTCCATCCACTCCAGCCGAAACCAGCGTTCGATGGCGGGCATGGAATCGAGAATGCGCTGCTCAAGTTCATTGATAGGGCCAGTCAGGGCGGTTACGAGATGGGGAACCATGCGGGCCTTTGTGAAATGCGCGAGGCATCAGAATAATTTCTAGGATTTATGGGCAGGTCTGGGGTTTTCAAGGCCGGTTCGCGCCATTGCTTCAGGCGCGCACTTCGCCGTCACCCAAGACCACGTACTTCAGCGAGGTGAGACCCTCAATGCCGACGGGGCCGCGGGCATGGAACTTGTCGGTGCTGATGCCGATCTCGGCCCCCAGGCCAAACTCAAAGCCATCGGCAAAACGCGTGCTGGTGTTGACCATGACGCTGGCCGAATCGACCTCGCGCAAAAAGCGCTGCGCGTGCATGTGGTCACGGGTCAGGATGGCGTCGGTGTGGTGGCTGCTGTACTGGTTGATGTGGGCAATGGCCTCGTCCAGGCCATCCACGATCTTGATGCTGATGATCGGGGCCAGGTATTCTTCAAACCAGTCCTGCTCAGTCGCCAGCACCAGCCGGGGAAGTTCGCCTTCGGAGGCAGTTGCTACTAATTTGATAGCGTAAGGTGTATATTCCACGAGGGCTGGCGGCAGATTTTTCTTAAGCAGCTGCAGCGCAGCGACATCGCAACGCATCTCTACGCCCTTGGCCGCAAACACGGCCCCAATGCGGGGCAAAAACGCCGCGGCCACACCGCGCGCGACCAACAAACCTTCGGCCGCATTGCAGGGGCTGTACTTGTTGGTCTTGGCGTTGTCGACCACTTTGACCGCCATGTCCATGTCGCAAGGGTCGTCTACGTACACATGGCAATTGCCATCCAGGTGCTTGATGACGGGCACCTTGGCATCACGGCTGATGCGCTCGATCAGGCCCTTGCCGCCGCGCGGAATGATGACATCCACATACTGCGGCATGGCGATCAGCTGGCCCACCACCTCTCGGTCTGTGGTCTGCACCAGTTGCACGGCATCGGCCGGCAAACCGCTCTCGACCAACGCCTGCTGCACCAGCCGGGCCAATGCCTTGTTGGATTCAATCGCCTCCGAGCCGCCACGCAAGATGCAGGCGTTGCCGCTCTTGATGGACAGGCTGGCGGCTTCGATCGTCACATTGGGCCGGCTCTCGAAAATCATGCCAAACACCCCGATGGGTACGCGCATCTGCCCCACGCGGATACCGCTGGGCTGCTGGCGCATAGCGGTGATCTCGCCAATCACATCGGCCATGGACGCCAGTTGCTCGCAGCCCTGGGCGCAGGTCTCCAGCACCTTGGGTGTCAGCTTGAGCCGGTCCACCATCGGGGCGGACAGGCCGTTGGCGATGGCACGCTCGATGTCTTTGGCGTTGTCGATTTGCAGCGCAGCCGTGTTCTCGCGCAACAGCGTGGCCAACTTGCGAAGCGCTATATTTTTAGTAGCTGTCTGCGCCCGCGCCATGAGGGCTGAGGCCACTTTTGCCTGAGAACCCAGGGCGTGGGTGTATTCGGTGGTGTTGAGCGCATTCATGACGGGATTTTCGCAGAGTTTAGGGCTTGGGGGCGTGCGCTGCCTGTCCGAAGTGGCTGCCCGATGGTGGCCGCCAGCGGACAAAGCCAAGTGGGATACCCTACTGCGTCTCGCGAGCGGCCCCTTCACACACCAGCGCCATGCATTCAATCGATATCCGACCTGCCGACAAATTTCCAGAACCTGCTTTTTCGTCGTTGCAAAGACGCGTCTTTGCCGACATCCAGCAAGTTTCTGACCAATTGGGAGCGCTTCTTGACGGCGAGGCAGCCAACGCACCCGCATCAAAACAGCAACCCGCGCCCATGTTTCGCCTGGGCGCCTATGCGGGCGACGAGCTGGTCGGCTGGTCCGTGGGCCATATGGAGCGCGGCGATGTCTTCTACGTGGCAAATAGCGGTGTTGTGGCAACCTACCGGCGCCGCGGAATTTATTCGTCGTTGCTGAACGCTATGGGCGAACGCGCAAGGGCTGAGGGCGCCGTCGCCATTCGCTCACAACACTCTGTGGTCAACAACCCGGTAACCATTGCCAAACTCCGCGCGGGCTTTCACGTATCGGGCTTATCGCAATCTGCACGAATGGGGACACTTGTAGAGTTGACCTTGCACATTTCGCCAGATCGTCAAGCGATGTATCGAAACAGAGTGCTGCCGTACGTGACGCCGGCCGACTAGTCACGGTCTGCGGTGACGGTGGTCAAAATCGACGGTGTTGCGCTTTCTGTGCCCACCAAAACTCGCAGCGCAACCGTCAGCCTGGGAAACATAAATCGATACCCAGCCGCCACAGCCGCACGGGGCCTGGCGTTCTGGCCATCCAGCAGCAATGTAGACATCTCCCCCAGTATCCAACGCATCGGCGCACGGGGCACTCGCATCCACACTTTTCTACCAAACGAGGCCGCCAAGGCGCGCGCGAACTCGGCCTGCGGCACTGTCTCGGGCGCTACTGCGTTGACCGGCCCTTGCAGGCGGTCATTCGCCAGCGCAAAGCGAACCATCCCCACCGCATCGTCCAGATGTATCCAAGGCGCGGCCTGCCGACCGCTGCCCAGCACAGTCCCCAGCCCCAACTTCGCGCTGAAGGCCAGCATTGGATAGGCCCCGTCGCCACGCCCCAGCACCACGCCAAAGCGCATACGCACCACACGCACGCCCAGGCTTTCGGCGCGGCGGGCTTCGTGCTCGATGGCGGCGCACAGGTCGGACTGGAATTCGCCAGGCCGCGCAGGCGCAGACTCATCAAGCGGCTCGAACGATGCATGGGGCGACGCACCGTAGAAACCCACCGCCGAAGCACTCACCAGCACGCGCGGCGGCTGTTGCAGGCGCCGCATCAAATCCACTACGGCGGCGGTTACGCCGACGCGGCTGGCGAGCAAGGTGCGTCGCCGCGCTGCCGTCCATGGCATGCCCAGCACGCGTGCCCCGGCCAGGTTGACGACGGCGTCTATGCGGGTCTCGCTCGGTATCGCGTCAAGGCTCTCGACGACCCAGACCTGCGGTCCGAACGTGGCCCGCGCCTGCAGCGCATCGCGAGACAACACGATCACACGCTGGCCATCGCGCAGCAACTCCGCCACCAACGCACTACCCACAAAGCCGGTGGCGCCGGTGAGTAACACCGCAGGTGTGATCCACTGGCTGTGGGTCGAGGTCGAGTGCGTGGGTGTGCCCGCGCTTCGAACCATGCGCCGCAGGTTCAGCACCGCCCGCACATTGCGCGCGCTCCAGGCCAGCACACCTACGCCGTACAGCGTGCACAGCCAGGAGATCCCGCCATGTTGCGCCACAGCCATGGCGGTATCCAGCTGCGCCCAGCCTAGCAACACCGGGGCCAAGAAGCCCAGAAACAGGCCGTAGCTGATGGTTAACACGGTGTGCAGCACGCGTTCCAATGGAGGCAGTCTGCGCGTGCGGTCTTCTTCGAGAAAATCGGCCAGCGTGATGCCCAATTCGATCAAAAGCAGCGCTGCCAGCACGAACGCACAAGCGCCACGCCATTCGAACCAGGCCAGGCCGATGAAGACGATGCCGTAGATAGCTTCGCGCGAGGCGTGCAGCGCCAGTTCGTGACGCGCCGAGATGCGCTGAGGCAGCCTGGCCTGAAGCTCGTGGTGCCACAGGTTGTCAAACGCGCCCATGACGGCCTGGACGGACAGCAGAATAAAGAGGGTGTTCATGGTGGTGCGCCTACTTTCAAGAACCACAAGGACGAGAAGGATCGGCAAAGACGCCGGTTTGGTAGAAGGTCTCGCCCCACAGCGGGTGCTCCATGGACAACGTGAAGCGGAACAGGCCATGCCCCAGGTCGGTATGCACCACGCGGCAGGTGCCGGGTGTCAACAGGCCCGGCACTGGCAGGCGCAGGCGACCCCACACCAGCCAAAAGCGGCGGCTGCGAAAGACCAGTGCCCCTGCTTCTTCAAACACTTTCAACGACATGCTCAAGCCGCCATCGGTGCGTTCCAGCAAACCGCCGTCCACATCCAGCTCTTTGGTCGAGCGCACGGTGCGTTCATTTTTCTCTGCGTGGAAGCAGCGCTCCCACACCACGCCACCGCGGCCGTTGTCGCTGACCCGCACGGTGGTCGGAACAGCACAGGCGTTTATGGAGGCCAGCGGGCTGCCTAGCAGCCGGGCCAGCACGGTGTAGAGGTGGCCGAGGCGCGAGCAGCGCAGGTCCATATGGCCTTGGTAGGTGACGTCGGTATGGGCAATCGCAAAACGGCGTTGCACGGCCAGAGGCAGGCGTGACCAGCCCGCAGCGTCGACCAAGGCGTGTAAGTCGAGCGCCGTGTTTGCAGGCTGCGCAACAGGTTGCAGGCGGCTTGGCAGAAGGTCAGAGAGGGCAAACATGGCAAGGATTCCTGGATTGCAGATAAGCTACCACCGCACAAACCGGGCCATCCCCATATCCACTCGCAAGTCGTTGATTTCATTGAAAGGAGCCCATGCGCTTGCATACTTGGTTTACAGTCTGGAGGGTCCGTATCGTCAACTCCAGGAACAGGTCCACCGCCATGCACTGCGCCCCACTCCTCCACGCTTGCCCATGCTGATCCACGCCGTCCTCGGGTTTGCGTTGCTGGAAACGCTGGTGCTGGCCGCGGTGTTGCTGGCCTGGGCCGACCGCGTGGCAGGCGCGCGTCTGCTGGCGGCGTTTCTGACGGGTATCTCGCTGTGGATGGTGGGTAACGAACTGCCCAACTGGTTTGGCCAGACGACCGAGCGCGTGATGATGCTGATGCTATCGACCGCGCCCTTTACCTCGGCACTGTTCTTCCATTTCTCCACGGTGTTTTGCGGTGTGGCCCGGGGGCGCAAAGGCATGGTGGTGGCGGCCTACGCGCTGGGCGCCGGGTCCAGCATTGTGGCCATGGTGCTGGTGCCGGGCCACCTGGTGCAGCACCGCGACATTGGCTGGATCGCCATGGCCGACACCGCGGGCTGGGCAGCCAGCATGGCCTGGGTCATTCTGGGCATTGGTGGCGTGTCGGTTTTGTTGCATGCGCTCCTGCGTGCACACCGCGCGGGCGACCACCAGAAGCTGCGCCAGGTGGCCGCGGTGACCGCGTCTTGCCTATGGGGCATGGTCTGCCTGACCGGTTATGGAATTGCCGTGCTGGATCTGCCTATCTACCCGTTTCCACTGTTGGGGTTGCCGCTGTATTCGCTGATCCTGGTCTACGGTATTTTGCGTTATGGCGTGTTTGTGGCCAATGCCTGGGCGCGCCGCGCGCTGGTCTGGGCGCTGCTGTTGGCGCTGGGTGCCGTTGTTGTGGTGCTGACGCCTTTGCTGCTGCCGTTTGAGTCGCGCTGGTTGGGCGGCCTGGCGGTCGCAGCCAGTGTATTGGCGTTAAACGGCCCGGTGCGGCGCTTTGCCGAGCGCTTGGTGTACCCGGGTGGCGAAGTATCAGTCGCCGACCTCGGTGCGTGGCGCAATGCGCTGCAGGTGGCCGAGACACCGCAGGCGCTGGCGCAGCAAGCCGCAGCGCTTTTGAGCGCGCGCATTGGCGCACAGGTCGAGGTCCGTATCGTCGAGCGGCAGGACGTCGAGACAAACATCGGCACCACCGCCACAACCTCCACAACCTCCACGGGCAGCACCAGCGTGCCGCAGTTGGTATGCGCCCAGGACAGCGCGGGCTGGAGCGCGTCCTTGCTGGGGTGGGACGCGGCGCCGCCCGGGCCCCGCCATGTGGCTGAGTTGTTTGGCACGGTAGTGGCGGAAGCGGCGGCGCGGGTCGCCCAGGCGCAGCAATTCGCCGCCCGCGAACGCGAGCGCCAGTTGCAGGCACGGCTAGCCGAGCTGGGCGCGCTGGCGGCTACCGTGGCGCACGACATCCGCAACCCGCTGAACATCATTTCCATGGCCGTGGCCACCGCGTCCACCGCCACGCGACGCGAAGTGGCGGACCAAGTAGCCCGCATCGCCAACCTGACGCGCGACCTGCTGGACTACGCCAAGCCGTGGAAGCTGGCAACTGCGCGCCTGGACCTGGCAACCCACGTACGCGCCGCGGCCGTGCGGCTCGCGGACGTGAGCCTGGGTGCTGGCTGGACCAACCCCTGGTGTTGGACGCAGACCCGCGGCGCATTGACCAGGCGCTGACCAACCTGCTTGAAAACGCGCGCACGGCGATGGCGTCCATTGACGACGGGGTGGAGTCGACCGCTCCGACCCGCAGCCACGTGCACATTGACGCGGAGGCCCGCAGCGACGCGGTTCTGCTGCATATCTGCGACGACGGCCCCGGCGTGCCCGAAGAAATCCGCGACCGCCTGTTCGAACCCTTTGCATCGCGCAGCCCCGGCGGCACCGGGCTGGGCCTGGCCATCGTCGCGCGCATCATGGCTGCGCACGGCGGCTCGGTCGCGCTGACCGAACGAGCGTCCTGGCGCACCTGCTTCACACTGTGCTTTCCATTGACAACACCCTGAATCAACAGCAGCACCATGACGCCAGACATCGCCGATACCATCCAGGCAACCGGTATTGATAACGACCTTGAAATGGGTCCTGAATCGACACCCCAAGCCGGTCATATCCTGCTGGTCGACGACGAGGCGGCTTTCCAGCGCCTGGGCGGTGTGTTCCTGCGCGACCTGGGCCACACCGTCACGCTGGCGGGTGACGGCGACCAGGCCCTGGCGGCATTTGCCAAGCAACGGCCAGAGCTGGTGTTGCTAGACCTAGCCATGCCACCCCATATGGACCCTGAGATCGGGCTGGAACTCATCCCCCGCTTTGCGCGCGTGCCGGTGGTGGTGTTGACAGGCCACGGCGACCATGCGCTGGCCCTGCGCGCGACCGAACTCGGCGCCTGGGACTTTTTGACCAAGCCTATAGAACCCGACATGCTGCGCTTTGTTGTTGCCCGCGGGTTGCACAAGGCGCGGTTGGACGCTGAACTCAGCGCTTTGCGTGCCGAGCAGACAACGGACGATTTGGGCATGGCCGGCCAAGCGACCGCGACCGTGCAACTGCGTACGTTGGTGCGCCGTGTCGCGCAAACCACGGTCAGCGTGCTGGTGCTGGGCCCTACCGGCACCGGCAAGGAGCTGGTCGCCCGCGCCCTGCACGCCTGCAGCGGTCGCAAGGGCGGGCCTTTTGTGGCCATCCACTGCGGCGCGCTATCAGCCGAGTTGCTGGAAAGCGAACTCTTTGGCCATATGAAGGGCAGCTTCACCGGCGCCTACCGCGACCAGCCCGGCCTGGTTGAAGCGGCGCATGGTGGCACGCTGTTCCTGGACGAGGTCGGCGAAATGCCGCCACCCATGCAGGTCAAGCTGCTGCGCTTTTTGCAGGAAGGTGCCTTCGTGCCCGTGGGCGGCCGCGTGCAAAAGCACGCCGACACCCGCGTGGTCGCCGCCACCCACCGGGACCTGGAGGCCATGGTGCGCGACGGCGCCTTCCGCGAGGATTTGTTCTACCGCTTGAAGGGCGTGATGCTGCGCACGCCGGCCATTGCCGAGCGCCCTGCCGACATCCCGCTGTTGGCCACGCGCTTCTTGCACCGGGTGGCCCCGCGCGCGGGGCTGTCCGCAGGCGCTTTGGCCTGGCTGATGGCCCGCGACTGGCCCGGCAATGTGCGTGAACTAAAAGCGGTGGTGGAGTCGGCGGGCGCGCTATTGCTGCCCGACCAGCGCGAGGTGGATGCAGAATTGCTGCGCTTGGCCAGCGGCGACCTGGGAGACCAAGCCCCCGCATCGGCGGAAGCTGCATCGATTCGCGCTGACGGCGCTGGCCCTCTGGACGCGGCGCTGCTGGAGCTGGAATTGCGCCTGGTGCGCGACACGATGACCGCGGTGGGCGGCAACCAGTCGGAAGCAGCACGGCGCCTGGGCATCTCGCGGGTCGGATTGATCAAGAAGTTGACGCGGTTGGGGCTGCGCTGAATCGCAATTTGCGGAATTTTGCTATATTTTCAGGAGCTGCTAGCCCAATAAGTACGAGGGTTAACGGCGATTTTTGCCTGAATATGATTGCCAGAGTGCGGTTTCAAAACCCTCCTGCATCAGGCGTTGCACGGGAAGGTTTGGTATAGGCCCTGGTCGTGAACTGAGCTGGTCGGCAAGACCCACTTCGTTTCAATGCACCGTGTTTAGTGCCCCTCTCCCGGGCTGTAGTCTCGGGCCTTGGCCCGCTCAATCACCTGCAACATTTGTTGCTGGGCCGCACGGCGCACCAGGCTGTCCCGTGTGCACTGGTAGTCGCTCAGCGCAAGGGCGGCTCCATGTAACGCATTGCGCAGGTCCAGCAGGCTTTGGATAAGACCCGCAAAATCCGGCCGCGTGGGCTTTGGGTCGTTCACATCGTTGTCCATTGTTTCCCTCCCCTTGCACCCATTGGTGCCCTGCTACATACCCAAGGACTTCAACAACTCGTCCTGGTCGGTGTTGGATTGTGGTGTCGCCACGGCGGTGCCAGACCCTGCAGCGCTCGCCTGAGCGAGCACTTCGTCTGGATTGACAGTTTCGTGCACTTCAAAGTCGTGCAACTTGATGAATTCGGTGCGGTCTATCGCGAGTTCCAGATAAAAGATATTGTTTTTGCCAGTGTAGAAGGTCACACGCCGTGATTCGGGCTGGTCCAACTGGGTGTCCACACTCAAAACCACCTGCTTGTTGAGCACCAGCATCTTGGGCTGGTTCTGGGTGATATTGGTTTGCAATTCGCGCCGCACCTTGCCGGTGAAGTCACCGACGATCTGGTTCATCAGTTCACCCATGATGTTGCCCACTTCGTCGGAGGTATGGGCGCTGGCCAACTCGCTCTTGGGCATGCCCATGTTGAGCATATAGCTCTCGTACAGTTCCATCGCCGTGGCAGCCGAGAAATTGAGCACCACCAGGCCGGAGAAGCCACCATCAAACAACACGAAACAGCCGATGTCGGGCTTGAGGCAGGTTTTGGTGATGCGTTGCACCATGCCGGAGTAATGGATCTGTGACTGGGTCGCCACCGTCAACACGCGGGTCACCGAATTGCACAGGCTGGTCAGAATATCTTCAGTACCGTACACCACCGTCGATTCTTGCCACGTCTTGTTATTGCTCATAACCTGCCTCAGTAGCCAAAATGGTGACTGTACAACGGGTATGGGCCAAGCGGGGGAAACGCAACTCAGCGGGGGTAAAAATGCAACGGGGTATCCACACAACTTTCTTCAACGGGGCACACCCCCCGAAACGCAAGGGATCTCCCACTTTTTCGGAGCGAAGCCAAACGCGAATCCGAAACCACCGCGTTAAGTTTGCGCTTCGACGCCGCTTTTGCGCTTTCCTGTGGCGGGCCTGCCGGGTTTCACAGCAACCACAGGTTTGCCAAAGCGTTTTTGCAGCGCTTCAAAGCTGCTGTAAATGATCGTCAGGCAAACGTCCGTCACGGCATCGGCATCGACGCGGCCATCGGCATAGTGCCGAGCGGCGGCGCCCGTCATGGCCATGTGCATGTCCACGATGGCGGTGGCCAAGTCCATCGGCAGTCCATAGTGTTTGTTCGTCTTGCGCGCAAAGTAGGCCATCGCCTCGCTGCGGGCCGTGTGTTCGCTTTCCGCGATGGCCCGCACGACGGCGGGTTCAGCCCACAATTTGTTCAATAGTGGGCCGTGCTGTTGCATATTGACGATGGCCAGCTTGGTGGTGCTGCGCAACAGTTCGTGGAAGTCCCCGGCGGAGGCCTTGACGGCATGCAACTGTTCCACGCGAGACCGCTTCAACTCCCGTTCCATCAGCGCGCGCAACAGGTCGTTGCGGCTTGGAAAGTAGTTGTAAACCAGTGCCTTGCTGATGCCGGCTTCACGGCCTAGGCGCTCCATCGTCACTTCGGTAAACCCATCTTCCATCAACAGGCGCGCCGCCACGTCGAGGATTTGCTCGGCACGGTCCTCGGGCGCAAGTCTGCTGCGCCGCCGCCCCGGTACAAGCACGGTTACGGAATTGGCCGCTGTGGCATTAGCGACTCTGGACGTTGAAACTGTCTTGGCTTTGGGTTCAAGCACGGTAGAGGCCATAGGAAGAATACCTTATTGACGAAATATCTAATTATGAGCATGATGAGGGGCGCTTTCACAAAATGCTGCCCTCTATTATCGTTTCAACTGGAGATCGTTCGATGTTGCAAAGTCTTAGGAGCACGGGACAAAGATGTGTGCTGGGCTGGGCCCTCACTCTGGGTTTGCAGCTTGGCGCGGTCGCCGGCTCGGTCGATGCGCCCGAGTTGGCGCAGGCGGGCGTTTTCGCTGTCGGTGTCAAGACTGTAACCATCAACGCAGACACCTTGCCCGGCGAAGCAACGCGCCGCCTCGATGCCCTGCTCTGGTACCCGGCAGTTGGCGCTCCCACCTCGGTCGTGCCCTTGGCCCGTGACGTGAAGAACCATGCCTGGCGCGGTTGGAAGACCCCGACGCTGAACCTCAGCTATCCCTCTGTGGCGCGCAAGGATGCGTTGGTGTTGGCACCTAAACCCTTACCGGTGTTGATCGTCTCGCACGGGCTGATGAATATGGGTGAGAGCTTCCATGCCATGGCAGAGCACTTGGCCTCGCGTGGCTACGCCGTTTTGGTCATCCAGCACAACGACGAAGGGGCCGCCGATCCACTCAAGAGTGCTATTGCTTATCGCCCCGCAGACCAAGCAGCCGCCTGGCGCCGCTTGCGCGCGCTCGACGCGGAGGAGGCGTGGACCGGCAAGCTCCAGACCGACAAGATCGCCCTGCTGGGCTATTCCATGGGCGGATACGGTAGCCTGCTCAGCGCCGGTGCAAGACTCGACAAGAGCGGCGGCCTGTCCCAATGGGCACCGTTGGCGCAGGCGCACGCCGAGCCGCAAACCGACGCACAACTAGCCTTTAAGAATAGCCTAGCAGCGGTGGTGGTGATGGCGCCCTGGGGTGCGCAGGCCCAATTTGGCGGCTTCAAGCCCACAGGCCTTGCAGGTCTGCGCCTGCCGCTGCTGGCCATCGTGGGCGATCAAGACGACATCAGCGGATACCAGGACGGCGTTCGCGGCGCCTGGGAGAGCAGCGTAAACGCGCCACGCTGGCTGCTGACCTATGAAAATGCCCGCCACAACATCGCCAATAGCGGCATGCCCAATGGACTACCGATGGGTTTCGCTGCTTGGGAAGCCACCGAGGAACCGGTATGGCGTCGCGAGCGGCTGGTGGACCTGAACAACCATTTCATCACTGCGTTTTTGGACCTGTATCTGCGGGGTGACAAACAGGCCGCGCAATGGTTGACCCTGGCACACGAGCGCAGCAATGACGGCGCGTGGCCCGTTCCGTTTGGCACACCAGCCAGCGACAAATACGCCGGACCTGCAAAACCACCCATCACAAGCTGGCAAGGGTTTCAGCGGCGCTGGGCCGTCGGCATGCGCCTGGAGCATCGCGATGCGCAAAAGCCCTGAGTAGGTGGGCATAGTCCCATGACGCCACACCACCAGGTTCTGCAACTGCCGGGACTGCGATTGCCGTTGTACAGCACGGGTTCTGGCGAGCCGGTACTGTTCTTGCACGGCTTCCCGGAAATGTCGCGTTACTGGTGGCCGCTCGCGCAACTATTGCCGCAGTGGCACTGCTTGATGCCCGACCTGCGAGGCTGCAGCGAGGCCGAGCGTCCTGCTGACCCTGACGCCTACTCCACGATGCGGCTGGTACAAGACGTTGCAGAAGTGCTTGACGCACTCGACCTGCGCGTCGTGCATCTGGTGGGCCACGATTGGGGCGGCATGCTCGCTTGGTGGTTCGCCCACTACCATCCCGAACGCGTCCGCAGCCTCGCGGTCTTCAATGCGCCGCACCCTGTCCCCTTTCAGGAGCGCCTACTGACTGACCCGCTACAGCGCGAGGCGTCGGCCTACTTCACGCGGTTGCGAAAGCGAGATGCCGGCGCCACGCTGCTGGCGCAGGGGGCCGAGGCCTTGTGGGACCGGCTGCGCGGCGACAGCGGTGGCTTCGATGCCCAAGACCGCTTGGCCTGGGTCCGATGCTGGTCTTACCCACAAGCGCTGGATGGCGCCACGGCATGGTACCGAGAGGCCCCCTTTCAGCTTCCCGAAGTGCCTGATAGCCAGGCGGCAACCTGGCATCGCGAACGGGACTTCCGGATTGCCGCGCCTACTTTGATCGTATGGGGCATGCAAGACACTACCTACGTTACGTCCCTGGCGGATGAGTCCGCTGCCTTCTGCGCCCGCGCGAAGGTATTGAAACTCGATGGCGTACGGCACAACCCGCCGCGTAACAGCACTGCTGCCTGTGCCCAAGCCTTGGAGTCGTTTTGGCGTCAGCTTGCGCTTGGTGTTTCTACTATTGACGATTAAACTAATAGTGAATATTCTCCACAGCCTGGCCACCGCACGGCCGCAGTAGCAACGAAGGTTTTCCATGATCACGAGCATCCATCACGTGGGCTTGCAATCGCCCAGTCCCCATGCCGCGTTGGCCATGTATGCTGAATTTTTTGGCACCGCTATACAGAGCAAGAACGACGAAGCCTGGGTGAGCAGCGCAAACGGCAGGATACGCGCCAGCAATGGTTCGGCCCCGCCACGCACTGCGTCCGTCCACGCGACCGGCTTGGCCCACGTTTGCATCCAGGCGCAAGACAAGGCGGTCGCTCGGGAGCGGCTCGAACGCAATGGTGTGGTCTTGCTTGCCGAGCCCCTGCCCTTGGGTACAGGCTTTCATTACAGTTATGCGCGGGATCAGGAGGGGCGTCTGATAGAAATGGAAAACGCCCCGTTCTTGCAATCGGATCCCAATGGCTGGTTCGGTCACGTCGCATTTGTGACGCAAGATTTACCGCGGCTGACGCGGTTTTACGCAGCCTTGCTGGGTTGCCAGGCATCGCAAGGCCAGCGTGTTGCGAACAATCACAACGTGGACCGGGTTGCACAATTGCAGGGCGTGGACCTGGAGCCGGTCTGGATTTCGGGCCTTAACCTGACGCTGGAGTTTTGGCGGTACTACGCACCCCTACTGGATGACCCGAACGAGCGCCAATGCGGCTACACCTACTTGGCATTGGAAGCCGAAAAGCCTTCCGAAGCCAAGTCATTCGCACTGGAACTTGGCGCTACGGATGCGCCGCCGGAGTCGGTACTCAGCCATACCTGTCCTAGCGTACGCGACCCAGACGGCAACCGGTTGGTGTTCGTGTCCACCCGCGCAGTCGAGACCGGTGTAGAGCCGCTGCAAGACGCGAGACTGATTGACCACGTCCTCCCCGCACGCGCCGCGTACATGGCAGAAAAACAGCGCGGCAAAGGGTTATAGCCATGAGCAAGAACGCAACAACCTCACCCGCGCGCGCCTCGCATCCCCGGTCGGCAATCTGGGCCTTTGGCTTTGTCGGCTTGCCAATGGCAACCATCAGCCTGCCTTTGGCCATTTACCTAGCGCCTTTTTACGCAGGGGAAATGGGATTGCCATTGGCGGCGTTGGCGACGGCCATGTTGCTCGGGCGCATCCTAGACTTCCTCGTAGATCCGTTTATCGGCTATGCCAGTGACAGGCTGCGTACTCCCTATGGTCGGCGCAAGCCATTCATTGTGGTTGGCGCTGCAGTATTGCTGGTGGCTACGCACTATCTATTCCGTCCGCCACAGGGGGTGGGACTGGTCTACTTCATGGGTTGGTTGGCCGTGATGTATATCGGCAATTCGCTGGTCAGTGTTGCCCATCGGGCCTGGGGCGCAGAACTGAGTCCACACTACGATGAGCGCACCCACATATCGTCGGTGCGCCAATATTTTGCAACCGCTGGATTGATTGCATCCACGCTCGTACCTGCGTTGGTGCTGGGGCAACAAGGCGCCAAGTCGGCCGATGTACTGGGATCCTTGGCAACCCTCATGTGGATCGTGTTGCCGATTGCGGTCGCCACGGGAATGTGGTTGACACCGGACGTGCAAACCAGTCTGCGTCCCAGTGAACCCTTCAATTTGAAGGACAGCGTGCGCGCTTTACGGCGCAACGCCCCACTGCGGGTGATCTTGTTGGTGCTGCTGATCGGCTTTAGTGCCGAGACGTTTCGCCAGACCATGACCGTGTTCTATGCCCGCGATGTCATTGGTGTGAAGAATCTGGGGATGGTGTACGTGTATTTCTTCATCGCTGCGTTTGTCGGTTTGCCCTTCTGGCGCTATATGGCTCGGCGCGTCAGCAAGCACAAAGCATTGGCCGTCGGCATTGGCCTGTCCATTCTCGCCAACTTGTGTTTATTTTTCTTGATCAAGGGCGACTCCCTGGCGTTTACCGCGCTGTTCGTCGTCAAAGGGTTTTGCTTTGGGTCCATGGAAATGGTGCCCGGTGCCATGCTGGCCGACGCCGCCGATGTGGACACCGCGATCACCCGCAAGCAGCGGGCTGGATTGATGTTCGCCATGGCCGGCGTTGTAGTCAACGTTGGCCAAGCTATTGGCCAGTTTCTGTCGTTGACTGCGCTCGACCTGATCGGCTACCACGCAGCGGGCGAGACGGTACCAGAGGTTCTGCACAATGCTTCAATTCTCTACGCACTGGTGCCCAGCGTAGTCATGTCACTGGCCTTGCTCATGGCCCTGCGGTACCGCCTCACTGCCACCCGGCATGCACGCCTGCGGATCGGGATTGACCGCCGAATTGCCCGCGCTGGCGCACAGCAAGTGGTGTGACATGCGGCTGATTGCTGTTGCATCGCCAAGGCAGCCAACGATTTGCCGCTTGTGTTGGCCCCAGGACCGTGTCCGACCATGACCAACTTCCACCCCCATTTGCACGCGCATCGTCGTATCAACCCGCTCACCGGGCGGGCGGTGCTGGTGTCACCCCAACGCAACCTGCGACCTTGGCAGGGTCAGCAAGAGGCGGCGGATAGTCACCAGCCCCCATCACACGACCCCACGTGCTACTTGTGTGCAGGCAACGCCCGAGTGGGCGGGAAGCGCAACCCGGACTACCACGGCCCATATGTGTTTGACAATGACTTTGCCGCCCTCCAAATGCAAGCCCCGGGGCCCACGGCTGCGCACCCCTTGTTGCAATCCCTTCAGGCCCAGGGTGTGGCCCGGGTGTTGTGCTTCTCGGAACACCACGCGTTGAGCTTGCCCGAGCTGCCATTGCCCAGCATCGAACGGGTGGTCGATGCCTGGAGCACCCAAACGCGTGAACTCGGTGAGCACTGGCGTTGGGTGCAAGTGTTTGAGAACAAAGGTGCTTCAATGGGTTGCTCCAACCCGCACCCGCACGGGCAAATTTGGGCCAGCGACTTTATCCCCGACGAGCCGGCCCAAGAAGACAGCCACCAGCGCAGTTACTGGGAGTGTCATGGCCACCCACTGCTGATCGACTATGCTGAACTTGAAGTTCGCCTGGGGGATCGTGTGGTCGAGCAAACCCCGCATTGGTTGGCCGTGGTGCCGTTCTGGGCCGCCTGGCCCTTTGAAACCCTGGTGCTGCCGCGCGTCCCACTGGCACGCCTCAGTGACCTCACGACAGTGCTGCGCGGCGAGCTGGCGCAATTGCTAAAAGCACTTACAACGCGGTACGACAACCTGTTCCAGTGCAGCTTCCCCTATTCCATGGGGTGGCATGGTGCGCCCCATGACGCGAGAGATACCGCAGCCTGGCAGGTCCACGCCCATTTCTATCCTCCGTTACTGCGCTCGGCCACCGTGCGCAAGTTCATGGTGGGCTTTGAAATGCTGGGCGAACCCCAGCGGGACCTCACCCCCGAGCAGGCAGCCGCCGCATTGCGAGC
>JANXVI010000031.1 GCA_025351745.1 Rhodoferax sp.
ATGACATCGGCTCCGCCCGCCACCATGGCGTGCATTAGCTCGGGCGTTACGTCGGCATACGGGTAGCCAGCGGTGACAAACGGAATCAGTGCCTTGCGACCCTGGGCTTTGAGCGCGGAGAAGGTGGTAGTGATGCGACTCATGCTGCTACCACCTTGATAGCGGACAACGTAGATTGCACGAGGGCTACCGGCACATTTCCCTTAACCGATTGCCCGGTACAACTGGGTCGGCAGAAGAACTCGCCATTGCTCAAATCGGCCACCGTGCCAATGTCCTTGTCGCCCCGGCCTGACAGGTTCACCAGAATGCTCTGGTCCGGCAGCATGGTCTTGGCCAGCTTCATCGCGTACGCCACGGCGTGGCTGGATTCCAGCGCCGGGATGATGCCTTCGGTGCGGCACAGGTAGTGGAAAGCGTCCAGGGCTTCCTTGTCGGTGATGCCCACGTATTCGGCGCGGCCGATGTCGGCCAGGAAGGCGTGTTCGGGGCCAACACCGGGGTAGTCTAGACCGGCGCTGATGCTGTGCGTCTCGGTGACCTGGCCGTCGTCGTCCTGCAGCACGTAGGTGCGGTTGCCGTGCAGCACGCCGGGGCTGCCGCGCTGGATGCTGGCCGAGTGCTTGCCGCTGTCCATGCCTTCGCCGGCGGCCTCCACGCCGATCAGGCGCGTGGCTTCATGGCCGATGTAGGGGTGGAAGATGCCCATGGCGTTGCTGCCGCCGCCTACGCAGGCAATCACCGCGTCAGGCTGGTCGCCCTTGCAACCCGCGGCTTTCAGCATCTCGGGCATCTGCACCAGGCATTCGTTGCCGATCACGCTTTGAAAATCCCGCACCATCATGGGGTAGGGGTGGGGGCCGGCCACGGTGCCGATGATGTAGAAAGTGTTGTCCACATTGGCGACCCAGTCGCGCATGGCCTCGTTCAGCGCGTCTTTCAGCGTCTTGCTGCCGCTCTCAACGGGCACCACGGTGGCGCCCAAGAGCTTCATGCGGTAGACGTTGGGGCTTTGGCGCTTGACGTCTTCGCTGCCCATGTAGACCACGCATTCCAGCCCGTAGCGTGCGCAGATGGTGGCGGTGGCCACACCGTGTTGGCCGGCGCCGGTTTCGGCGATCACGCGCGGCTTGCCCATGCGCTTGGCCAGCATGGCCTGTCCAATGGTGTTGTTGATCTTGTGGGCGCCGGTGTGGTTGAGGTCTTCGCGCTTCAAGAAGATCTGTGCTCCGCCCATCTCACGGCTCATGCGGGCCGCGTGGTAGACCGGGGAGGGGCGGCCGACGAAGTGGGCAAGTTCAGACTTGAATTCGGCAATGAAAGCCGGATCATGCTGGTACTTGGCATAGGCGTCCTTCAGTTCGTTGATGGCGTGGGTCAGCGTCTCGGAGACGAAGGAGCCCCCATATTTTCCGAAATGGCCGGTCGGGTCCGGTTGTTGATAGTCGTACATAGAAATTAACTCAATCTTGAAAAGGTTTCCAGCCGTGGAGGCGTAGAAGCGCAGGCTAAGCGAAGAAACCAAATCGGCTGTTAAAGCTCCCTCTCTCGCCCAGCGGGGCCAGAGAGGGCGGGGGGAGAGAGTGGGGAGTCCAAGAGTGGGGTGTTAAAAAAGTGCATCAGCAGCCCGAACGGCCGCCACAAACTGCACCATCTTTTCAGCATCCTTGATCCCCTTGAGGGGAAGTCCCTGAGCGTCCACGACTTCTACGCCGGAGCTCACATCCACAGCCAGCGTCTTACAGCGCGGCCGAACCTGAGCGATTCCATCGCCCACGTTTGCAGGTGTGAGTCCACCACTCAAGACGAGGTGAGCGTTGACGTTTGGAGGAAGCAGTAACCAATTGAATGCCTTGCCGCCACCGCCGAATCCGTCGACGTGGGCGTCGAGCAGGATGGCTTGGGCGTTTGAGTAATCGTTGGCGAATTGTACGAGGTCGAAGCTGGCAGCGCCATCGCCCAGCGGGATGCGTGCGGCCCGCATCCAGGGGCGCTTGCTCTGCAGCGTGGCCTGATGGCAGTCCTCTGGGCTTTCATCTCCATGAAATTGGACGGTAGCCCCCGGAATCATTGCGCATGCCGCTATCACTTCTGTAGCAGTTGCGTTGACGACCAACAGCACGGGCGTCACAAAAGGGGGTAGGCGTTTGGCCAGTACGGCCGCCCGTTTGAGGCGGACGGCGCGTGGACTTTTGGGGTACAGCACAAAGCCGATGGCATCGGCACCAGCGTTAACGGCGGCATCCACATCTTCTTCACGGGTCAGGCCGCAGATTTTGATTCGCGTTCGAATGGTCATGGGAGCCCATCATACGCAGGCGCACGGTCGGGGATACCCCACTTGGCATCGTAGCGCGGCCCCAGAAAGTACAGACCATCGGGCGAAAAGGTCGGTGCTGCCACACGGCGGTCCCGAGCCGCCAGCACCTCGGCCATCCACTCGGGCGGCTGCTTGCTCTGGCCAATCTGCACCAGGCAGCCCATGATGTTGCGGATCATGTGGTGCAGGAAGGCATTGGCTTCAAATTCGATGCGCCAGTAGGAGCCGCGCTTGCTGAAGCCGATTTCCATCAGATTCTTGACCGGGCTCAGAGCTTGGCATTGGGAGGCCCTGAAGGACGTGAAATCGTGTTCACCCAGCAGAATATCG
>JANXVI010000039.1 GCA_025351745.1 Rhodoferax sp.
AAACAGGCCGGTCATGTTCGGGTCCAGCTCCACCAAGGTCACGCTTTCCACGCTGGGGTATTTCAGGATCTCACGCACGGCCATGCCGTCGCCACCGCCCAGCACGGCCACCTTGCGCGGTGCGCCGAAGGCCGACATCACGGGGTGGACCAGGGCCTCGTGGTAGCGGTATTCATCGCGCTCGGCAAACTGCAGGTTGCCATTCAAAAACAGCTTGTGCCCGGTGCGGCCGTTGGTGACGACGATGCGCTGGTAGGGCGATGTGGCGGCCAGCACGATGCGGTCGTGGTAGAACTTGTCTTCGGCCAATGTGGTGATGTGATCGGCCACGGCAAAGCCCACGCCGAGGGCCACCACGGTTAACACACAGGCCCAGGCATGGGCACCCCAGTGGCGCAATTCATGGCGGAAGACCCATAGCGTCCAGAACGCAACTGCCGCATTCAGCAGGCCGAACAGTAGCCCGGTGCGAATCAGCCCCAACTGCGGCACCAGCAACAGCGGAAAGGCCACCGACACGGCCAGCGCACCCAGGTAGTCAAAGGTCAGCACCTGCGACACCAAGTCTTTGAGCGCCACTTCGCGCTTGAGGATGCGCATGACCAGTGGAATCTCCAGCCCCACCAAAATGCCGACCACGCCGACCATGCTGTACAACAAGAAGCGGAAGGCGCCCGGCATGTAGGCGTTTGACAAGAACAGCAAGCCGGGCATGGCGCCACCTGCCAAGGCCACCATCAGC
The DNA here is from genome assembly GCA_025351745.1 of Rhodoferax sp. Taxonomy (GTDB): domain Bacteria; phylum Pseudomonadota; class Gammaproteobacteria; order Burkholderiales; family Burkholderiaceae_C; genus Allorhodoferax. The sequence goes on from JANXVI010000039.1 coordinate 743, forward strand.
TCGATACGCAGAAAGTGCGCAGGCAATTGCCGGTCAAAAAAGCGCGACAACCACGAGCCCACGCCCATGGCGAACAGATAACAACCGATAACCGTGGAGAACTGCAGGACCGAGTCGCCCAGCAGGTAAGAGGCCAACGCACCTGCGGCAAGTTCGTAGACCAGACCGCATGCCGCCACGACAAAGACGCTGGCGAGCAGCGTGACTTCCAGCGGACGGGGTGTTGCGCCCCGTGTAGGCGCCTCTATCGAATCCGACAAATGCAATTAATGGATAGCCGCAGCGATGATCACGCAGATGCCCAAGCTCATGGCCGCAACGACCAATGCCAGCGCAACGTTTTGTTTCTCGACAATCTCGCCCCACAAATCGTAGGGCGTGATCTTGTCGATGATGATGAAGCACAGCCAAAATATGATCACGCCCATCAGCGCGAACACCAGGGAGCTGAGCACGACGCCCGGTTTTATCAATTCAAAGCCCATGGAATTCTCCTAATAAAAATATGGGATGCATCACTTGTGACCTCCACCACCCGAAAAACCGCCATACGAACCACCCGAACTACGCGAGCTGGAGGACGATGAACAATTCTCCACCTGCGGATCGCAACTGGAGCAACGGCTTAGCATGGAAATCAGGATAAGCGTGATAACCAGGACCACGATGATGGTGCCAATGCCTATTCCTTTTGCGGCGCTGAACGGCGTTACATCGCGTTTGAGCAGGTCCTGCTTGTCCTCCAGCTTGAAGGCTTTGGCCACCACTTCACTGTCGATCTGATCGCCACTGGACCACACCAGCTCGGTCGGACTTTGCTCCATGGACAGCAGGCGCTTGCCGTTGGCGAAGTCTTTGTTCTTGGTCGTCTGGCCGCGCTGCACCAGCCAGTAGAACTCACCACACACGTAATTGGTCTCAGCGGTGTAGCTGTATTTCAGCGTGTAGTTGGTGCCCATGTAGCTAGCGCTGCTGGCCGCAGAGCTGGACATGGCTGGCGCACCGGTGGTGGGGCGCACCAGGCTCCAGCCTTCTTCCGAATCCACCAAAAAACTGAAACCCCGCTTCTGGTTGTAAAGCAGGTACTCGCTCCAACCAAAGTGTTCGTCATCGCCCGGCGCCACGCCCATGCGGTGCTGGAAACCCACCACCTGCCATTGCACACCTTGCAACTGCCCCAAACTGCCCAGCGGAATCACCGGCTGAACCGGCTCTTCTTGTATGGCGGACTTGAGCTCGCCACCAATGCCCTGGCTCAGATCGATAACGCTATTGCAACTGCCGCAGGTAATACTCTTGCTGGTGGCCAGCGTGACGGTGACCGGTGCTCCGCAGTGCGGGCAATTGAATTGGCGGCCTTTTTCTTCTTTGGTCGAATCGTCCTTTAACCCTTTGAGCGCCAGGTCGTCCAGCAACACGGCCGTGCCTTGCGACACGGCGGGCGGTGTGCCGGTGTAGTCAATGCTGATGACCTCGCCACTGGCACTGCGCAATTCGACCACATCAAAGGGCTGACCCAGTGGCGGCAGTTTGGGCAACTCGCCCTGCGCGCTGATCAGCGTTGCCGATACATTGCTGGCGACACTAAATGGGTTGCCATTGACGTTTACCTGATTGCCCACCACGTAGCGGTCGGCCGGTGGCATATTGCGCTGCTGGGTGTCGGGTTGCGTGATGACATAGGCGCCGTTGTCTTCTGCCAGCCAGCCAGACTGGCCGTCGTCGAACATCGCATTCCACTCGGCCCAAGTACCCTCCGCAGTTTTGTACTGCAGACGCCCGATCAGCGTGAAATTGCGCTTTTGGTATTTGCCACTGGCAAAGAGTTGCAGCGGACTGTGGTCGTCAAACAGTTCGGCCATTTTGCCGATGCGAGACAGCACATCGCCATTGCGCACCACCGTGCTCTGGCAAAAGCCGCAGACGGCGTGCGTGGACTGTGCGGAGCGAAACTCCACCGGTGCACCGCACCCGGGGCAGGGCGCGGTGTATTTACGCTGTGCGGTTTCAGTGGCCAAGGAGGGAGGGGCGGTAGAGGGTTATGCGCAGGAAAAGGAGGAGCCCGAAGGACGGGGGACACGAAGCAGAACGCTCTGCCGCTCCTCCCGGCCCCGCCCTACCGCTAGACCAGCTTCTTCAACAACTCGGCCTTCTTGGCGGCAAATTCGTCCTCGCTCAGAATACCCTTGGCTTTGAGTTCGCCCAGCTTCTCCAGCGTGGACAGAATGTCGTCGGGCTTGAGCGTGGCCGCCGCTTGTGCCGCAGCGGCCTGAGCGGCACCCTGGTTGTTGCCCTGGAGCCCGGCCTGCAGGTTTTGCGCCAGCACCTGGCCCAGTGCCACGCCGGCACCCAGGCCCATGGCGTCGCCAGCAATGCCACCACCTCCACCGCCGCCCTCGGCAAATTTGGGGATGGCCTGTGCGGTCTGGTACTGCATGAACTTGCCCATGTCGTTGCCGACCATGCCCATGCCGATTTTCTGGTCCAGAATCTTTTGCAGCTCTTCGGGCAGCGAGACGCTTTGCACCGTCATGTTTTCGAGCTTCAGGCCCAGCTTGGCCATCTCGGGGTCAAGCTGGGTGCGCAGCGCCTTGGCAAACTCGATCTGGTTGGAGGCCAGGTCCAGGAACGGGATGCCGCTGGCCGCAATGGCATTGCTGATGTTTTGCAACACCAGGCCGCGCAGCTGGCCATCCAGTTCAGACACCGTGTATTCCTCACGGGTGCCGGAGATTTCGGTGTGGAACAGCTTGGGGTCGGTTACGCGAAATGCGTAGTTACCAAAGGCGCGGATGCGTACCGCGCCAAAGTCTTTGTCGCGGATGGTGATGGGCTGGGGCGTGCCCCACTTCTGGTCGATCTGTTGGCGCGTGCTAAAGAAGTACACATCGCTCTTGAAGGGGGACTCAAACAGCTTGTCCCAGTTCTTCAAATAGGTCAGTACGGGCAGCGTTTGCGTGGTCAGCTTGTAGGTGCCGGGGCCAAACACGTCAGCGATCTTGCCTTCATTGACGAAGATGGCCATTTGCGATTCGCGCACGGTGAGCGAGCCACCGTTCTGGATTTCCATGTCGCGCATGGGAAAGCGCCATGCCAGGGTGCCGTCGCCCTCTTCGGTCCACTGGATGATGTCTATGAACTGTTTCTTGATGAAATCCATTAGAGCCATGGTGTGGGCCTCCTTCATTAGGGTTAACTGGAACCGGTCGCAATGATACACAGCAAGCGCCGCCTTGTGTCGCCTCAACAGTTGTATGGGATATGCTGGTGCGATGAGCCTGCTTTTCACACCCTGCACACTATCCTCCCCACGCGGCGCCCTGCGACTTGCCAACCGCATCGTCGTCGCGCCCATGTGCCAGTACGCCGCCGACAACGGCCAGGCCACCGACTGGCACCTGATGCACTGGGGAAACCTGCTCAACAGCGGTGCCGCCCTGTTCACCATCGAAGCCACCGCCGTGGTGCCTGAGGGCCGCATTACCCCGGCCTGCCTGGGCCTGTGGGACGATTGCACCGAAGCCGCCCTGGCCAACACCTTGCAGCGCGCCCGCAAACTGGCGCCGCCCACACCGGTATGCATACAGCTTGCCCATGCGGGCCGCAAGGCCTCCAGCGCATTACCGTGGGCTGGTGCACAACTGCTGCCCCGCGCGCACGGTGGCTGGGAGACCTTTGGCCCGTCGGCATTGCCGCAAGTAGCCGCCGAGCCCCCGCCCACGGAAATGACCCGCGCCCATATGGAGCATGTGCGTGATGCTTTTGTGCAGGCCGCGCAGCGCGCCGACCGCATGGGGATTGAGGCTATTGAGCTGCACGGTGCGCACGGCTATTTGATTCACGAATTTTTGTCGCCGATTGCCAACCAGCGCATTGATGAGTACGGCGGCAGCTTTGACAACCGCATCCGCTTTCCGCTCGAAGTATTTACCGCCATGCGCAAGGTGTTCACAGGCGTGCTGGGCATACGCATTTCAGCCAGCGACTGGATAGATGGCGCGTGGGATGTTGCACAGAGCGCGGAGTTTGCGATTCGCCTCAAGGCCCTGGGCTGCGACTTCATCCATGTGTCGTCGGGTGGGATATCGCCAGCACAGAAGATTGCACTGGGTGCGGGCTTCCAGGTACCGTTTGCACGCGACATCCGCCAGGCCAGCGGCCTGCCAACCATTGCCGTCGGCTTGATCACCGATGCGCACCAGGCCGAAGCGGTGCTGCAAGCCGGGGAAGCCGACCTGGTGGCACTGGCCCGCGCCTTCTTGTATGAGCCGCGCTGGGGCTGGCATGCAGCGGCTGCGCTGGGCGGTGAGGTGGCCGCCAAAGAAAACTATTGGCGCTGCCTCCCCCGCGAGGTGCAGGCCATATTTGGCAAGGTGGCCACTGGGGTGCGCTGATCCCTTTTCGGTGCAAGCGAATGCGCCGTCAAACAAATTGACACACTTTATATCGAAAGACTTATCAGTACTTACCCTCGATTTGATCCACAACATGTAAACCTCTGGCTAGTATCCGACTCGCCGCTCGAAACCCGTGTGCCCAATAACCGTTGGACATGTGTATTTCGTGCGGCATTTTCTTTTACCCAAGCAAAGGTTCTCTCTCCATGAAACATCTATTCCGTCGCATCGCTCTGGTTGCGGCTATTGCATCGAGTGCCGGCGCAGTTCAGGCCGAGCTGATTGATTTCGAGCAGCCGGTCGGTGGCCCAACCGCTCCAAATGCACCGTTCCTCCTCCACGGGGATGAGTTTTTGCAGGGCAGCTACTACTTTGACGCATTCTCGAACGCTGCGGGCGCGACGGTGGCTGATCTGGTCGGGGCCATGATCAACGGCAGCGATTTGTCAGCCTGCTTTGGTGTGGTGTGCCCAACCAATAATTCCACGACCTTTTTTGGCGCGCTCAACGACGGAGTTGTGGCTTTTGGTCGAACCGATGGCCAGTCTTTCTCCGTAAATGGTTTTGACGCCAGCTTTATCGGTGCTTCGAGTTCCGCCCTGCCACCCGTCAGCGGCTTGCTGCGTTTGCAAGGTGTCACCAGCGCGGGCACGAGCTTGAGCCAGACTTTCCAATTGGCAGGACCAGATACCAGTGGCGCGCTAGGCTTTGGCCGCTACCTGACCAACGGCAGTTTTGCCTCCACTCAGTTTGCAACCGTTTACGCGTTTGGATTCGCCTGCAATACCGATGGTGCCTGCAGCGCATTTTCGTCCGACCGCGGGCAATTTGCCCTTGACAACCTCAATGTGTCTGCGGTGCCAGAAGCCGAGACCTCCGCCATGTTCGCCATGGGCTTGCTAGCCATGGGTGCCACAGTGCGACGCCGCCGTCAACAACAACCGTCTGCGTAAGCACTGCGGCCATCGACACAAGGAACATTTGTGACCCCTATGAAATTGCGATTTACGCCTCTGACGGCGCTGCTGCTGCTCGGAATGTCCACGTCGGCTTTCGCGCAAAGCCGTGCCACCTATATTGTGCAACTGGCTGCCGAACCTGTGGCCAGCTATACCGGCACCGTGCCCGGCTACAGCGCCACCCTGCCAGCACCCGGCACACGCCTGAACACCCGCTCTGCAGCAGCCCTGGCCTACAGGGGCTATCTGGACGCGCAACAAACCAGTGTGACGTCACTGATTGTAGGCGCGCCCATCGTTGCCCGCTACTCCACCGTGTACAACGGTTTTGCTGCGCGCCTGACCCCTGCCGAAGTACAAGCCCTCAAATCCAGTCCCTTGGTGGTGGAGGTGTTTGCAGACGAAGCACGCAAGCTCGAAACCATTTCCACCCCCGCATTCCTGGGCTTAAGCACGCCCGGTGGCGTGTGGTCACAAACCATTGCCGGTCTGGCCCTCAAAGGCGAGGACATCATCATTGGCGTGGTCGATGGCGGCATTTGGCCCGAAAGCCCTTCGTACGCGGACCGGGTGAACGGCGGCACACCCGTATTTGGCAGCGGCAGCCTGGCTTATGGCCCACCACCTGCGGGTTGGAGCGGCACCTGCGTGGCCGGTGAAGGCTTTACGCCTGCGACCCATTGCAACAACAAGCTTATTGGAGCCCAGTACTTCAATGCTGGCTTCCTGGCATCGGGCAACACCAAACACTGGACTGAGTTCTTCTCACCCCGCGATTCGGTCGCTGGTGCAACCGGCCACGGCGGCCACGGATCGCACACCTCATCTACCGCGGGCGGCAACAGTGGCGCGCCGGTGACCCTGGGTGGCATCAGCGTAGGTACCGCGTCGGGCATTGCACCGCGCGCCCGTATTGCAGCCTACAAGGTCTGCTACACCTATGTGAACGCCACTGCCGAAGACGGAACGGGTAGCCAAAATTCTTGCTTCACGTCTGACAGCGTTTCCGCCATTGACAAGGCCGTGGCCGATGGTGTCAACGTCATCAACTACTCCATCAGCGGTAGCCAGACCAGCGTCAACGACCCGGTCGAGCAGGCTTTTCTGCGTGCCACCAATGCTGGGGTCTTTGTTGCAGCGTCCGCCGGCAATAGCGGCCCCGCCGTTGCCGTTGCCCATGTCGGCCCCTGGTTGACAACGGTTGCCGCGTCCACCCATGACCGCGCACTGTCCGCAAATGCCACCCTGGGCAATGGCGCGGTGTACACCGGTGCGTCATTCAATGCTGTCGCATTGCCGGCCACGCCCGCTATTCGCGCAGAAGACGCGGGTCTGCCGGGTGCAGATGCAACCCAGTTGCGACTGTGCTACCTGTCGCCCGCCGTGCTGGACCCCGCCAAGGTCGCTGGCAAGGTCGTCATTTGCACCCGAGGCACCATTGCCCGAACCGACAAGAGCGCCGCCGTCAAGGCTGCGGGCGGTGTCGGCATGGTGCTGGCGGACAACGGTGCCGGTTTGGTGGCCGACGTGCACACCATCCCCTCCGTGCACGTTAACGCTACGGACGGCGCTGCCATCAAAGCCTATGCCCAGGCGGGCGATGGCACGGTCGCCATTGGCACGTATTTCAATGCCGGCAAGCCCGCTCCGGTCATGGCCGGGTTCTCTTCACGCGGTCCCAACGCCGGCGACGCGAACATGCTCAAGCCCGACCTGACGGCCCCTGGCGTGGACATCATTGCCACCGTCACACCCGGCCTGACCAACGCCGAACGCGATGCCGTGGCAAACGGCACATTTGTCCCACCCGCTGATTGGTCGTCTTACCAAGGCACATCCATGTCCAGCCCCCATGTGGCCGGTCTGGCAGCACTGCTCAAGCAAGCGCACCCCACCTGGTCGCCTGCAGCCATCAAATCAGCCCTGATGACGACGACCATTCCTACGCTCAATGATGGTCTGGCCGGTGAGCAAAATGGTTTGTTGCCCTGGTCGCAGGGTGCAGGACATGTTGTTCCCGGCAAGGCCTTGGATCCGGGCCTCGTGTATGACAACGGCAAAGTAGAGTTCATTCGCTACCAGTGCAATGTCAACAAGCCTGCGGTGACACCTGCGTCAGACTGCATCACCTACGGAACGCTCGACCAGACCTACAACTTCAACCTGCCCAGCATCACAGTCGGCGCAGTCGTTGGCAACACGGTCGTCACCCGCAAGGTGACCAATGTGGGCGCGGGCGCTGCCACGTATTCGGCCACCGCTTCAGTGCCCGGATTTACCACCGTGGTGACCCCCTCCAGCCTGACCCTGGCGCCAGGTGAAACCAAGAGTTTCACGGTAACACTGACTGGAGCGGGTGTGGCCGACGGCCAATGGGCCTACGGCTCGCTGGTCTGGAGCGATGGTACGCACGTGGTCCGCAGCCCCGTGACGGCACGCACTGGCAAGACCATTCAGGCTCCGGCAGGCATCACCGCTACCACGGTGTCCGGCAACCGCCTGATCACGTTGACGACCAATTTCAATGGCCGCATCACCGCGAATAAGGGTGGAATGAAGCCCGTCACCGTGGGTTCGGTGGCCAGCCTTGCACCGGGTGCTCCGTCCGCAGCAACCTTGAAGGCTGCCTGTGTTGCGGGTGTCGACACCGCGTCCATCAAGGTCTATCCGTTTGTCCTGCCGGTTGGCACCATCGTGGCTCGGTTCGAGACACGTGACGCCGATGTCGGAACAGTGGGTGATGACAACGACCTGATCATCGTGTCGCCGTCGGGTGCGTCGGTGTATTCGGGCAACGATGGATCCAACGAGGCTGTCCAAGTAGTCAGCCCCACACCGGGAACCTACAGGGTTTGCGTGGCCGCGTATGGTGGCGCAGCGGCCATGACGCACAAACTGTCAAGCTGGGTAGTCACCGCTGCGGATGCGTCGAGCAGCTTCAATGTGTTTTTACCGAGCACCGTATACGCCGGTAGCACCGCAACTGCTGGCTTGATGTGGTCGGGCTTGGCCACGGGTGGCCGCTATATTGGCGGCGTGGAGTTCAAGGATGCGGGTGGCGGGGTACAAGCGGCAACCGTATTGCGCGTGGACACCACCGGAGCCGCACCGTTGGCCTTTACCGAGCGGGCCGTGTCGACCAAGAAACTGGGGCGCTAAGCCAATGTTCTGATCGAAGCGGGGCTCCACGCAGTTGGGGTCCCGTGGATCACACCCGCAAGGGCTGCAGACGCAAGTTTGCAGCCCTTTTTCTATTGCGCAGTTGTGAGAGAAGGGGCAAACAAGAACCGTCGACCGTCAGTTGTCCACGTTTGGGGTCTTCTTCAACACACAACGCTGGGCTTGGCACACCGCGCCCGGGTCGGCAAGGTATAGGCAGGTGGAGGCCATACCCGAATCGGTTTGGCGGCCGCGTTGCGACGTCGCCAGTTGCTCCGCCAGACCATGCAGGCGTTCACCCGTTTCACCACCCGTTTGCGTGGACCATGCCCGCCATGCCGCGGGGCCGCCGCAGGAACGGGAACCGATGCCTACCGTGCGGCATTGGGCATCGGAGCTGCAGGGTGCTTGACCTATGGTGGCGTTGATTTGTGCCAGGACGGCTGCTTCCGCCGCCCGCCCGTCCAACGGTGCCCCGGCTTGGCTAGGGTCCGGTGCTGCAGCGGTGCAAGCAGCCATTCCCAGCAGCGTGCAAAGAACCAGGGCGTATCGACAGACAAGGGGTGGGCGGTCCATGGCGGAGTCTTTCTCGTGCAGGCGTTAACACATAAGTGAGCACAGTATGCGTCGACTCCAATTCCCACATAGTCCACTGGCGCGCGCACTCAACCACCCATCCCCAAAACGGCGACTGCGGCTTGTGCAGCGATGCGGCCTTCGTCGGTGGGGATCATCCAGACTTCTACGGAGCTGCCCTGCGCGTGCAATCTTGCGGCTGCATCCATGCTTGCGTGGGCATTGCATTCAGTATCCAGCCGGATGCCGAGGAAAGCCAATTGCTGGCACACCACTGCGCGCAGCACCGCATCGTGCTCACCAATGCCACCGGTGAAAACCAGTGCGTCCAGCCCGCCCAGGCAGGCGGCCATGGCGCCCGCTTCGCGGATCACGCGGTAGGTGAACATCTGGATGGCAAGGCGCGCGCGCGGTGTGTCTGCAGCACGCAGTTGCCGCATGTCGGCAGAGAGGCCCGAAACCCCCAGCAGACCACTGTGGCGGTACAGCAGGTCCTCCAACCTGGCACGATCCCACCCTTGCCCCAGCAGGTGCAGCAGAACCCCCGCGTCCAGCGAACCGCAGCGGGTACCCATCATGAGCCCATCGAGCGCTGAAAAGCCCATGCTGGTGGCGCGGCTGTGGCCATCAAGCGCACCACACAGGCTCGCGCCATTTCCCAGATGCGCCATCACCACGCGCCCCTTGGCGCGCGGGGTTAACCGGGCCAGGCATTGCATGACATATTGGTAGGAAAGGCCGTGAAACCCATAGCGGCGCACACCTTGGTCGGCCAGGGTGTGTGGCAGTGCAAAGGCGTATTCGACCTCTGGCATGCTGGCATGGAAGGCGGTGTCAAAGCAGGCAACTTGCAGCAATGCAGGAAACGCCACTGCAAACGCACGGATGCCGGCGACGTTGTGCGGCTGGTGCAAGGGCGCCAATGGCGAAAAACCCTCCAGGGCCTGCAGCACCTTTGCATCCACACGCACCGGCTGCCCGTAAACACCCCCACCATGCACCACCCGGTGTGCAATGGCGCGCAGGTCTTGCCCGGCAGCGGCTTCCTGCAACAGGTTTTGCAGCGCGCGCAAGGCGCATGCAAATGGCTCTTCACCATGGCACGGCAATTCGGTTTGCGTGGCGCTGCCATTGGCTGCCCAGCGCAACAGCAGAGGGCCTTGCGTGGCCAGGCCATCCACACTGCCGGACAGCAGTGCCGCCCCGTCGGGATCGCTGTCAGCAGGGTACAGAGCAAATTTCAGTGTGGACGAACCTGCGTTGACTGCAAGCACCGTCATAGACGCGTCTTGCGGTTGTGGTGCGCAACGAGCTTGGCCAGCAACGCCGAGGCAATGCGGGCAGACGCGCCGTCGGCACGGCTGGTGAGTGCAATGGGCACCCGCGCGCCCAGCACAATTCCCGCCGACGTTGCGCCACCCAAGTATTGCAGTTGTTTACCCAGCATGTTGCCCGACTCCAGATCGGGCACCACCAGAATGTCGGCATCACCCGCCACGTCGGATGCAATGTGTTTGATGCTGGCAGCGTGCGCTGAGATGGCATTGTCATAAGCCAGCGGCCCGTCCAGCAGCGCGCCGACAATCTGGCCGCGCTGGGCCATCTTGCACAAGGCGGCAGCGTCCAGCGTCGACGGAATGGCGGGGTTGATGGTTTCAACGGCCGACAAAATGGCCACCTTTGGTAAGGCTATGCCCATCACTTGCGCAAACACAATCGCGTTTTGCACAATGTCGGCTTTTTCTGCCAATGTGGGGCGAATGTTCAGGGCCGCGTCGGTCAGAAACAAGGGCTTGGCATAAGTTGGCACGTCAAACCGGAACACGTGCGACATGCGTCGCTCGGTGCGCAATGCCACCAGGGTGACGACCGCATGAATCAGCTCATCGGTGTGCAGGCTGCCCTTCATCAAGGCCTGCACGCGGTTGTCGGCGGCCATCAAGGCTGCAGTCTCGGCGGCTGCGTGGCTGTGGGGCACCGACTCGATGGTGATGCCGCTGATGTCAATGCCGTGTTCGTGGGCCAGATCACGCAGCCGTGCTTCGGGGCCAATGAGCACCGGATCAATCAGCCCCAGGCGCGCGGCCTCCATGGCGCCCTGCAGCGAATCCGCATCGCACGGGTGCACCACGCCGCAGCGCACGGGCGCCAGCCCATCACCCAGTGCCAGCAAGGCACGCAGGCGTGCTTCGGGGTCAAATAACTGGATCTGCGGCACCTGCACTTGCAGCCGACGCACCCGCTGCGTCGGCGCCAGCACCCGGGCCATGCCAAAGAGCACCCGCTCGCTGCGCTGGTTTTGTACCTGGCAGTCCAGCTCGACGCTCTTTTTCTCATCGTTTTTGGCAGTCACGGTGACGGTCACGGTCAACGTGTCCCCCAACCGCACCGGCCGCGTGAAGTGCAGCGCCTGCTCCATGTAGATGGTGCCCGGGCCGGGAAACACCGTGCCCAACAATGCAGAGATCAGCGCACCACCCCACATGCCATGCGCAATCACACCATGGAACAAGGTGGCATCGGCATAGGCCGGGTCCAGGTGGGCGGGATTGGTGTCGCCCGACACGGCGGCAAACGCGCGGATGTCTTCCAGCGTGAGGGTGCGCACGGTACGCGCACTTTGCCCCAGGCGGATCTCGTTGTAGGTGACGTTGTCGGTGTACTCGGGGGTGGCAACGGCTTGCATGGGGATGGATCCTTGTTCAATCGGCATGGCGGACCATCACATAGGTGCCTGGTGCATCGCACAAGGAGGCTTCCGCAGGAATGGCGCGGGCAGACACACGCTTGCCCGAGCGTGCTTGTAGCCACTGGTCCAACGCTTCCCACCACGAGCCTTCGTGCCGGGGCGCCGCGGCCTGCCAAGCTGCGGGCTCGGTCCAGCCGTGGCCTGCTTCAACGCTGGCCATTTGGTAGCTGCGCTTGGGATGCCCGGGCTCGGACACAATGCCTGCGTTGTGGCCACCCGCAGCAAGGATGAAGGTGGTGTGCACGTCGGTCAGCCGGTGGATTTTGTAAACGGAAGTCCACGGGCACACGTGGTCGCGCACGGTGCCCACCACCAGCATGGGTGCCTTGATGTCTGTGAGGTCTACCTCCACGCCGCCACAATGGAACTGGCCCGTTGCTAGCGCGTTGTGCAGAAACAACTGGTCCAGGTACTCCGAGTGCATGCGCGCGGGCAGGCGGGTCACGTCGGCATTCCAGGCCATCATGTCGTTGCCCACTTCGTCTTGCCCCAGCAAATAGCGCCGCGTGTTGCGTGACCAGATCAGGTCGCGGGAATTGAGAAACTGGAAAGTGCCCGCCATTTGCCGGCCCGAAAGAAAACCGGTACGTGCCATCTGCGCCTGCAGGGTCTTAACCTGGTCTTTGTCAATGAAGACACCCATTTCTCCTGGCTCAGAAAAGTCGGTCAATGCAGCCAGCAGGCTCACGCTGGCCAGCTCGGGGAAACGACCACGCTCGGCCGCGGTGCCATCGCCCCGGCCCAGACGGGCCGCTGCAATCGACAACAAGGTGCCCCCCAGGCAATAGCCCATGGCGTGGATCCGCGCTGCACCGGTTCCCTCGCGAATGGCGGCCATCGCGTCAAAAACGCCCATGCGCACGTAGTCGTCCAGACCCAGGTCGCGGTCGCTCGCATCGGGGTTGCGCCAGGACACCATAAACACGGTGTAGCCCTTGCCCACCAGGTAGCGCACCATGGAGTTGCCGGGCGACAGGTCCAGGATGTAGTACTTCATGATGCACGATGGCACGATCAGAACCGGCTCGGCAACAACCGTGTCGGTGGTCGGTGCGTACTGGATCAATTCGATCAAGTGGTTGCGAAACACCACGTTGCCGGGTGTCACGGCCACGTTTTTCCCCACCACATAAACCTGCGAAGCCGCTTCAGTCGGGCCGGTCTGCATACGTTCGCGCTGCTGCTGTGCGGCGTCTTGCAGAAAGCTCTGGTAGCCCTTGATCCAGCTCTGCCCCAGCGTTGAAATGCCCAGCTTCAAAACTTCCGGGTTGGTCAATGGATAGTTGCTAGGAGCCAGCGCGTCCATCATTTGGCGGGTATAGAAACGCAGCATCTGCTGGTGGTGCCCAGACATGCCCTCGGCCTCTGCAGCCTCTTGCCACCACGCGTCACAGGCTTGAAAAGTCGCCTTGAACACATTGAAAGGCCACTGGCTCCAGCCATCACCATCAAAGCGGTGGTCCGACTCCACAGGGGCTGCGGCCGCGCCAGACGAGTCCGTACGCAGCTTGCCGGCAATTTGCGTCGGGATTGTCAAGGCCTTGTGCATGAGCGCCATTTTCCGTGCGGGAGAGGCTGCAAGGTGCACGGCCCAGTCGCCGTAAGCCTGCGCCAATGCGGTGGGCGACAAGCCCATGCTGCCGCGTGCCAGCAGCGCGCGAAGCCAGGACTGCAGCGCGGAGTCGGCGTCCAGGTTGTGGTTCGGCCGGTGTGATGAATCGGTGGCTGGGGGGGGCGTTTTGGAGGATGTCATATTGCGCATGGATAACGGTTGGGGGGGCAGCACAACTCAAGCGACCGCGTGGCAACCGGCATCGACATAAATCGTTTGCCCTGTCATGCCAGATGCTGCATTGCTGCACAAGAAGGCGGTCAGGCTGCCTATTTCTTCAAGGGTCACCAGACGACCCAACGGAGACTTGCTGCGGGCATGCGCCATCAGGGCATCAAAGTCTTCGATGCCCGATGCCGCTCGGGTCAAGATTGGCCCTGGCGACACCGCGTGCACGCGAATGCCCTTGGGACCCAACTCCAGCGCCATGTAGCGCACCAAAGATTCCAGCGCCGCCTTGACCGGCCCCATGAGCCCGTAGTGGGCAATGGCCTCGGCCGCGCCCTGGTAGCTCATGGTCACCAGGCTGCCGCCTTGTGGCATGTGAGGCAAACAAAACTGGGCCAGGTGCGCAAACGAATGGCACGACACCTCCATCGCACGGGTGAAGCCAGCTGCGGAGCTGTTCACCACGTCTCCGTGCAGGTCTTCCAGCGGCGCCCAGGCAATCGAGTGCACCACGCAATCGAGTTGGCCCAGATGGCCACTCGCTTTCTCGACCAGTGCTGCAATATCTCCCGGTGTTTCGACATTGCAGGTGTACAGCGGGACACCCAGTTCGGCTGCCAGCGGCGCAACGCTTTGGTAGGCCCGTTCGTTCAGGCACGAGAGCACCAATTCCGCGCCTGAGCGGTGCATCTCGCGGGCACAACCCCAGGCAATGCTGTGCGCGTTGGCCAAACCGACGATCAGTGCCTTTTTGCCGGCCAGGAGCGGCACGTTGCTGTACAAATTTGTCATGCATTCTTTAAGGATGGAAATAGGTTGGAGGAATTCTCCAAGTACGCCACGACGGCCCCGTGACAATCAAGGCGTAGACCTCCCTAACTTCGCTCGCCCTTGATCCAGGTCAAGTCCGGGTCGTGGTTCGGCCAATCGGTTGTGCGGTTTGGCTACACCTTCCCCACCATGCGGCGGTAAAACCACTGCTTGCCCGCCTCCACCAGCGTGAGGTAGGCCACCAAGAGGCTGACCAGCAAGGCAAAGAACGACCACGGCAGAGCGGTAAACCCGAGGTACGGGGCCAATGGCGTAAAGGGCAAGGCCATGGCGAGAGCCACAACACCCAGCGAGGTTGCGGTCAGCCACGGATGGGCGCGGCTGCGCCATGGCAAGCGCCGGGTGCGGATCACAAAAATCACCAATACCTGGGTGGCCATCGACTCAACAAACCAGCCAGTGCGAAACAGCGCCTCGTCCGCCGCAAACAGCCGCAGCAGCGCGTAAAAAGTGATGAAGTCAAACACCGAGCTGATCGGTCCAATGGTCAGCATGAAATTGCGGATGAACGCCATGTCCCAGCGCTTGGGGCGCTCCAGGTCTTCGGCATCCACATGGTCCATGGGCAGGGTGATCTCGGAGACGTCGTACAGCAGATTGTTGAGCAAAATCTGCAGCGGCAGCATCGGCAAGAAGGGCAGGAACAGGGTGGCTGCGGCCATGCTGAACATGTTGCCAAAATTGGAGCTGGTGGCCATCATGATGTATTTCATGACGTTGCCAAAGGTACGCCGCCCCTCCTGGATGCCTGCATGTAGCACCATCAGGTCGTTTTCCAGCAGAATCATCGCCGCGGCCTGCTTGGCCACGTCCACTGCGCCGTTGACCGAAATACCGACATCAGCGGTGTGCAGGGAAGGCGCGTCGTTGATGCCATCGCCCAGATAGCCCACCACATGGCCGCGCGCCTTGAGCGCCAGGATGATACGGTTCTTCTGCGCCGGGTTGACGCGGCAAAACAGGTTTACCTCTTCCACGCGGGCACGCAGGGCGTCGTCGTTCATGGCTGCAACATCGGTGCCCGTCAATACCCCCTGGATGGCAACGCCAAGCTCGGCGCATACGTGCCGCGTCACCCGTTCGTTGTCGCCGGTCACGATCTTCACGGCGATACCGCTTGCTGCCATCGCCTTGAGAGCGGCCCCGGCACTGACTTTGGGTGGATCGAGAAACGCGGCGAAGCCGGCAAAGACCAGTTCACTTTCGTCCGAAATTCCGGCGTGGGGATGGTCGGGCGGCACGTCGCGCCAGGCAATGCCCAGCACGCGAAAGCCCTCTTCACCCAGCGCGTCAAACACGGCGGTGGTCTGTCGCAGCGCCGCAGCGTCCATGGGCTGGTTGGTGCCGTCTGCACCTCTGTAGGTCGTGCACAGGCGCAGCACGTCTTCGGGTGCGCCCTTGAGCATCAGTTGGCGCTGGCTACCGCGTTCCAGCAACACCGAGACACGCCGACGTTCAAAGTCGAACGGTACTTCGTCGATCTTGGCCCACCCCGCCACGGTCTGCTCGGTGTGCGCCAGAATGGCGTCGTCTAGCGGGCTCTTGATGCCGCTTTCAAAGTAGCTGTTCAAGTACGCCAGTTCCAGCACCGCGTCACTTGGGTTTCCAAGCGGGTCCACATGCCGCTCCAGCCGGATGCGCGCTTCGGTCAGTGTGCCGGTCTTGTCGGTACACAGCACGTCCATGGCGCCCATGTCCTGAATCGCCGAGGGCCGCTTCACAATCACCTTGAGTGCTGCCATGCGGATCGCACCGCGCGTCAGCGTGACCGACACCACCATCGGCAACAGCTCGGGCGTCAGCCCCACGGCGAGTGCCACGGCAAATAGAAATGACTCGATCAGAGCGCGGTGCAATGCCACATTCACCAACAGTGTGAAGAGCACCAGCAACACCGTAAAACGCATGATCAGCATGCCAAAGCGGCGGGTGCCAATCTCGAACGCGGTCGGTGGCGCGCTCTCGGCCAAACTGACAGCAATCTGCCCCAGCGCCGTCGCACTGCCCGTGCGCAGGATCTCAACACGCGCTGAGCCACTGACCACGGAGCTGCCCATGAAGACCGCATTCGCAGATTCCAGGTCAAAGGCCGCGTGTGCGGGGTCACCAGCCCGTGATTCGGTATCGGTGAGGGGCTTCTTTTCAACCGGATAAGGTTCGCCCGTCAGTTGCGCCTGGTTCACGAACAAGTCATTGGCTTCACGCACTTCTGCATCGGCGGGCACCAGATCGCCGGCCGATAGCAAGACCACATCTCCGGGCACCAGGTCTGCAACCGGGACCGCAATGGGCTGGCCATCGCGCAGCGTAAGCGCCGTGACGGCCACCTGCAGCGCCAGGCGCGCGGCGGCCTGTCCGGCACGGTAGGCCTGCACAAAATCCAGCGTCACGCTCATCACCACAATCGTGCCGATGATGAGTGCGCCCGTGGCATCCCCCGTCAGTGCCGTGATGACGCTGGCCACCAGCAAAATGATCACCAGGGGATTTTTGAACTGCGCCAGGAATTGCAACAACACCGCGCGCTGCTGGGCGTTGCGCAGCACGTTGGGGCCAAAGTGCGCCAGTCGGCTGGCGGCTTCGGACTGTGAAAGTCCAGTGGCGGGTGGGGTGGGGTTCATGTAGCCCATTGTCGCCCCTGAGCGACAGGGCAAAATGTCCGGCAATGACCATGCACCCCACGCCCTCCAACCCCACCTGCGCCATGTTGCTGGCCGCCGGCCGTGGCGAGCGCATGCGCCCGCTGACGGACCACACCCCCAAACCCTTACTGACCGTTCAGGGCAAGCCGCTGATGCAGTGGCACCTGGAGGCGCTGGCCCGGGGCGGTTTTGACAAAGTAGTGGTCAACACGGCGTGGCTGGGAGACCAGATTGCAGACAAGTATCCCAATGTTTTCAGCCCGCAGCCCTCGTCGAATATGCCGAAGGTACTATCAAATCAGGAGCAACCAGTCAACACCGTCCACATCCAGTACTCGCACGAGGGCCGCGATTTTGGCGGCGCGTTGGAGACCGCAGGCGGCATTGCCCGCGCCTTGCCGCTGCTGTGCCCGGCCCAGGCCAATGGCGTGTTCTGGGCGCTGGCGGGGGATGTGTTCGCGCCGGAGTTTGCGTTCCGCCAGGCCGATGTGGACCGCTTCGTCGCCAGCGGCAAGCTGGCCCACCTGTGGCTGGTGCCCAACCCCACCCACAATCCGCACGGCGACTTTGGCCTTGCTATCCCATCCGAAAGTGTGAACGGTGTGGGCTTTGTCTTGAACCTGCCTGTCGACGACCCGCAAGCGCGCTACACCTACAGCACCATAGGCCTGTACCGAGCCGCGTTGTTTGCGCAGCCTTGGTGCGATATCCCTGCTGGAAATCCGCAGGGTATGAAAGCCGCATTGGTGCATTTGTTGCGAGCGGGCATGGCGAAGCGACAAATCACCGCCCAGTTGTACACCGGCCGCTGGACAGACGTGGGTACGCCCGAGCGGCTAGCGCAACTCAATGCGGCGCCACCACAAGAAGCGCGATGAGCAAGCTGTCGAATACCTCTGTCCTGCCCAACCGAGCCCCTGCCATCTGGCACCCCGCGTTCCGTCGTTGGACTGTGGCAGGCGTTCAACTGGCGCTGCTATTTGCCGCTGCCACGGTATTGACGCCATCGCACGCCGCAGGTGCCACCACCGCGGCAGCAGCGGCAGCGGCAGCAACACCGCGCACTGTGCCCGACACCATCGCCCAGCGCGTGCTGGCCTGCACGGTGTGCCACGGCAAGGACGGGCGTGCCACCAACGCGGGATACTTCCCCCGCATTGCGGGCAAGCCGGCTGGCTACCTGTACAACCAGTTGCGCAACTTCCGCGACGGACGTCGCACCAACCCCGCAATGTTGCACCTGGTCGATCACCTGTCTGACGCCTACTTGCGCGAGATGGCCGACTACTTCGCCAGCCAAGACCTGCCCTACCCGCCGCCCCAAACTGCCACTGCCCCAGCCGCAGTGCTGCAACGCGCCCAGGCGCTGGTGCAGCATGGCGACACGCAACGCCAGATTCCCGCCTGCGCGCAGTGCCACGGCAGTGCGATGACTGGCGTGCTGCCCGCCTTCCCCGGCCTGCTGGGCCTGCCGCGGGACTATCTGATTGGCCAGCTCGGCGCGTGGCAGACCGACAAGCGACACGCCGCCGCACCCGACTGCATGGGCCAGATCGCCAAGCGCCTGACGGTAGATGAGGTCAGTGCCATCGCCACATGGTTGTCGTCGCAAACGCTGCCCACCCAGGCCCACGCCGCAGCCGCCAGCACCACGCCGCTGCCGGTGGAATGTGGCAGTGGCCGCCAATAAGCAAAAGAAGCGCCGCCGCCATGACCCCCTCTACCTCCAACCCTTTTTCGTCCCCGCGCAAACCGGCCCCGCTGTGGCTGCGCGCCGCGCGCGTGCTGCTGGCGCTCGGCATCGTAACCAGCGCGCTGGTTGCCTGGCTGAACGTGCGCGGCGAAGCCAGCCTAGACCTCAACGCCCCGGCAAACCCCACCGCCACACCCGCCCAGCTCGCCCAGGGCGCCTACCTCGCCCGCGCCGGCAATTGCGCGGCCTGCCACACCGCGCGCGGCGGGGCCGACTACGCCGGTGGCCTCGGTATTGCAACGCCCTTTGGCACGGTTTACACCAGCAACCTGACGCCCGACGCGTCCACCGGCTTGGGCAACTGGACGCAGGGCGCGTTCTGGCGCGCCATGCACCATGGCCGCTCGGCCGACGGGCACCTGCTATACCCGGTGTTCCCCTATACCAGCTACACCAACATCAGCCGCAGCGACAGCGACGCGCTGTATGCCTACCTGCGCAGCCTGGCACCGGTGGCGCAGGCCAACCGGCCGCACGAGCTGGCGTTTCCCTACAGCAACCAGGCATCGTTGGCGGTGTGGCGGGCCCTGTTCTTCCGCGCGGCGGAATTCGCGCCGGAGCCCACCCACACCGCCGAGTGGAACCGGGGCGCCTACCTGGTGCGCGGCCTGGGCCACTGCGCCGCCTGCCATACCGAGCGCAATCTGCTGGGCGCCAGCCGCAGCGCACTGGCGTTGCAGGGCGGCGCCATACCGATGCAGCACTGGTACGCACCGTCACTGGCCTCCGCCCGTGAGGCGGGCGTCGCCGAATGGGATACGCAGGAGGTGGTGGCGCTGTTGAAGACCGGCACGTCGCGCCACGGCAGCGTCATGGGCCCGATGGCCGACGTGGTGTTTGGCAGCACCCAGTACCTGAGCGACGCCGACCTGCAGGCCATGGCCGTCTTTTTGAAAGAGCTACCACAGCAAACGCTGGCACCGCGCACTGCGAGGGCACCGGAGCCGGCACAGTTCAGCAGTGGACAGAAACTCTACAAACAGCACTGCGCCGAATGCCATGGCGAACAGGGCGAGGGCGCGCGCGGCGCCTACCCGCCACTGGCTGGCAACCGCGTTGTTACCCTGGAATCGCCCGCCAACCTGGTGCAGACCGTGCTGCACGGCGGCTACCCACCCGCCACGACCGGCAACCCGCGCCCCTATGGCATGCCGTCCTTCCAACAGACGCTGGAGGGCCCGCAGATCGCCGCCGTGCTCTCCTACATCCGCCATGCGTGGGGCAATGCGGCCAGCCCGGTGTCGGCGCTGGAGGTCATACAAAACCAATAGAGCTCCCGCACGGCATATCTATACCCAAATTAGGTTTTATGAATTATTTTCGGGAGAATTTAGAGTAAAATCAGGCTATGGCCCTCGTAGAATGGACTTATACCGCTATCAACACCATAGCATGTCTCTACCCCAACGGATCGCAGAACACGGCTATGCCACCATTCCCCAGGTGCTTACCACCACCGAATGTGACACCTTATCGCCGTGCGCGTGTGTATCGACCCCCGTGATGTGGATGACGGGCCGTTGCGCGTCATTGCCGGGTCGCCCATCCCGAGCAGGTCTGCCTAGTGGCGCGGGGCGGGGTCATGCTGATGTGGCCGGACGCAGTTTGATGCACAGCGGCGGCGCGCTTCAGTAGACTCCCACCATGGCTGCTCCCACCCTTGCCCACCACACCCAGAACGGAGCTGTGCCGCCTTCGGCTGGGCTGTCGCCGTGGGCCCGGTTTCTGTGGGAAGCGCCGCTGCTGCTGTCCATGCTGTTCACCGCGCTGGTTGTGATCTGGGCGCAAGACAATGACACGCTAGAGCGCAAGGCGCTGCGCCAGTCGGTGATGGCGGACACGTTGAGCCTTGAGGCGCAACTTGCAGCGCGGCTGGAGACGGAGGCGGTCAAGCTGCGCGCCGCTGCCACCCACTTGCCACCCGCCGGGGCAGACCCCAACCAGCAGCTTGCTACGCTGCCCGAGATCGCTGCCGGCCTGGACCGGCGTTGGCTCAGCGTGATCTGGCTCGATGCCAATATGCGGATCGTGGCCGAGGCTAGGCGAGAACAACGGCCAGGCACCCACGGCCAATTTCAATCCCAGGCACAGGGCATTAGCCTGCATCTGATCGCACCCACGAGCGACGAGCGTCGACCGCAGACAGGCCAACTGATCGCGCGCTACGACCCCACCGATCTGATCAAAAGCAAAGACTTCTGGTGGCTGGCGGCGCAGTACGAAGTGCAATTGCTGTCTGGCCTGGGCGAAGTGATTGTGTCCACCGAGACCCCGGGCCAGGTCGCTCGGGGTGAGACTTTTGAGACACCGTTCAACGCAGTGCCCGACGCACGCCTGCGCCTGACCCAGCGCGTGCGCCAACCCCACTGGTTCACCACACTGCCCGTGGTACTGATTGTGGGGTTTTTGGTGTTGATCAGCATTGCCACGCTGCTGCTGCGTCGGCAGATGCGCCAGGTGACGCGTACCGAAGGCGCGTGGCGCACGGAAGCGGCCTGGCGCCAGTCACTGGAAGAGTCCGCCCTGGTCGGCCTGCGCGCGCGCGATCTGGACGGCAAGCTGCTGTTTGCCAACCGCACTTTTTGCGAGATGGTGGGCTATTCGGTGGATGAGTTGGTAGCGCAGGGCTCGGCACCCGACGCGATGGTGAAAACCACGCAGGACCACTCCGCCATCCACCCCACACAGCGCGCAGGCCAAGAGACCCGCTGGCGCCACCGCGATGGCCGCATCCTGGATGTGATGGTGTTCGAGTCACCGCTGGTCGACGGAGCGGGCCAGCAGGTGGGCTGGATGGGCTCCATCGTCGATGTGACGGAGCGCAAACGCCTAGAAGAGCTGGAGCGCCGCCAGCGCGAGGTGTTGAGCAACCATGCCCGCCTGTCCACGCTGGGTGAGGTGGCGTCCACATTGGCCCACGAGTTGAACCAACCGCTGACCAGCATCGTCAGTTACAGCGCAGGCATTGCCAAGGCGCTGGGGAAGCAACCCGGCACCCAGCCCGACCTGCTAGCCGCTGCCCAGGCCTTGTCGCGCCACGCATCACTGGCGGGCGGCATTGTGCACCGCATACGCTCGCGCCTGGCGCGCCGGGACTTGGTCCTGCTGGCTTGTGATGTCAACACCATCGTCTCCGACGCGGTGGCCCTGCTCACACCCGATCTCAAACGCGCGGGGGTCGCAGTGTCCTTGTCACTAGACAGTTCCCTGCCCCTTGTACGCATGGACCGCATTGGCATCGAGCAAGTCATAACCAACCTGCTGCGCAATGCAAGCGACGCTATGGCGCAGAGCGCGTCGCCCCGCGCAATAAGCGTGCGCACGGCGCTATGTGTGGTGCCGCCCCTGCGGGACAGTGCGGGCTGGGTCACGGTCATCGTCACGGACACCGGACCTGGGCTGGATGGTCGCGACATCGAGACCCTGACCGAAGCTTTCTTTTCGACCAAAAAGGAAGGAACGGGCCTGGGCCTGGCGATCTGCCGCTCCATACTGGAGTCGCACGGCGGGGCTTTATACGCCCAGGATGCTGAACGCGCAGGTGCCTGTTTCAGCTTTTCGTTGCCCCCCGATAAGGCATCACAAGAGACCCAAGCGGCAGCTACACCATGACAGCGACAACCACACCAACGACCATATACCTCTGCGACGACGACGAAGGCGTGCGCTCGTCGATCGCCTTTCTGTTGCGCCAGCATGACCTTCAAGTGGTCACGTACAACAGTGGCCCCGAATTGTTGACGGCACTCGACGGTGCAAGCGCAACGCCGCGCGGCATCTTTATTTTGGATGTGCGCATGGAGCCGTTGTCGGGCTTACAAGTCCATGACGCGCTGATCGGCCGCGGCTTGGGCGACCGCATGCCGATGCTATTTTTGAGCGGCCATGGTGACATTCCGATGGCAGTAAGTGCCATGGCAAAGGGTGCTTTCAGCTTTATTGAAAAGCCCTATGCCGACGATGCGCTGGTGCACCTGATCCACAAGGCTTTGGAGTTGGAACAGCAGTGGCATGGGCGTATGGCCCGCGTCGACGCGCTGCGCCAACTGATAGACGGCCTGTCTCGCCAACAGGTGCGGTTGATGCCCATGGTGGCAGCGGGCGAGCTGAACAAGACCATTGCGTGGAAGATGGAGCTCAGCGTGCGCACGGTGGAGGAACACCGGCGCAAGATTTTTGACCGCCTCAACGTGCATTCGGCCGCCGAGCTTGCTACGCTGCTGGCCGAGGCGCGGACGGCGGGGATTGCGATTCCTTCTTTTGATGCGAATACGCCTGGCGTTTGAGGCTTTGTTTTTGACAACCCACTCCCCCACCCGGCGAGCGGTTCAAGCCAACCAGGCCTTCAGGTCCGCCTTCAGCTTCTTCAAGTCATCCGTGCGGGTGTACATCATGTGACCGGCATCGTAGTAGCGGTGCGTGATGCGCGCCATGACCTCCGGGGGCAAATCCATGCGGGCCAGGGAGTAGTCGCTGGCCGAATAGGGCGTACCCAGGTCGTAGTAGCCGCTGGCAACCAACACACGCAAATGCGGATTGCGCCGCAGCGCACGCGCCAACGCCCCGCTGGTGCTGGTGTAGCTATTGCCCTTGGACTCACCTTGTAGCCAGTTCCACGACTTGTTGACGTCCAGGGACAGCACCTCGTAGCGCTGGTCGGTTTGCACGCCGAGCTGCTCGCGCAAATAGCCATTGCTGGCCATGGTGTAGGGCCCCATGATGGCCTCCAGCCCAGGGTCAAACTCCCAGGTTCTCGACTTGCGCACACCCATCGGCCCGGTGACGCGCGCCTCCAGCCGACCGACCATGCGGCCCTGGTCGCGCAACAGTTCGCTGAAGAACAGTTGGTCCGAGATGCGTAAGTCGTTGTCCTCTATGACATCCGTGCGCAGTCCGGTCAGCTCGGTGAGGCGCTTGGCGATACGGTTGCGTTGCGCCGGGGCCAGGCGCGCGCCCTGGTGCAGTGCAGCCAGGTAGTCGGTCTGCACAAAGGCCTCGGCGGCGGCACGGGCTTGCGCGCCAGATTCGCCCAGCGGCCCCTTGAGCTTGCCGTGGTATTGCGCCGCAGCCGCAAAGCCGGGCACAAACAGAGCGTGGGCCAGATCGTTCTTGCCTTCAAATTCCAGCGTTTGAATATCCATGGCGCAGCTCACCAGAATGACGCCAGCCAAGGCAATTCCCAGATCCAACAGCTTGTCGGCCAAAGCCGCGCCGCGGGTGGTGCCATAGCTTTCGCCCGCCAGATAGACCGGCGAACCCCAGCGCTGGTTGCGGCTCAGGTAGACGCGTATGCACTCGGCCAGCGCGTCCACATCGCCGTCCACACTGAGCATCTGCTTGCGGGCTGCCGCGCTGGCGGTCAGCGAATAGCCGGTGTGCGGCGGGTCCACAAACACCAGGTCAAAGTGCTCGAACCAGGTGTGGGGGTTGTCCTCCACTGCATAGGGCGGGGGCGGCATGCTGCCGTCGTCGTTGATAGGCACGCGCTTGGGACCCAGTGCGCCCAGGTGCAACCAGATGGACGCAGAGCCCGGTCCGCCGTTGAACGCAAACAAGATGGGCCGGTCGGCCGGTTTGGGTGCTACGCTTTTGTGCTGCAGCGTGTAGCTGGTCACGAACAGTGCAGCGTCGGGCTCGCCCTTGTGGCTGTCTGACATATGGGCGACGATGGGCACGAAGCCTGCACTGGCGCTGTAGTGCCGAGTCTTGCCACCCACGGTGACACTGCCGGTGCTGACCTGCGGGGCTTGCAGCAGCAGGCGCTCCACGCGCTCGCGTTGGCGCTTCTTCTCGCTGTCGTCAGGAATGGGTTTGTCGTTGTTGTCCGTCATGTGCTGTGCCTGCGGGTAATGGTGGGGCGCAGTCTAAGGGACTTTGCGATTCTTTCTGTTGGGAACGGTTGCGACAGCCGGGTTGCCTGGCGTCAGGGGTCCCAAGGCCCGCATCGTCAATTGGCGCACCAGGGCGTCGGGGTCTCGCATGGCGGAAGGCAGATGGTCGAAAGCGCCGTCAATCAACAAATTACTGAGGCCGTGCGAAAGGCTCCAACCGCACAGGGCCAATTCAGGGCCATTGATGGGGTCGTGCGCACAGGCGGCCGCCATCAGCAGGCCAAGGGCACGGTTGGATGCTGCTTGCAGCGCGGGGTACGACGACGCCTGCGCCAGTTGCGGTGCGAACATCAACCGAAACCGCGCGGGTTGCACACGGGCGCAGCGCACATAGGCCTGTCCGATTTGCAACAGGCGCTCATGTGTGTCGGGCGTGTTGCTGGCCTGCTCCACGGCATCGGCCAGCGCAGTAAAACCTCTTTCGGCGACTGCCGCCAACAGGTCGTTCAGGCTGGCAAAGTGGTGGTAGGGGGCGGCGTGGGATACCCCGGCCGCTTTGGCGACATCGCGCAGCATGGTGCCGTGCAGGCCCCGCACGGCCAAGGTGGCTTCTGCGGCCAGCAACAGGGATTCGCGCAGGTTGCCGTGGTGGTATGCCTTGGGCGGTGGCGCAGCGCGTTTGGGAGATTTCATACAGATATCTTGACACGAGAAAGATAAGCATGCAACAATTCATTCATATCTTTTCTCTGTAAAGATTAACCAGGAGTTGCATGCTACTTGCCCCCGCCCTGATCCTTGCCAGCGCCACGGTGCTGGGCCTGTTGGGCGGTTTGCACCTGCTCTTTACCTTTTACGGCAACCAATTCGATCCAAGGGATGCCATAGTGACCGAGGCGCTACGGGTGGTCTCACCCGTCATCTCCCGCCAGACCACGATGGCGCGCGCAGCAAAGGGCTTCCACGCCAGCCACAGCCTGGGCGCCATGCTGTTTGCACTGGTATGGGGCTATCTGGCGCTGCACCAGTGGCCGATGCTGCTGCAATCGACGTTCTTTTTGGCCTTGGGCATGGGCGTACTGCTGGCCTACCTGGCGCTGGCGCAGCGCTACTGGTTCAGCGTGCCGCAACGCGGCATTGCCTTGGCCAATGTTTTATATGCAATCGGTTTGGGCCTGGGCCTGCTGGCCAGCTAAGGGTTGCCATGCACAAACGACCCCTGCAGATCGTCACTGCCCTGATGGGCATCGTGCCAGTGGCCACCGGCCTGGTTCAACTGATGGGTATACACGACCCGCTGTATGCCCACTTGCACTTGCCCGCAGATGCCACGCTGGACAGCAATATGCGCTTCCTGGCTGGTGTATGGCTGGGCTTGGGCCTGGTCACGTGGTGGCTGGTGCCGCGCATCACACATCAGACGGCGCTGTTCCGCGGCCTGTGGCTGATGATCTTTTTGGGCGGCGTGGGCAGATTGGTGTCCTTGGTCGGCGTGGGGCTGCCGCCGCCGCCCTTCATCGCTTTCACGGTGCTGGAGATACTGGGCGCGCCGCTTTTTGTCTATTGGCAACACCAGGTTGCGCAAAACAGATAGGCGCTGTCCTGCTGATGCGGTGGAGACGCTTGGACATCAGCAGGCCGTGGCCTTCCAAAGCCTTGGAGAGCGACGTTGTGGCACCGCCGCCAACGCCCCACTCAGAAATTATTTGGCAGGGCCGCGCGGTAGGTGTTGGGCTCCAGCGGCACCAAAATCCACATCAACACATAAAAAACCAGGCCGCTACCGCCAAAAATCAGCATCAGCGCAAACAACAGACGCCACAGCCAGGAATCCATGCCTGTCAATTGGGCCAAGCCTCCGCATACGCCCCCCAGCCACTGATCGGAGCGGGAACGGCGCAGACCATTGAGTACCGTGGCGTTGGGGCGGGGCATGGCGGGCGCGGGGGGTTGCTGCAACAAACGCGCCTTGGCCTGTGCAAACTCGTCTTCGCTCAGCGCTGCGCGGTTGCGCATCTGTTCCAGGTTTTCCAATTCTTGGGCCAAAGTCATGGTGACATCCTCTGCTTTCACACTACCCGCACCGTAGGGCACAGCTTCTTTTCTGTGATCAAGATTGCGGTGGGTTAGCAATCTCGATGGCCCAAGATTAGGTCGACAGTCCACATTTCGCCAGCGCTATGTGACCAATTGCTTATTGCACGCCACAGACGCATGTTTGCGCAGCCCGGCTTGCAAATGCCACTGAATGGGCACGCGTAATCTAAATGAGATAGACTCGCATTTAGGCTGGCATATCCGGCAACATCAACCTGCCCAACTTTCCACCATGCGCCTAACCGATCTCCCCACAGGTACACATGCCACCGTGGCACGGGTGAGCGGGAATTCGGCGATGGCAGATACCGCAACCTTGCAGCGACTGGGCGAACTGGGTTTTATCCCCGGTGAGCCCCTGCAATTGCTGCGCCGCGGCTTGGGTGGACGCGAACCGCTGGCTGTAGTCGTCGGTGAAACCATGTTTGCGCTGCGTTTCGTCGAAGCGGAATGCATTGAGGTGCAACCCTTGAACGCGGCCCAATCAGTATGAGTGCCGTCGCTTCTCCATTGATCGCAGCCCCGTGGAATGTGGCCCTGGTGGGCAACCCGAACTGCGGCAAGACGGCACTATTCAATCTGCTAACGGGCGCCCGCCAGAAGGTTGCCAACTACGCCGGCGTGACTGTGGAGCGCAAGGTCGGTCTGCTGCGACTGGCGAGTGGCCAAACGGTGTCGGTAATCGACTTGCCAGGCGTCTACAGTCTGCACCCGGCCACTCCCGACGAAGAAGTCACGCTGGAAGTTATTGAAGGCAGGCGTGCCGGCGAGTCACCGATAGATGCCATCGTGGCGGTGGTAGACGCGACCAATCTGCGCATGAATTTGCGTTTGGTGCTGGAGGTGCAGCGCCTGGGCCATCCGGTCATCGTCGCCCTGAACATGGCGGATGTGGCGCGGCAACGTGGGTTGGTCATTGATGTCGCTCTGCTTGCGGCAGAACTGGGTTGCCCGGTGGTGGAAACCGTGGCTGTGCAGCACAACGGGCACACGAAATTGCTGGCCCAACTGGACCAAGATCTGGCATGTGCACTGGCTACACAGTCCGCAGGTACCAGTGCAACCATCGCAGCCCAACAACACCCGCCACGCGACAGCGCTACCTTACAGGCCGAAGTGCGGCGCATTCTGGCCATTGCTGCACCGCAGGCTGGACAATTCCAGCGCTTCCATTTTCGGGTGGATGCATGGGCCATGCATCCCGTGTGGGGCCTGGTGATTCTGGCTGCATTGCTGTTCTTGGTATTCCAGGCGGTGTTTTCATGGGCCAATGTGCCGATGGATGCCATCAAAGCCGGCATGGCGTGGACGGCGGAATGGACCAGCGGGCATATGGACGACGGCCCTTTGCGCAGCCTGCTGGTGGACGGCGTTATCGCCGGGGCTGGCGGGGTGCTGGTGTTCTTGCCGCAGATTCTGATTCTGTTTTTCTTCATCCTGTTGCTGGAAGACTCGGGCTACCTGCCCCGCGCTGCTTTTTTACTAGACAACCTGATGGGCAAGGTGGGCTTGTCGGGCCGCGCGTTCATACCCCTGCTGTCGAGTTTTGCGTGTGCCATTCCCGGCATCATGGCCACGCGCACGATTGCCAATTGGCAAGACCGGTTGGCCACCATCATGGTGGCCCCGCTGATGACCTGCTCGGCGCGGCTGCCAGTTTATGCGTTGTTGATTGGCGCTTTTGTGCCCGACCGCAGCGTCGGCATGTTCAACCTGCGGGGGCTGACGCTATTTGGCTTGTATGTGGCCGGTGTCGTGTCGGCAATGGGGGTGGCCTGGGTATTCAAACGTGTGTGGATGAAGAGCCGTTACCAGCCACTGATGCTGGAACTACCACCCTACCGTGTGCCCGGTTTGCGCAACCTGTTCTTGGGCTTGTGGGAGCGCGCCCGCATCTTCCTGCGGCGTGTGGGCACCATTATTTTTGCATTGATGGTGGTGCTGTGGTTCATGTCCACCTACCCCGGGCCACCCGACGGCGCCATCGGCCCGGCCATCCAGTACAGCATGGCCGGCATGCTAGGACATTTCTTGGAACCCCTGTTTGCACCCATCGGTTTCAACTGGCAGATTTCAGTGGCCCTGGTTCCGGGGCTGGCAGCGCGCGAGGTTGCAGTAGGCGCGCTGGGGACTGTCTATTCGTTGTCAGCCGCAGGTGACTCGGTCGCCAGTAGCCTTGCACCGGTCATCGCCAAAGGCTGGTCGATGGCCACGGCGTTTTCCTTGTTGGCCTGGTATGTGTTTGCGCCGCAATGCATTTCCACATTGACCGTTGTCAAGCGCGAAACCAACTCGTGGCGCTACCCTATTCTGATGGCAGCCTATATGTTCGGACTGGCCTACGCAGCGTCGTTTGTGACTTACCGCCTGACACTGTGGTTGGGGGGTTGATGGCATGACTGCACAAACGTTGGTCGTCTTCTTGCTGGTGTCAGCCTGCAGCCTGTATGTTGTGTGGATGCTGATGCCCGCCGTGGCGCGCCGATTTGTGGCGCAATGGCTGTTGCGGTTGCCATTGGGGCAGCGACTGAAGGCTCCGATGGTGCGCGCGGCGTCTTCGTCCTCCGGCTGCGATTGCAGTGGCTGCGACAAGGTCGTGCGCGGGCAGCGTGAGAGTCAAACTACGCAAGCTATTCGCTTCCATCCACGGCCCAAACGCTGAAGCGCGCGCAGTCTGGCGCGACTTTTTCACCGCCCTTCGCGCCACGCTGCATTCCGTCGCAAGCGGCTTGGCAACGCCAGGCATGGCCCCTACAGTTCGCTCATCGGGTCACCAATGACCTGCCAGCAACAACCGGAGATCACCATGACACCTACGCGCAAAAGCCGTTTTAGCTTCGCCGCTTTCACCTTCGCAACGGCAGCAGTCGCCCTGGTGAACGGCAGTATGTTGATGGGCTTTGACCAGCTCGCCAGCAGCGGCCGTGACACCCTCGTCATCAGCACGCAGCTGGTCAAAAGCAGTGCTGCGCCGCGCACTGTGACGCTGGAACGCGTAGTCATTTCGACCCGCCGCGTCTAGGCGACTTTGCTGAACTAGCTCGCCGGAGGTCTCCGTGAAATATTTTCTCAAACAGAACCGGGGATTCATCGCATTCCTGGTTTGCTTCGGTTTCTTCAGGCTTGCCGTCGCCGACTGGAACCCCATACCGACAGGCTCCATGCGCCCCACGCTGCTGGAAGGCGATGTGGTGCTGGTCAATAGGATTGCCTACGACTTTAAGCTGCCACTCAGTGATGTGTCCCTTTTCGATATCGGCAAACCCGAACGCGGCGATGTCATAACCTTTACATCGCCTGTCGATGGCGTGCGTCTGATCAAGCGCCTCATAGCCCTGCCTGGTGATGTCGTGCAACTGCGCAACGAAGTGTTGACCATCAACGGCGTGGTGGCCCAATATTCGGGGCCTGACGCTGTAACCGAGCCGCTGGACAATGGCGCCACCACATCCGCATTGCACATTCGCGAACGAATGGCTGGCAATGAACGCACCGTGCAGTTCTTGCCCGAGATCGGTGCGCGGCGCGACTTCGGTCCTATCGTAGTGCCGACCGGCAACTACTTCTTTTTGGGTGACAACCGCGACAACAGCGCCGACTCGCGCTACATCGGTTTCGTGCCGCGACATCTACTCATAGGCAAGGCCCATCACATCGTTGTGTCGGCCGCCATCAAGGGCGATTGGTTACCACGCTTTGAGCGCATCGGGCAGCGCATTGAATAGACTGCGTTCGGCACTGTATCAATCCATGCTGATTCTGCATCGAGCCTGTGGCAAATACGGGTGAGTACCCACCCGCGATGGCAACGCCCAGGTCTACAATACAAAGCCCATAACAGGGCACCGGGCCATGCGCCTTCTTCGCACGGACAGGCGCCGCAGAGGATGCAAGATGCCAATTCAGACGCCGATTTCCCCCAAGCCACCGATCTCCAATTCTGCGGAAAAGAGCGCCCAGTTGCGCCAAGCCGCGCTGGAGTACCACGAGTTTCCGACACCAGGGAAAATCGCCGTCAGTGCCACCAAGCAATTGGTCAATCAACATGACTTGGCACTGGCTTACTCGCCCGGCGTCGCCGCACCTTGCGAGGAGATCGTCAAAGACCCCAACAACGCCTACAAGTACACCAGCCGCGGCAACCTGGTCGCGGTCATCACCAACGGCACAGCCGTTCTTGGCCTGGGTGACATCGGGCCACTGGCCTCCAAGCCGGTTATGGAAGGCAAGGGCGTGCTATTCAAGAAATTCGCCGGCATCGACGTGTTTGACTTGGAGATTGACGAGAAGCACGACCTGGACAAGCTGGTTGACATCATTGCCTCGCTAGAGCCGACTTTCGGTGGCATCAACCTGGAAGACATCAAGGCACCCGATTGCTTTTACGTGGAGCGCAAGCTGCGCGAGCGCATGAAGATTCCAGTCTTCCACGACGACCAGCACGGCACCGCTATCTGCGTCGGTGCGGCAATTCTGAATGGCCTCAAGGTCGTCGGCAAAGATCCGAAAAAGGTCAAGCTAGTCACATCCGGAGCGGGTGCGGCGGCGCTTGCTTGCCTGGGCTTGATGGTGAAACTGGGCATCCCGCGTGAAAACATTTGGGTTACCGACTTGGCGGGCCTCGTCTACGAAGGCCGCGTCGAACTGATGGACGAGGACAAGACCCAGTTTGCGCAAAACACGAACGAACGCTCTCTGCGCGAAGCCATCGTCGGTGCCGACATCTTTCTTGGCTTGTCTGCCGGTGGCGTGCTCAAGCCCGATATGGTCAAGACCATGGCCGCCCGGCCGCTGATTTTTGCACTGGCCAACCCAACGCCCGAAATCCTGCCCGAAGAGGTCAAGGCGGTGCGGGACGACGCCATCATGGCCACCGGCCGCACGGACTACCCCAACCAGGTCAACAACGTGCTGTGCTTTCCGTACATTTTCCGGGGTGCACTGGATGCCGGTGCTTCCACCATCACAGTTGAAATGGAGATTGCAGCCGTGCACGCCATTGCCGACCTGGCGCAGGCCGAACAAAGTGAAGTGGTCGCCATGGCTTATGCCGGTGAGCAACTCGCCTTTGGCCCCGAATACCTGATTCCCAAACCGTTTGACCCGCGCCTGATGATGAAGATCGCGCCGGCCGTCGCCCAGGCCGCAGCCGACAGCGGTGTCGCGTTGCGCCCCATCGCCGACATGGATGCCTACCGCGAGCGATTGCAAAGCTTTGTCTACGCGTCGGGAACGACGATGAAGCCCATCTTCACGGCCGCCAAGAAGGCGCTGAAGAAACGCGTGGCCTTTGCCGAAGGTGAAGAGGAACGCATCCTGCGCGCAGCCCAGATCGTCGTTGACGAGGGCATTGCCTTACCCACGCTGATCGGTCGCCCCAGTGTCATCGCCGAACGGGTGGAGAAATTCGGACTGCGTTTGAAAGAGGGAGTGGACTACAACGTGGTCAACGTAGAGCAGGACCACCGCTATCGCGATTTCTGGCAGACGTACCACCAGATGACCGAGCGCAAGGGCGTGACCGCTCAAATGGCCAAGATAGAGATGCGCCGACGCCTGACGTTGATCGGCTCCATGCTGCTGCACAAGGGCGATGTGGACGGCATGATTTGCGGCACCTGGGGCACAACGGCCGTGCACCTCCAGTACATCGACCAGGTCATTGGCAAGCGTCCGCCTTCGGGCGACGACATCGGGGTCGCGGACGTGCCCATCTACGCCTGCATGAATGGCCTGATGCTGCCGGGGCGCCAGGTCTTCCTGGTCGACACCCATGTCAACTACGACCCTACGGCACCGCAGCTGGCCAAGATCACCATGATGGCGGCCGAAGAGATGCGCCGCTTTGGCTTTAAGCCCAAGGTCGCCTTGCTAAGCCATTCCAGCTTTGGCAGCAGCAACGAACCCAGCGCGCTGAAGATGCGCGATACGCTGGCTCTGCTGCAACGGCAGGCGCCCTGGCTGGAGGTCGACGGCGAAATGCACGGCGACGTAGCCCTGGACGGCGCTGCCCGCAAAATGCTGATGCCTAACAGCACGCTGAATGGCGATGCCAACTTATTGGTCTTGCCCAATATCGACGCGGCCAATATCGCCTACAACCTGCTGAAAACCGCCGCCGGTGGCAACATCGCCATTGGACCCGTGTTGCTGGGTGCCGCCAAACCGGTGCATGTACTCACCGCCAGTACGACGGTACGGCGAATTGTAAATATGACAGCGCTTACTGTGGCAGATGCGAATGCCAGCCGTTAGGACCGAATGGAAAAGTTTGCGCCCACTTACTTCACAAAATATTACATAGTCTATGCTTAAAATTTGAGCAAGGCCTTGCTTTTTGGAACGGAATACACGACACTCTATCTCTTGGATTTTCCGGGTTTACCCGGAGCCGTTTGAGAGGTTTCATGGTGCGCAGAGGTATTGCTAAGTTAGTGCTCACCAGCGTATTGCTGTTGGTGTCCGGGGCTTGGGGGGCTGTACAAGCCAGGGAGTCAAACCCAGCCAGCGCTACGGTTGCACTGAACCAATTGCCACCGCAAGGTGTCGAAACCTACCAGTTGATCCACCAGGGTGGACCCTTTCCATTTGAAAAGGACGGTGTGGTTTTTGGCAACCGCGAGCGGGTGCTACCAGCCGCAAAGCGTGGTTACTACCGCGAATACACCGTCAAAACACCCCGGTCACGCGACCGAGGCGCCCGTCGAATTGTGTGTGGAGGCCAAACCACTGCACCAGATGCCTGTTACTACACGGCCGATCACTATGCGAGTTTTCGCAAGATCGTGCCTTGAACCGAATTTGTACCTTTTAAGAAAGTGAAGTAGGAATGGATATGCCACTTCGAACCGTCAGAACGAACATCGTTCAATCGATTCGGGCCTTTAGGGTGCCGGATTTGCAGGAAGCTGCACAGGGCTTGGGTCACCACTTCCTGTATGCCAATTTGGCCGAAGCACAGACCAAGCAGGATGTGTTGGACATGATTGGCAGTCAATTCAAGTTGCCCGCGCATGTGGGCAAGAATTTTGACGCGCTGTACGACAGCATGACCGACCCGGTGCACAAGTCGGGTCCACAGCCTGGCTTCATCGCCGTGCTGGAGCACATTCCCGCCAACACCAAGTTTGACAAGGAAGCGCGCGAGCAACTGCTCGACATCTTCCGAGACA
This sequence comes from Rhodoferax sp., assembly GCA_025351745.1. Taxonomy (GTDB): domain Bacteria; phylum Pseudomonadota; class Gammaproteobacteria; order Burkholderiales; family Burkholderiaceae_C; genus Allorhodoferax. Next base: position 34,689 of record JANXVI010000039.1, read on the forward strand.
CTGCCGACTATTGGGGGGACCGGAAAATACCGTTCCGATGCTTCTATTCTTTTCTGTAGCCCGTTCTGCACACACCAGCCAAGCAGAACGGGCGAACGAGGCAAACGGTACCACCGCCCAAGCCGCATCCATTGCGGGTATTGATGTGGCTACTGAATCGGGCGAGAAGATGCCCACCGACAAATTGTTGGACGTGTCCCCATTGGCGCTGCGCATGAGCAGCCCCTTTAATTCGGGGTATTGGCTCGCAGCGGCGTAAAAGGGTTCCCCCCCCTGAGGCGCTATGCGTCTTCCCCCTTGGGGGGGACACGCACAGTGGCCTGGCAGAGCCAGTTCCACGGGTGTCCTGGAAAACTACCCTTCACCAAAAAAAAGCCCACCAATCGGTGGGCTTTTTTACGCCTGCTTTGCAAGGCTTGGGTGCTGCACCAATGCCACGTATTCGTCCACCGGCACTTCCTCGGCTCGCCTTTGTACATCGAAGCTGCCGCTGAATCCCTGATCGTCCAGCCAACGGCCCAGTGTGTTGCGCAGTATCTTGCGGCGCTGACTGAAGGCCACTTGCACGAGTTCGCTCAACAGCGTCACGTCCAGCGCGGGCGGATGCTCCAGCGGAACCATGCGCACGACGGCACTGTTGACGCGGGGCGGAGGATCGAAACTTTCAGGTGGCACCAGCAACACATTCTTCATTGCATAGCGCCACTGCAACATCACGCTCAGCCGCCCAAAGGCCGATGTTGCAGGCTTCGCCACCATGCGGTCGATGACCTCTTTTTGCAACATGAAGTGCTGGTCTTCCACAACATTCACGGCGTCCAGCAGATGGAACAGGATGGGAGTCGAAATGTTGTAGGGCAGGTTGCCCACCACACGCAGCTTCTCGGATGCGGCGGGCATGGCGGCATCGTTTGCTATTGAATTCGTAGCTATCCACGTAGACTGCACGAGGGCAAAGTCCACTTTCAACGCATCGGCCTCGATGACGGTGAGCTGGCCATGTGCCCGCAACCGAACAGCCAGATCGCGGTCCAGCTCGATGACGGTCAAATGCCCCAAGCGCTCAACCAAGGGTTGGGTCAGCGCCGCCAGCCCCGGGCCGATCTCCACCATGCGCTGCCCCGGCTTGGGCGCGATAGCATCCACAATGGCATCGACGATGCCCCCATCGGTCAAAAAATGCTGGCCAAAACGTTTGCGCGCGATGTGTTTCATGGGACAAAGCGACGCGCAGTCGACGGCGTGACGGGCAAAAGTCCACGCCGGGCCGCCCCAAGTGGACTTAGCCCCCTCGGGGGGCAGCGACCCGCAGAGCGGTGGAGCGTGGGGGTCATATAGTTTTACTGCGGCGGCTCGCGAAACTCCACGAATGCATTGGCCCTGATCTCCTGAGCCCAGGTGGTGAAAGCGGCGTCATACTTGCTGGCGCGCAACTGGTTGCGTATGGTCTCGCGCACTTCCTGGGGCTTCATTTCCACGCGGCGACGTTCCATCAATTCGATCAGGTGCACACCAAAACGCGACACCATCGGAGGGCTGATCTGGCCTTCCGCCAAACGGTTCATGGTCTCTTCAAACTCGGGCACAAAGGCACCGGGGCTAACCCAACCCAAATCACCGCCCTGCGTGGAACTACCGTCTTGCGAGTGCTCGCGGGCCAGGGCGGCAAACGTAGCGGTCTTGGCCTCAATACGCTTCTTGAAGTCGGCCAGCTTGGCAAGGGCCGCCGCTTGCGTCAACTCAGGGCTGGTGCGCAACAAGATGTGCCGTGCATGGCTTTGGACGATGGCCATGGAAGGCGCAGCGGGCGCCTTGCGTTCGATCACTTTCAAAATGTGGAACCCGGCGTTGGTGCGCACGATGTCCGACACTTCGCCCACGCCCAGATTTTGGGTCGCGGTCAGGAATGCTGGAGGAAAACGATCGGCCCGGCGTAGTCCCAATTGACCGCCATTGGCCCGGTCACCAGCCGAAAGCTCCTGTACCAGGGCAGCGAAGTCTTCACCTGCGCGGATGCGGGCCAGCACTTTTTGCGCCTGCGCGAACAGGACAGCAGCCTGGTCGCTGGTTGCTTTTTCGGGCACCGAAACCAGCAGGTGGGCCAGGTTGACTTCTTGCGCCAACGGGTCTGCACTGCCGCCTTGCTGTTCCGCCAGCGCGCGGTCGATGTCCGCCTCGGAGATGCGGATACGGCCTTCGACCTGTTGCTCATGCAGACGCGACAGGATCACCTGGTCACGCAACTGTTTGCGGAACTGGCCGATTGTCATTCCGTCCTTGCGCACACGGGCACGCAATTCAGCGACATCCACCTGGTTTTGGCGGGCAACAGCTTGTTCTGATTGGTCGACGATGGCTTCGTCGACACGGATGCCGGCCTCTTGGGCCACTTGCAATTGCGCCCGCTCGTTGATCAGGCGCTCCAACACCCGGCGGCGCAAATCGTCCATGGGCGGTACGGTCTGGCGTTGCTGCGTGAGATCGTTGATCACGCGCTGCATGGCCGACCGGACCTCGCTGTTGGTGATGGGCTCGGAGCTCACCACGGCCACAATATAGTCCGCCTGCTGCGCGGCTTGGGCATGCGCCCCAAACGCCAGAACGCTGCAATATATGCCCAATAGAGGGGTTGCCCACATTCGAAAATTCATGGTCTCTCAATCAAAGTTGGTAAAGCGGCTGCTCGTGCCGCCCGAATCACGCAAATTTTGGTAGCGCGAAATGTTTTGGGTCAGGGCCTGTATGGGGTTTCCACCCAAACCCAGACGCGTAAAACCGACAAATTCAAGCTGAAACATCACGCGCCCAGTTGCTGTGGAACTGCTGGTTTGCACCCGCTCCAGCACCACACGTGCCAGCCAGCAGCCCGCATCGTACTCGACACCCAAAACCGTGTCGACCAGGCGCCGCTCGTTCAAGCTGTAGTTGAGGCGCCCCACGCTGTAATAGCGTCCTTCACCTTGACCCTTGCCCGGGCCCAGTTCTTGGCCTTTGTCGCCCCACAGACTGTTCAGCGGCCACTGCCAGCTGATATCAATCTGCTCGCTGACATCGCGCTGAGATCGGTAGGCCACATTGAGCACCTGGTAGTCGCCGGGGTTATAGCGCACACCAACGGTTGAGCGCACGGACCGGTCGGTCTTGCCGTTGTACTGTACCGTTGTGTCCAGCGCCCAATGGTCTTGCACATTGACAGAGGCACCCAGCATCACGTCGCTAAAGCCCGCCTGTGCCGGTGCGTCGGTCGGATTCAGCGTCACCCGTTGGTCGGCAAAGCGCAGGCGTTGGGCCACACCAAAGCGGGCCAACTGGCCACCAGTATCAGCGTCCAGGAAACGCGTCGTCAGCCCCAGAGTCAATAAATTATTGTCGGAGATCTTGTCGTGTCCGACAAATGCGTTTTCCGTGAAGATGGTTGCAAAATTGAAGTCGTTGCTGGCCGTGTCGTAATTGGGCAGCGCGCTTTGGCTGCGATAAGGCGTGTAGACGTAAAAGGCCCGCGGCTCCAGTGTCTGCACCAAGCTGCGGCCAAACAGTTTCGTGTCGCGTTCGAACACCAGGCCGCTGTCCAGGCTGAACGTGGGCACTACGCTGTCCGCCGTCTGCGAGCCGTTGGCCAACAAACTGTCGAACTGGTAACTGGCTGCATGCAATTGCAATTTGGGTGTTACATAGCCTGCCGGAGCCAACCACGGGCGGCTGACTTGCAGCAGGGCCACGGCGCGCTGGGCATTGGGTTGCAAGGTGCGGCTTTTGTCGGCATCAAACTGCGTGAAGTCACCATCCAGCGACCAGTCAATGCCGTGGACATTGGTCAACGCATAGCGGGCCGTGATCTGCGGCATCCGGTCATAGGGCGGCACGATTGGCGCAGTCACGTCTTGCAGCGTTTGCCACTTGAGCAAGCGCAGGCTGCTGGAAAACGCGCCTAGCCCCCACGTGGCAGTCAGGCCCGACGGCAGCAGGCGCTGTGTGGTCGCCACCCCCACGCTGGCGCTGGTATTGGCAATGGCGTTGGCATCGGCAATGGTGCTGGTCGTGGTGAAATCACGCCAATAATTGTCATCACTGACACGGTTGATATTGGCTGCCAAGCCGACGGAGCCAATCGGTGTCGCCAACACGCCCTGGTGCAGGAACGACAGCCCCCAGCGGTTAGAGTCGGTCAGCTTGTCGCCCGGCATAAAGTTGGCGCGCACTACGCCGGAGTATTCAGGCTCCAGATAGCGGAATTCGGCACCTAGATCCACGCCACGGCGCGTCATCAGCGTCGGGGTGATGGTGGCATCTCGGTTGGGCGCGATGTTCCAGTAATACGGCAGAGACAACTCAAGACCGTTGTCGGTGCCAAGGCCTATGGTGGGCGGCAGGAGACCGGACTTGCGCTTGGCGGACAGCGGGAAGCTGATGGCTGGCACCGGCAGGATCGGCACGCCCTTGAAGCTCAGCACCACGCCTTGGGCAGTGCCAATGTCTTCGTCGTTGTCCAGGCTGATGCGCGAGGCGCGCAGAATCCAGTCGGGCAGCCACTCGGGACCGGGCTTGCGTCGGCAGGTGGTGTAACTGGCATCGTGAATGACGGTATGGTTTTCGTCAATAAACTCCGCCCGTTTGGCTTCGCCTTGGCCATCGTTCTTCAGAAAGTGGTAACGAGGCTCATCAAAATAGCCCTCAAAGGCATCGACCTTGAGCTCCAGCTTGGGGCCTTCAAACATGTCGCCCTTGCGGTTGATGCGTACATTGCCGCTAGCCTTGGCCTGGTCGGCGGGCTGGTCGTACTCCATGCGGTCGGCCCGGATCACGGTGCCGGCCTTGCGAAAGACCACATTGCCTTCAATCACCGCCTCCAGGTCAGGGCGGCCCGACATGCGGTCGCCTTCGATAAACACCGGGAGTTCCGACGTCTGCGGTGGCAACTGCTCATCCAACACCAGGCTGGACTTGAGCGGCAGCCCATCTTCAGCTGGCGTGTTCGCCACTGGCGCTGTGCCTTGCGCGCGCACGCCCCCTGCGGCACAGGCCAATCCGATCAGCACCACCAGCTTGGAGAGCGCAAAACGCTGCGTGGGCGAACGAAGACTCAGGTCACGCATCGGGTAAAACGGGGAGCAAGGGGCATCGACAAGGGATTTCTATTTGGCGCAACGGGCTGTCACAGGAGGTGGTGTTCGGGTGGCTTTGTAGAATGGATTATCCATGAGCCCAACGCCCACCCCCCTGGCCCCGGCCGCCCTGCAAATCCCCGTGTGGAGCGATGCCTCCCGGCAGGCCCTTTTTGACACCTGGTTCTCCAGAATTCAGGAGCCGCATCGGCTCGTACCCGATTCCCTGCGTGCGGCCTCGGTCGATGCCAGCTTTCGGCGTTACCTGCGGGTCGATAGCACTGCAGGCAGCGTACCCACGAGCCGCGTCATTATGGATGCACCACCCGACAAGGGCGACTGCAAGCCCTTCGTCGCCGTCGCCGAGTTGATGAGACGGGCCGGGCTGAAAGTACCCGAGATACTGGCCTGGGACGAGGCCAATGGCTTCATGCTGCTGACCGATCTGGGCACCCACACCATGAAGGACGTCATACAGCCCGACAGCCCGCCACCGCTGGAGCTGTACCTGGATGCAGTGGAAACCCTGGTCCAATGGCAAAAAGCCTCACGCGAGGGCGTATTGCCAGTCTTTGACCGCGCCTTTGTGATGCGGGAGATGGAGCTTTTCCCGCAGTGGTACATCGGCGAATACCGTAAGGTCACACCGGACGCTGCGCAGCGCCAGGTACTGGACAAGTCCTTTACCGCGATTGCAGACAGCGCCCTGGCTTGGCCGAATGTCTTCATGCACCGGGACTTCATGCCGCGAAACCTGATGGCCCCCGTGAATGTAGCCCCCACGCACGGCAAACCCTCCGCCACCCGCCTGGGAGTATTGGACTTCCAGGACGCCGTCTACGGCCCTATTACCTACGACATTGCCAGCCTGTTGCGCGATGCCTTCCTGAGCTGGGAAGAAGACTTCTGCCTGGACATCACCATCCGATACTGGGAGAAAGCCCGCAAGGCCGGCCTGCCGGTGGGCAATGACTTTGGCGAGTTCTACAAGGCCGTGGAGTGGATGGGCCTGCAGCGCCACCTGAAGATCGTCGGCCTGTTTGCACGGCTGACGCTGCGCGACGGCAAGCCGGTCTACCTGACGGATACCCCACGCTTCATCGCCTACATCCGCACCACCTGCGCCCGCTACATGGAGCTCAAACCGCTGCTACGTCTGGTTGAAAAGGTGGAAGGTATCGCGGTGCCCAACGCCTATGCTTTTGGCCGGACGGCTTAAGCAGAATCGGCCTCTAGCCCTCGTAAACATTGCGTGTGTAGCTCCTAATTTCATAGTGAATTTATTGCATGCCCCGTTTCTACTGCCCCGTTCCGCTGGCTAGCGACGCGCTGTTGGACCTGCCCGCAGGCGCGGCGCGCCATGTGCAGGTGCTGCGCCTGCAACCGGGCGACAGCATCACGCTGTTCAACGGGCGCCATGGCCTGCACAGTGAGGCCGACGCGTGGGCCAGCATGGGCGGCGAGTTTGAAGCCACCATCACCCACATGGGCCGTAGCGACGTGGGGGTGCGCGTGGGTGCGCACAGCGCGGTCGAGCGCGAGTCCGACGACGGCGCCTCCGTGCACCTGGCGGTCGGCATGCCCGCCAATGACCGCATGGACTGGCTGGTGGAAAAAGCCACCGAGCTGGGCGTGGCCAGCATCCAGCCGCTGATGACCGAACGCAGCGTGCTGCGCCTGTCCGGCGAACGGGCCGACAAGAAGATCGCCCACTGGCAAAGCGTGGCCATTGCGTCGTGCGAGCAATGCGGCGGTAACCGCGTGCCGCTGGTGCACGGCGTCAAGACTTTGGCCGCGTGGTTGCAGGCACTGCCTGCGCCGGGGTCGGACGCGCGATGCCTGCTGTCGCTGGCGGACGGCTCGGTTCCCTTGCACCAACTGCACGGCACAGGCGGTTTGACACAACAGCACACCACCTTTCTCTCTGGCCCCGAAGGCGGTCTGGGCACTGCGGAAGAAGCTGCTGCCATTGCGCACGGCTTCGCACCAGTCAGTCTTGGCCCTCGTGTGTTGCGCGCCGAGACTGCGGCCCTAACAGCATTGGCCCGACTGCTAGCCTAAAGGGGTCTGGGCGGCAGAGCGTTCTGAGCAGGTAAAGGAGGAGCCCGAAGGGCGGGGGACACGGAGCAGAACGTTCTGCCGCCCAGACCCCGCCCCCGCAGAAAGCAAGAGCACCATCAGGGTTTGTACGCGTCTAGGTTAGTGCCCCAACTCCTGCATGCGTGGGCATACTACAGTGACGCATTTGGTTGCCTTTGACCTATTCGCGAGGAGACATTTCTTGATACCCGAAGCTATGCGCAACACCGTTCGTGCCACAGGTCTGGGAGCCTTGATGAAGGGCGCAGGCCTGCTGACACGCTTCATACCCATACCGCAACCCACCTTGCTCGTTGGCCCCGGTTCCAGTGCTCGTCTGGGGCAAGCCATTGCCGGTTTTGGGCACCGCAAGATCCTGATCGTGACCGACAGCATCATCTCCAAGCTGGGCCTGCTCAAAGGCCTGACCGACGCACTGACTGCAGGCGGTGCGCAATTCGTGGTGTTTGATGAGATCACCCCCGATGCCCCCATTCCGCTGGTGCAAAAGGGCATCGACTTCTACAAGGACCAAGGCTGCGACGCCATCGTCGCCTTTGGCGGTGGCTCGTCCATGGATGCCTCCAAGGCAATTGCTGTGGCGGCTAACAACCCCAAACCGCTGAACCACTTGGCGGGTTACCTCAAGGGCCTGCGCACCCCCGTCAAGATTTACGCCGTGCCGACCACCGCTGGCACTGGCTCCGAGGTGACCGTTGCCGCCGTGATTTCCGACCCGGTCAACCACAAGAAGCTGGTCATCGTCGACCCGCGCATGGTGCCCAAGATGGCCGCGCTGGACCCAACGCTGATGACAGGTCTGCCCCCCCACATCACTGCCGCCACCGGTATCGACGCATTGACCCATGCGATCGAGGCCTTTGTCGGCAACTGGACCACCCCCTACTCCGACGGCATGGCGATGTCCGCCGTAGGCCTTATCTTCGAAAACCTGCGCACGGCGTACAACCACGGCAAGAACCTGGAGGCACGCGAAAAGATGTCGCTGGCCTCCACCTATGCGGGTTTTGCGTTCACGCGCGCCAACGTGGGCTATGTACACGCCATCGCCCACCAGTTTGGCGGCCTCTACCACACGCCCCATGGCCTGGCCAATGCCATCATGCTGCCGCTGGTGTTGAAGTATTCGCACCCGGCCATCGTCGACCGGCTGGCCTTGCTGGCGGTGGCCGCCAAAATCGGCACCGAGGATGAAGACAACGACACGCTGGCACAAAAGTTCCTGGATGCGGTGGACCAACTCAACCGCGATCTGGACATTCCCACCTTCCTGGCGGCGTTGAAGGAATCCGACATTCCCGCCTTGGCCAAGGCCGCGTGCTGGGAGGCGCACACCGGATACCCGGTGCCGCGCTACATGTCGCAGCAAGTGTGTGAAGATCTGATCCGCAAGGCGCTGCCGCCCAAGGCCCCCAAGGCCACGACTGCAGCCCCAGCGAAAAAAATGGTAAAAAGGCGGCAGGCTGAAACACGACCCCCCTCGGGGGCACAGAGACCCGCGTAGCGGCGCATCGTGGGGACAATACAGTAATAATTTGAGGAGCGGTTGATGATGAAAAAAGTAGTGACAGTGACACTGGGTTCGTCCAAACAGGATTTCGAATTCAAGACCCAGTTTTTGGGCCAATCCTTTTCGGTGCGCCGCATGGGTGCCGACCAGGACACCGGCAAGGCTTGGGAGCTGATGCGCCGCCAACAGGCCACGGCCGATGCCATTGGCCTGGGCGAAATCCCTGACCACTACCATGTGGGCCTGCGTACCGTCATCAACAAGGAAACCCAGCGCCTGACCAATGTCGTGACGCGTGTGCCGGTGACCACTGGTGCTACCTTGCGCCGCCTGCTGCAGGTGCGCGCGGTGCGCTATGTGCAAAAGGAGCTGGGTCACTACTTCAACAACAACCTGGTGCTATTCCTCTCGGGCATGCGCAACTACGACATGGCCGTTGCCATGTCCGACTACACCAAGAACCTGAGCTTTGCCGACGCGCTGTTCCAAACCGGCGCACCCACCATGCTCGGATCGCTGGATCAGCTGGAGCTGTATGCCAAGGGCAGCGAGTTCATGCTGTCGGGCAAATCCGGCCAGATGCTGGAAGCGGCCATGGCCGGTTTCAAGAACCGCATGGTCGCGGATGTGGTGGCCAAGTCCCACGTCATTGTGGGCACCTTCGCCGAACTCAAAGCGGTCAGCAATGCCACCAACCTCGAAGGCAAGACCATCATCACCTCCGCGGTAGACGATCAGCGCATGGCCTTCTTCACCAAGTGCAAGGTCAACCTGGTCATCGACGTGTCGCCCAAGTTGTTCCCCGAAGTGGTGGGTATCAACACCATTGAGGCCATGATCCTGGCCACGCTGGAGAAACCGCAAGAGGAAGTGTCGGACGACGATTTCGATGAAATCCTGAACGAGCTGGACATCAAGCCGCGTTTGCTGCATCCCACCGGCAAGTTCCGCAACATCCGCCGCTTTGCGTTTGTGATCCACCCCTTAAGCCAGAACTACATCCGCAACGCGTTTCCTATTCCGAAGTCCACGCCCAAGTTTGTGATGGACAAGGTCGAGACCTTTGCCGCCCATATGCCACCCATGGTGTATTGCAAGATGAGCAACATCGTCTCGCCCACTGGCGCCGAGGCCGAAGGTTGGCTGATCAGCGTTGGCGGCACGCCCAGGGAAATGCTGTCGCGCAGCCCCGAGTTCACCTACCGTCGCCTGTTGCAAGCCTCCAAGATGGCCGAAAAAATGGGGGCACAAATCATGGGCCTGGGCGCCTTCACCAAGGTCGTGGGCGACGCCGGCGTGACCGTTGCGCGCCGTTCCAGCCTGCCCATCACTACGGGCAACAGCTACTCGGCATCGGGCGCGCTCTGGGCCGCTGCCGACGCCATGCGCCGCATGGGCCTGTTGACCGTCAACAAGCACAACAAAAAAGTCGCCGCCAAGACCATGGTGATTGGCGCTTCGGGCTCCATCGGCTCGGTCAGTGCCCGCCTGCTGGCCATGTCGTTTGACGAGGTGTATCTGGCAGGTCGCACGCTGAGCAAGCTGGACGAACTCAAAGCCTCCATCCTGAAGGAAACCCCCGACGCCAAGGTCTTCACTACCATCGACTACAACGAGTTGCTCGCCGACATGGACATGATCGTCACGTCCACTTCGGGCGCTGGCAAAGAAATTCTGGACATCATGCGGGTCAAGCCTGGCTGCGTCATCACGGACGTAGCACGCCCGCTGGACCTGCCCGCATCCGATGTGGCCAAACGCCCCGACGTGCTGGTTATCGAATCCGGCGAGATTGATCTGCCCACCAAAGTCAAGGGCATGAAGAGCATCTCCTTGCCGCCCAACGTGATCTACGCCTGCCTGGCCGAGACCATTGTGCTGGCACTGGAAGGCCGCTTCGAGGTCTTCACCGTGGGCCGCGACACCGAGTGGGAAAAAGTCAAGGAAATCTACAAGCTGGGCCTCAAGCACGGCATGAAGCTGGCGGCCATCTCGGGCGTCAACGGGGTCTTTACCGACGAAGCCATTGCCAAGGTTGTCGCGCTGGCCAGAAAGTCTCGCCTAACCTGGAAAGATAGCGCAACAGTCACCAAAGGCAGCAAGACCGTGGCCGCAAGAGCTCCCGTAGAAAAGGCGCCCGCTAAAGCGGCGACCAAGCCCAAACCACCTGCAAAGACTGCTGCCAAGCCGGTAGCAAAAAAAGTGGTGAAGGCTCCCGCCAAAAAGACCGCCGTTTCCAAGAAAGCACCAGCGAAGAAAACTGCCTCAGCTCCTGCTGCCACCAAAAAGACAGCCGCACGTAAACGATCAGCAGCCTGAGTTGCCTGACGGCCCCCGTACACTGGGGGCATGAACCGCAACCTCTGGTTACTGGCCCTGTGCCAAGGACTTTTTCTTACCAATAACGTGGCCTTCATTGCCATCAATGGGCTGGTGGGCCTGAGCCTTGCGCCCTTTGGCTGGATGGCCACGCTGCCCGTCATGGCCTACGTGGTGGGAGGTGCCATGAGCACGCCGCTGGTGGCGCACACACAATCGCGCTTTGGGCGGCGTGTATCGTTCCAGATGGGCCTGATGGTCGCCTTTGCATCGTCCTGTGTCGCGGCCTGGGCCGTACTCGACAAGAACTTCTGGCTGCTGGTAGCGGCCACCGTGGTCGCAGGCTACTACAGCGCCAATGGCCAGCTGTACCGTTTTGCTGCTGCCGAACTGGTGCCTGCACCGCAGCGTGAGCGCGCCGTATCACTGGTATTGGCAGGTGGGCTGATTGGCGCAATTGCCGGTCCCAATCTGGCAGCACGCACGCGCGGTTTGTTGGAAGTGCCCTTTGCAGGCGCCTATGTGGTACTGGCGGCGGTGGCCTTGTTGGCCATGCTGCTGATGGCCTTAGTGCGCTTTCCGCAGCCTGTCGTAGCACCGAAGGGGCAGCATGGCGGACGGCCCCTGTCGGTCATCATGCGCCAGCCCGAATTCATCGTCGCCTGCGCCAGCGCCGCATTGGGCTACGGTGTCATGAACCTGCTGATGGCCGCAACACCGCTCGCTATGCAACAATGCGGCTTATCGTTTGACGATGCGGCGTTTGTACTGGAGTGGCATGTGATCGGCATGTTCGCGCCCGGCTTCTTCACCGGCGGCTGGATCAGGCGTTTCGGTACGCTGCCCGTGATGGGCGTTGGCGTGGTGCTGAACCTGCTGTGCGTCGCCATTGCACTTTCGGGTGTGGAGTTGCACCAGTTCACCGTCGCCCTGTTTCTGCTGGGTGTGGGCTGGAACTTTATTTTTACCGGCAGCACAACGCTCGCGTTGAACGCCTACCAGCCTGAGGAAAAAGACCGGGCCCAGGCGGCCATCAATTTCTGCGTGTTTGCGGTCCTGGCACTCACTTCATTGGCATCCGGTGCTCTGGTCACGACGCACGGCTGGAGTTTATTGAACTGGGGCTCGCTGGTACCCGTGTTGTTAACGGCTGGAACGCTGGCCTGGTTTGCGGCGCAACGCGACGCTGTGGGACGATAGCTGACCATGGAGCGGGTGCCCGACACTATTGTTTGCGAAGGATGCGACGCGATCTACAGCCGTCCTACGCTGCGGCCCCGTGACGTTACGCGCTGCCCGCGTTGCAACTCCGAACTCGACCGCCACAACGGCGCCCAACGGCGGCGTATCCTGCCGCTGACTGTCGCGAGCCTGGTGATGTTCGCCATGGCAAACTGCTTTCCAATCGTGGAAATGGAAATGCGAGGTCTTCGCAATCAGACCACGCTGATGGGTGCGGTGATAGCGCTCAGCACCGATGGCAAATCGCTCGTCGCGCTGCTGCTGCTCGCAACGACGCTGCTGTTCCCACTGCTGCAACTGTGCATCCTGGTCTACCTGCTTGTGCCGCTGGCGCGCCAGCGTCGACCGGCCGGCTTTGCGACGCTCGTACGCTCCATGCAATCGCTGCGACCCTGGGGGATGATCGAGGTGTTTCTGCTCGGCGTCTTGGTCGCCATCGTCAAGCTCTCAAGCATGGCAACCGTAATCCCAGGGCCGGCACTTTATGCCTTCATGGCGCTCACCGTGCTGCTGACAGCGGTGCTGTCGTTCAATCCGCGCGGCTTCTGGGAAATGGCGTTCGAGACCACCGGCAAGGAGGCCGATTGAAGCACCCGTTCTTCCCGGTTCCACCGCAAGACACAGGCGCGGTTGTCACGGCCGCGTCGCTGGGTCTCAAGGCATGCCCGCACTGCGCGACGGTGTGGCGCGGCGCGCAGGACGGCGAGGCTTGCGGCGTCTGCGGCACGCGGATGCACAGGCGCAAGCCCGACAGCCTCAACCGTACGTGGGCGCTGCTGGTTGCGGCGTGCATTCTCTACATTCCCGCCAACTTGCTGCCGGTGATGATCACCAAGAGCTTCTTCGGCACGCAGCAGGACACCATCCTGAGCGGCATCATCTACTTCTGGGTGTCGGGGGCATATGGTCTGGCGGCCATCGTCTTCATCGCGAGTTTCCTGGTTCCGTTGTTCAAGCTGACGGTGCTGATGATTTTGCTAATCTCCGTCCAGCGGCGTAGCGCCTGGCGACAGCCCGAACGGGTTAAGCTGTATCGCATGATAGAGATCATCGGCCGCTGGTCCATGCTCGACGTATTTGTCGTTTCGCTGCTGACTGGATTGGTGCAGATCCAAGGATTTGCACAGGTCACTGCGGGCGTAGGAATTGGGGCGTTCGGCGGGGTCGTGGTGTTGACCATGATGGCATCGCTGTCGTTCGACCCCAAGCTGATCTGGGACACCGCTGAACCCGACACACCCGCTACATCCACAGTGCCGTCCGAACCAACTGCTGAGACCAAACCTGCATGAGTGACGAACAAAACCCTTCGGCCGAGCCGCTGCCCGCGCCACAGCTTCCCGCGCCCACCGTGGAGCGCCGTCGCGACTGGCTGCCGTCGCTGATCTGGCTTATCCCTATCGTTGCCGCACTGGTCGGCATCACGCTGGTCGCCAAGCTGCTGCTCGACCGTGGCCCGGAGATCACGCTGAGCTTCAAGTCCGCCGAAGGACTCGAAGCGGGCAAGACTGCCGTGAAATACAAGGAGGTGCAGATCGGCACCGTGCAGAGCATCACGCTGGCGCCGGACCGCCTGACCGTCAACGTCACCGTGCAGCTCAAGAAAGAGGCGAGCAGCTTCACCGCCGAGGACACGCGCTTCTGGGTAGTGCGCCCCCGGCTCGACACCTCGGGCATTTCCGGACTCAGCACCCTGTTGTCGGGTGCTTACATTGGTGCCGACGCAGGTGTGTCGGAGGAAACCAAGCGTGAATTCACCGGTCTC
>JANXVI010000047.1 GCA_025351745.1 Rhodoferax sp.
AGGCCCCGCGATTCCAGTATCGCAGCGAGGGAGGCTGAGGCGATTCCCTTGCCAAGGGAAGACACCACACCGCCGGTGACGAAGACAAATTTGGTCATGTCAGGGGGAGCTTTTTGAGGCTCAGGGAGGTGGTAAAGCGAGATTATACCGGGGGCCGGAAGTTAAAAAGGGAGTGGTAAATCCGGGATTAGTCGGTCTGCTACATTGCTACCGATGAATGATTTAGCCGGAAAACACATCGTCCTGGGCCTCACCGGAGGCATCGCCTGCTACAAGGCTGCCGAGCTCTGCCGCGCGCTGATCAAAGAGGGCGCCACGGTTCAAGTGGCGATGACCGACGCCGCCACGCAGTTCATCACAGCGGTGACCATGCAAGCCCTGAGCAACCGCCCGGTGTATGGCTCTCAGTGGGACGCCCGTGAACCCAACAACATGGCGCACATCAACCTCAGCCGCGAGGCGGATGCCATCCTGATCGCCCCATGCAGCGCCGATTTCATGGCCAAACTGCTACACGGGGGTGCCGACGATCTGCTCAGCCTGATGTGCCTTGCGCGGCCCATGGACACCGTGCCTTTGTTGATTGCCCCAGCCATGAACCGCGAAATGTGGGATCACCCGGCAACCGTGCGCAACCGGGCGCAACTGCAGGCCGATGGCTGCACGGTTCTGGGGGTTGGCACCGGCGACCAAGCCTGTGGTGAGACCGGCGATGGCCGCATGCTGGAGCCACAAGAGCTGCTGCAGGATGTGGTTGCCTTTTTTCAGCCCAAGGTATTGGCGGGCCAGCAGGTGTTGGTCACCGCCGGCCCTACGTTTGAGGCGATCGACCCGGTACGCGGTATCACCAACCGGTCCAGTGGCAAGATGGGTTTTGCCATCGCCCGCGCCGCGCAGGAGGCGGGTGCGCAGGTTACGCTGGTGGCAGGGCCGGTGTCGCTGCCCACCCCGCGCGGCGTGCGACGCGTGGACGTGCAATCGGCATCCGATATGCTGCTGGCCGCCGTGGAATGTTCGCAGTCCGCTAGCATATTCATAGCGACCGCGGCCGTGGCCGACTGGCGACCTGCACACGCCTCGGATCAGAAGATCAAGAAAGATGGTTCCGGGCAAACGCCAACGCTGGCGTTTGTCGAGAACACTGACATTCTGGCGACTGTGGCCCAGTCGGTTCGCGCAAAAGCTGGCGCGCTGTATTGTGTGGGTTTTGCCGCCGAAAGCCATGATTTGCTGGCGCATGCAACCGCCAAACGCATCCGAAAAGGTGTGCCGCTGTTGGTTGGTAACATTGGCCCGGCCACGTTTGGCAGAGACGACAATGCGCTGCTACTGGTAGATGCCGATGGCGCACGCGAATTGCCGCACAACAGCAAACTGGCATTGGCACGGCAACTCATCGCCGAAATCGCCAAGCGCACCGCCGCGAAATCACACGCTTAAATATGAAAATTGACGTCAAAATTCTCGACACCCGCCTGAACGCGCAAATGCCCGCCTATGCCACGCCGGGCAGCGCTGGGCTGGACTTAAGGGCTTGCCTCACCGAACCCCTGACGCTGGCACCCAATGCCTGGCAACTGGTGCCAACCGGCATGGCCATCTATTTGCAGGACCCTGCGTACGCCGCGTTGATCCTGCCGCGCTCGGGCCTGGGCCATAAGCATGGCATTGTGCTGGGCAACTTGGTCGGATTGATTGACAGCGACTACCAGGGCCAGCTGATGGTGAGCGCCTGGAACCGCAGCGACGTGGCTTTCACCATCGAACCCATGGAACGCATCGCACAACTGGTCATCGTGCCGGTGGTGCAGGCACAGTTCTATATTGTCGATACCTTTGCAGCGACCCAGCGCGGGGACGGCGGGTACGGCTCAACGGGTAAACAATAGCGTTTAGCCGGTTTGCTATGGTCTTGGTAGCGGAACACGCAATATCGACGGGGGCTATCAGCCAGTTTTCCGATTTATCTTAGTGCAGAGTGTGGTCCGACGGCACATCGTCGTGGGCCCCTATTTGCAGCTTGAAGAACCCGGTGCCGCAACTGCCGCGTTCGATTTCCTCGTCAGTCGCTTCGCGCACCGATTCCACCTTCATGCTAACGCGGATGGCAATGCCGGCCAAGGGGTGGTTGCCGTCCAGTACCACATGGTCGGGGTAGATATCGGTAATGGTGTACAGCGCGTCTTTGGGTGTGTCTGGGTTGCAACCTGCGGGAAGGGCGCTGCCTTCCATCGTCAGGCCGGTCTGCAGGTCTGTCGGGAACAAGGCGCGGGGTTCCAGAAATAGCAACCGGTCGTTGAAATCGCCAAAAGCCTGCTCAGGTTCGATCTGCAATTGCAGGCTGGCACCCGCACCATAGCCTTGCAATGCAGCTTCGATGGCCGGTAGCAAGTCCTTGCCGCCGACCAAAAACTCAACTGGCTCGTCCAAGACGTCCAGTTCTTCGCCCAACGTATCTTTCAGCGTCCAAGTGAGGGCAACGACGCAATTTGATGTGATTTCCATACGAGAATTGTCCCATGAACATCCATGAATCCCTGCAGCTCCTTGGTGGGCTTTCGCCCCAGACCTTCATGCGCCGCCATTGGCAGAAGAAGCCGCTGGTCATCCGGCAAGCCATTCCAGGCTTCAAACCCCCGCTGGACCGAACCGATTTGCTCGACCTGGCCGCCCAGGAAGAGGTCCAATCCCGACTGGTCGTGCAGGAGAACGCGGGTGGCGCTCGGCCCTGGCGCTTCAAGCATGGGCCGTTCAACCGCAAGGCGCTGCCCCCTTTCAAGCAACCTGGGTGGACCTTGCTGGTGCAGGGGGTAGATTTGCTGGACCAACGTGTTCACGCGCTGATGAACCAGTTTCGCTTTGTGCCGGACGCGCGGCTGGATGATGTGATGGTCAGCTATGCCAGCGACGGCGGCGGCGTGGGGCCGCATTTCGACAGCTATGACGTCTTTTTATTGCAGGCGCATGGGCAGAGGCGTTGGCGCATCGGGCGCCAAAAGGACTTAAGCCTGCAACCAGACATGCCCCTCAAAATATTGGCCCACTTTGAGCCGGAAATGGAGTTGGTGCTGGATGCGGGTGATATGTTGTATCTTCCCCCCCGTTATGCCCATGACGGCGTTGCGGTGGGTGAATGCATGACCTACTCCATAGGCTTTAGGGCACCGAGCCGCGCAGAGTTGGCGGGCGAACTGATGCAACGCCTGGCTGAGGACGCCGCAGATGCCGTAGGCGATAGCTTGTACGCGGACCGCACGCAAGTGGCATTGGCGCAGACCGGTGAAATTCCTGAATCCTTGGTCGCATTTGCCCGCAAGGCCCTTGAAGACGCCCTGTGTGACCCACTTGCGCTACAGCGGGTTTTGGGCGAGTATCTGACAGAACCCAAGGCGCATGTCATCTTTGATACGCGCATGGTGGATTGCGAGGGGGATGGCCTGGAGGGCGCCCTGGTGTTGGACCGCAGAACCCGCATGGCGTACGACGCCCAGCACGTATTTATCAATGGCGAGAGTTTTTTAGCCTCCGGGCGCGATGCGGAATCGATGCGTTTGCTGGCAGATGAGCGCAATTTGGGCGCGGCAAAGGTCAAACGGCTCAGCGCGCCGGCGCGCGATTTGGTGCAAGACTGGTTGGAAGCAGGATGGATCCATGGCGAGCAATGAAGACGTTGGCGATGCTGTTGCGCTCAAAGGCACTTTTAGCGGCCCTACGGCGTTTGCGCAGACGGTGCGAGCTGCTTTGGCGCGCGCCGCACAAGAAGGTTGGCAGGCCATGGTCTGGAGTGATGCCTCGTTCGAAGAGTGGCCTTTGGGCGAGCGCGCCGTAATCGAATCCTTGCAGGCCTGGGCAGGCAGCGGCCGCCAGTTGGTGATGCTGGCACACAATTACAACTCCGTTTTGCGCTACCAGCCGCGGTTTGTTTCCTGGCGCAGAACTTGGGACCACATCATCGACTGCCGGGTGTGCAAAACCATCGATGCCAGCGAAATGCCCAGTGCATTGTGGAGCCCCCATTGGGCCATGCGGCGCCTGGACTTGGTGCGCAGCACCGGAGTGGCCGATCTGGAACCCGCACGGCGCGTGCTATTGAAACAAGAGCTTGACGAGTGTCGGCGGCAGAGTGTGCCGGGGTTTTCGGCAACAACTTTGGGTTTATAACAACCCAATAAAGGGTTTTCCCGTGTTTTGCGGCGCAATCCTGTATACTCGTCGGCTGGGCAAAAAGAGATCGAATGCTTTTTGTCTGAGTCTGGGCGGCGCGCTGCTTTGACAATTTCCAAAAATTGTTTCGTTAACTCACTCTAGTTTTTAAAATGAACAAATCACTCGTTCTGGCAGCCGTTATCGCTGCCGCTGCCTTGGCTGCTTGCAGCAAGCCTGCCGAAACTCCTGCTCCTGTGGTTGTTGCTCCAGCTCCAGCTCCAGCTCCTACACCAGCCCCCGCCGCTTCTGCTGTTGCTGACGCTGTCAAAGACGCTGGCGCTGCTGGCGCCGCCGCCGCAGCTTCTGCCGCAACGACTGCAGCTTCTGATGTCGCGACCGCCGCCAATGCTGCTGCCGCTTCCGCTGCCAAAAAGTAATTCAAATTACTTGAGCAACAAAAAAGCCACCGTTGGGTGGCTTTTTTTCGTCTGCGATATCCCGAAGATTACGGGATATCGCTGCCGAGGTCTTACTTGATATCGTCGGCAATGACTTTGACGATCCGTTGTGCACTGACCGACGTTTCCGGTGCCCCCTTGTTGTCGAGCACCGACACGGTCGTCACGTTCGCCACGCTGCGTACAGCGATCTGGTACTTGGCGGCATCACTGTTTTTGCTGCTGTTGAACAGTTTGCTGAAGAAACCAGGTTCGGTGCTGTCGGCGTTGAGCGGTACATAGCGGACAAAGTAAAGTCCTTGTTTGCGGTCACGGTCTTCTACCGTGAAGCCTGTGCGATCCAGTGCCAGGCCCACGCGACGCCACGCGCTCTCAAAACCTTCTTCGATGCGCACCACGGGCTGGCCGTTTTCGCTAGCGATCGAGGCAATGCTTTTGGGTACCGCTGCGCTGGCCACCAGTGTCTTGGCCTGAGGTTCACTGACACCCAGTTTGACCATCAGGCGGCGGAGAAACTCGGCTTCGAGTTCGGGGTCCACAGGACGGGGTTGCCAAACGGTGTTACCAGCTTCCTTGGCGGATTTGGTGGTGACTGTTTCAATCATGCCGCGGTGGCTGATGAAAATCTCGGTCTCGCCATTGCCGTTGCGCTCCAGACGGGTACGAAACTTGTCACGTTCGGCCGTGGAGTACAGCGAGTCGAACAGTTTGCCCAGTGAAGAACGGATGAAATCCTGCGGAATCTTGGCCCGGTTCTCGGCCCAATCGGTTTCCATGATGCCTAAGGTGTTTTGGTCCATGGCCAACTGAAAACCGTTTTCTTGCCAGAAATCTTTCACGGGCTCCCACAGTTTGTCGGCCGACCGGTTGACCACCAGCCAGCGTTGGTTGCCCGCCCGTTCGATGCGAACGTCGCCCAGGCTGGTGACTGCAATCGTCGGAGTGACCGCAACTGTGGGTTGCCCAGCTTTGTATCCTGATGCAGACACAACGCCACCTACAACTGCATAGTGCGTATCTTTGGACAGTTGGGTCAGATCGGGTGGGACATCCAGTGATGGCACCTTCGAGCCATTGCTCGCGCTGCGATAGTCGACCTTGTCGGTTTCCAAAACACTACAGGCTGTCAATGAGATCGCTACGCTTACCAGCGTCAATTTGAAGAAAGGGTTCACGAATATCCTCTGAATGGAAAAGCTACTTAAATCACACCGGTGGCGCGCATCACGCGCTCCAGCATCGGCCGATTGTCTAGGGTCAACACAGTCAATGGCAGGCGAAGCGCATCTTTACACAAGCCCATGCGCGAAACTGCCCATTTGACCGGAATTGGGTTGGATTCTACGAAAAGTGCTTTGTGCAAGGGCAAGAGCTGGAATTGGATCTCCATCGCACGTTGCACATTGCCTGCAATGGCTGCCACACACAGCTCGTGCATCAGGCGCGGTGCCACATTGGCGGTGACGCTGACATTGCCATGGCCCCCGCACAACATCAATGCAACAGCGGTGGGGTCATCGCCTGAATAAATGGCAAATCCCTCCGGAGCTTCCTTGATCAGCCATTGCGCGCGTTCAATATTGCCCGTGGCTTCCTTGATACCGACAATGCCGGGCACTTGGGCTAAGCGCATGACGGTGTCGTGCGCCATATCGGCAACCGAGCGCCCCGGTACGTTGTACAAAATGAGGGGAAGGTCTACTGCTTCGGCAATCGCCTTAAAGTGCAGGTACTGGCCTTCTTGCGTGGGCTTGTTGTAGTAGGGCACCACTTGCAACTGCGAATCAGCACCGACCTTCTTGGCGAAGCGCGCAAGCTCGATGGCCTCTGACGTTGAATTGGCTCCGCATCCCGCCATGACGGGTACTCTGCCCGCCGCCTGCTCGACGGATACACGAATGATCTCGCAATGCTCGTCAACATTAACCGTGGGTGACTCGCCCGTGGTGCCCACCACGCCGATACAGTCTGTGCCTTGGGCAATGTGCCAGTCGATCAGCTTGCGTAGCGCCGCGTAGTCCACGGAGCCATCGTCTTGCATCGGAGTTATTAGGGCAACGATGCTCCCGGTAAGTGGGCCTTGGGTTGGGTTCATGTCAATCATTTGTACGGTAATCTACTATTTTACCTAGAGTGCACAACGACTGGATTCCAGCAGCCTGGTTCCATCGCTTGGAGGCCTGAGAGCGGCTACGCGTTGCACGAAACGCGGTGGGTCTGGCAGGTAACCCTGCTCGTAGGCCACGATATCCAGCGGCGCACAGATGGTCAGCAGCTCACCCGATTGCAATAGGAAGTCGGCACGGCTTGGACGTCCGACGCGGGCGTTGCCCGTCGCAAACGTTTCATATAGCAAGACGCCGCCCGGAGCGACGCTGGCTAGCACGGTATCCATCAACGGGCGACACAAGTAGTTGGTAACAATTACCCCGTCAAACGTTTTGACCACGCCATCCTCTTGCAAGGGCCAAGGGCTGCTTTCGATATCGGCGTGAACCAGTTGGGCTGCGGGTGCGGTGTGGCGGGCCTGTTCGATGTCGCGGTCAATACCAGTCACCGCGTGCCCGCGGGTGCCAAACCACGCCAGGTGTCGGCCCGCCCCGCAGGCCACGTCCAGCACGGCGGCACCAGGCTCCAGCAAGTGCGACCAGCGCAGAATCCAGGGTGACGGGCTCACAAGCAGGACCAGACCTGGTTGGCCATTTGCACCATGAAGTCGGGCCGGGTGTACAGGGCAAAGACAGTGGCGAGGGCAATCAACACTGCCAAGCGAATCAGCATTCTCTTGCCCGGGCTCATGGCGCGACCATATTGCGCGGTAGGTCGCGTTTAATCGCTGCTTCTTTCACTGGCAAATTGATCAGCGCCGCGGCTACGCCCAAGGCAATGGCGATATACCAGACGATGTCGTAACTGCCCGTCTTGTCATACAGGAAGCCGCCCAGCCATACGCCCAGGAAAGAGCCGATTTGGTGGCTGAAGAACACAAAGCCACCCAACATCGATAAATGCGCCACCCCGAATATCTGCGCCACTGTGGCGTTGGTGGGGGGAATAGTCGACAGCCACAGCAACCCCATGACACTAGAAAAAACATACACACTGGCGGGTGTCAGGGGTGCCAGCAAAAACAGGCTGATGGCAATTGCGCGGGCGAAATAGATGAATGCCAATATGTTTTTCTTCTGCATTTTTTGCCCTAACACCCCTGCCGCATAGGTGCCAAACACATTGAACAAACCAATCAACGCCAGTGCGTAACTGGCTACCTGGGGCGACAAACCCTTGTCCTTTAAATAGCTGGGCATGTGGACGCCGATAAACACCACCTGGAAACCGCATACAAAATAACCCGCCATCAGCAACTGAAAGCTGGGGTATTTGATGGCTTCGCGCAACGCTTGGGCAATGGTTTGATCGCGTGCCGGGGCTGATGCGCCGCCGTACCCTGTTTCGCGCAGGCCCCAGGCGAGGGGGACCATCATCAGGGAAGCGACACCCAGTATCACCAGCGCTTCTTGCCAGCCAAAGTGGCCAATCAAAAAACCTTCTGCGGGGACCATCAAGAACTGGCCGAAAGACCCCGCGGCCGCCGCGACCCCCATGGCCCAAGAGCGCTTTTCGGCGCTCACATTGCGGCCAATGACTCCATAGATGACAGCGTAGGTAGTGCCCGCCTGCGCCATGCCAATCAGCACGCCGGTGCTGAGCGCAAATGACAGCGGAGAATCGGCGTGGGCCATGCCCAAGAGCCCCAGCGCGTACAGCAGCGACCCCACGACGAGGACGAAAAAGGCGCCAAAACGGTCGGCCGCCATGCCAGCAAAAATACCGGCTATGCCCCAAGCCAGATTCTGGATGGCAATGGCCAATGCAAAAGTCTCCCGGGTCCAGCCATGCTCTTGCGTGATGGGCTGCAGCCACAGGCCAAATCCATGGCGAATGCCCATCGACAATGTCACGATGGCGGCGCCGCAGGCCAGTACCTGGACGATGGATAGCGGTTTGTGGGATGCTTGCATGGCCTGATTGTCGCCAATCCTGGTACCGAAGGGTGGGCAACTGTCAACGCTGTTCCTCGGCACGGCTGTATTTATATACAGGCAGCCCGCAGTCGGCGATTACAATGTCGCCCTATGTCCGTCAAACCAACCCCCGAATACTCCGAAGGTTCCATCCGGGTCCTCAAGGGCCTGGAGCCCGTCAAACAGCGCCCGGGCATGTACACCCGTACCGACAATCCGCTACACGTCATCCAGGAAGTCCTGGACAACGCGGCCGATGAGTCCCTGGGCGGTTACGGTAAAAAAATCAAAGTCACCGTCTATGGGGATGGATCTGTCGCCGTTGAAGACGATGGTCGCGGCATTCCGTTTGGCATGCACCCCGAAGAGAAAGCACCGGTCATCGAATTAGTGTTTACCCGCCTGCATGCCGGTGGCAAGTTCGACAAAGGCAAGGGCGGCGCCTACAGCTTCTCTGGCGGCCTGCACGGCGTCGGCGTGAGTGTGACCAATGCCCTAGCCAAGCGGCTAGAGGCCACGTCGTACCGTGAAGGCCAAGTGGCCGCCCTGGTGTTTGAAAATGGCGATGTCACCCAGGCTTTGCAAACCCGCAAGATTGCAGACGGCGACCGCAAATCTGGCACCACGATTCGCGTCTGGCCCGATGCCAAATATTTCGAGTCCGCCGTGCTGCCCATGGCCGAACTGACCCACTTGTTACGCAGCAAGGCGGTGCTCATGCCAGGCGTCAGCGTGTCGCTGCTGATCGAAAAGACCAAAGAGACGCAAACCTGGCTGTACAAAGGCGGTCTGCGCGACTACCTGACGCAAACGCTCAATGGCGACCCGGTGATTCCGCTGTTTGAAGGCGAAGGCTTTGCCGATGCGCAAAGCGACCACTTTGCTGAAGGTGAGGGCGCATCCTGGTGTGTTGCCTTTACCGAAGACGGCCAGCCCGTGCGCGAAAGCTATGTCAACCTGATCCCCACCAGCGCCGGTGGCACACACGAGAGTGGCCTGCGCGATGGCCTTTTCACCGCCGTCAAAGGTTTCATCGAACTGCATTCGCTCTTACCCAAGGGCGTCAAGCTGATGCCAGAAGACGTGTTTGCCCGGGCCAGCTATGTGTTGTCCACCAAGGTGCTGGACCCACAGTTCCAGGGCCAGATCAAGGAGCGGCTCAATTCACGCGATGCGGTACGCCTGGTTTCCAGTTTTGTGCGTCCGGCCTTGGAGTTGTGGCTGAACCAACACGTCGACTACGGCAAGAAGTTGGCGGAGTTAGCGATCAAAGCCGCCCAAAGCCGGCAAAAAGCCGGCCAAAAGGTCGAAAAGCGCAAAAGCTCGGGCGTCGCGGTGCTACCCGGCAAGCTGACCGATTGTGAAAGCAAGGACATTGCCTACAACGAAGTGTTCCTCGTTGAGGGCGATTCTGCGGGCGGCAGCGCCAAGATGGGCCGCGACAAAGAAAATCAGGCCATATTGCCCCTACGTGGCAAGGTGCTCAACACCTGGGAGGTCGATCGTGATCGCCTGTTTGGCAATACCGAAATCCACGACATATCGGTCGCCATTGGTGTCGATCCCCATGGCCCCAACGATACGCCCGACCTTACTGGCCTGCGTTACGGCAAAGTTTGCATCCTGAGCGATGCCGACGTCGACGGCTCCCACATCCAAGTGCTGTTGCTGACGTTGTTCTTCCGGCACTTCCCCAAGCTGATCGAGACGGGTCATGTGTTTGTAGCGCGTCCGCCGCTGTTCCGGGTTGATGCGCCAGCGCGTGGCAAGAAACCTGCATCCAAGGCGTACGCGCTGGATGACGGCGAGTTAATCGCCATTCTCGACAAATTGCGCAAAGAAGGCGTTCGCGAAGGTGCCTGGAGCATTAGTCGCTTCAAAGGCCTGGGCGAAATGAATGCCGAGCAATTGTGGGACACCACCCTCAACCCCGACACCCGCCGCCTGTTGCCGGTAATGTTGGGTGCGATTGACTTCGCCCAGACCGAGGCCCTGATCACCAAGTTGATGGGCAAGGGCGAAGCCGCTGCCCGTCGCGAACTGATGGAGTTGCACGGCGACTCTGTCGAGGTAGACGTTTGATGACTAAAAAACCTCTTGCGCGTCCCGGCTCCACTGCCAATGGCTGGCGTCGTGCTGCCGCTGGCTTCCTGACGGGCGCTGCCTTGCTTGCAGGCCAGGGGGCCCACGCCGACATGTGGATCTATACCGACGCCGATGGCGTGAAGAACTTCGCGTCCAGCCAGCTCGACAAACGCTACACGCTGCTGTTCCGTAGTGTGAGCACACCCGGAGTGGCCGACACCGACTCCAATGGCGGCGCGCAATCGCAATCGAATGATGCGGCCTTGGGCAAGAGCGTGATCGCCATGGAAATTTCTCCTGGTTTCATAGCCGTCTCGCAACACCTGCGTACGGCCGCAGATGCCAACCAGTTGGATATGGCACTGCTGCAAGCCGTCATTCATACCGAATCCCGCTTCAACTCCAGCGCGGTATCGCCCAAAGGCGCCGTCGGTTTGATGCAGGTCATGCCGGCCACGGCCGAACGCTATGGCTTGGCCACTGACCAGCGTGGCACGGTGTCCGCCAAGCTGACCGACCCCAAGACCAATATCCAGACCGGTGCGCGCTACCTGCGTGACTTGGTAAAGATGTTCCCCGGTCAATTGGAATTGGCGGTGGCAGCCTACAACGCGGGCGAAGGGGCTGTGCAAAGGGCGGGCAACAAGATCCCCAACTACAAGGAAACGCAAAACTATGTGCGCTCTGTAATGGCGTTGTACCAGCGTCTCCGCCCGCAATCCCTCATAACGCCGGCCGCGCCAACGGGTGCCCGCGCGCAGGGGCAGTCCCACGGCGCGAATACCAATATCAATTTGCACTGGGGTGAGCAAAGCGGGCAACAGTCGGGCGATGCGCTGGCCAAAAAGGCAGGGCGCGACCCCATGCAACCCCGTGATCTGGTGATCGGCTCGGGTCAGGTCGCCAAAGCTTCGCAGTCGCTTACAGAAATGTCGAATTAATTAGTTTCCATGACCGAACAAGCCACCCTTGCCTTGCCCCCCGAACCGCCCCGTGATGGCGGTGATGACGAACTCAATCTAGCTACCTACGCCCAACGCGCCTACCTCGAATACGCGCTGAGCGTAGTCAAGGGTCGCGCATTGCCCGATGTGTGCGACGGCCAAAAGCCAGTGCAGCGGCGTATTTTGTATTCCATGTCGCGCATGGGCCTGGGCTTTACTGGGCCCAACGGCAACACCGGCGCACGCCCGGTCAAAAGCGCTCGCGTGGTGGGCGACGTGCTGGGTCGTTTTCACCCGCATGGTGACCAGGCCGCGTACGACGCGCTGGTGCGCATGGCGCAAGACTTTTCGCAACGATACCCGTTAATCGATGGTCAGGGCAACTTCGGATCGCGCGACGGTGACGGTGCCGCTGCCATGCGCTACACCGAAGCGCGCCTGTCCAAGATCACGAGCCTGCTGCTCGACGAAATCGACATGGGTACGGTGGACTTTCAGCCCAATTACGATGGCTCCACCGAAGAGCCACGCCAACTGCCCGCCCGTTTGCCGTTCGCGTTGCTCAATGGCGCCAGTGGCATCGCCGTCGGCCTGGCCACCGAAATCCCTAGCCACAACCTGCGCGAGATCGCCGACGCTTGCGTGGCACTGATTAAGACAACTGCACTTACCGACGACGCCCTGGCCGTGCTGGTTCCGGGCCCCGACTACCCCGGTGGCGGACAAATCATCAGCAGCACCAGCGACATTGCCGACGCCTACCGTACCGGCCGCGGCTCGCTCAAGGTGCGCGCCCGCTGGAAGATAGAAGACCTGGCCCGCGGCCAGTGGCAACTGGTGGTGACCGAGTTGCCACCCGGCGTCAGCAGCCAGCGCGTGCTGGAAGAAATTGAAGAGCTGACCAATCCCAAGGTCAAGGCTGGCAAAAAGGCCTTGTCGCAAGACCAGACCCAGCTCAAAGCCAGTGTGCTGTCGGTGCTGGACGTGGTGCGTGACGAGTCCAACAAAGACGCCGCCGTGCGCCTGGTGTTCGAGCCCAAGACCAGTCGTACTTCGCAACAAGAGTTGATCACTGCGCTTTTGGCCCACACCAGCCTGGAAACCTCTTCGCCCATCAACATGACCATGATTGGTCTGGACGGGCGGCCTACCCAAAAGTCGTTGCGGCAAATGTTGCTGGAATGGATTGCATTCCGTCAGGGCACCATCGAACGGCGCTCGCAACATCGCTTGTCCAAAGTGCTGGACCGCATCCATATTCTGGAAGGCCGCCAGCTCGTCCTGCTGAATATCGACGAAGTCATCGCCATCATTCGCCAGGCCGAAGACCCCAAGGCCGCGCTGATAGAGCGCTTCAAGCTCACAGAGCGCCAAGCAGACGATATTCTCGACATTCGCCTGCGCCAACTGGCCCGGCTGGAAGCCATCAAGATCGAGCAAGAGTTGTCAGAGCTGCGCACCGAGCAGGGCAAGCTGGAAGAAATCCTGGGCAACCCATCCGCGCTACGCCGTCTGATGATCAAAGAGATTGAGGCCGACGCCAAGACCTTTTCCGACCCGCGCCGCACGCTGATCCAGACCGAGAAAAAAGCGGTGCTGGAAATCAAGGTAGTAGACGAACCCGTCACCGTGGTCGTCAGCCAAAAGGGCTGGGTGCGCACCCGCACTGGCCACGGGCACGAGGCCACATCATTTGCCTTCAAGGCGGGGGATGGCTTGTATGGCGTCTTCGAATGCCGCAGTGTGGATACGGTGCTCGTGTTCGGCTCCAACGGCCGCGTCTATTCGGTGGCCGTGTCGTTGCTGCCGGGTGGCCGGGGCGACGGTCAGCCCGTTACCACGTTGATCGAGCTGGAAAGCGGCACGCAATTGCTCTATTACTTTGCCGGCCCTGCCGCAGCCACGCTGTTGCTCAGCAGCACTGCCGGCTATGGCTTCATGGCCACGGTAGACAACATGGTCTCGCGCCAGAAGGCGGGCAAGGCTTTCGTTTCTATCAACGAGGGCGAGACGCTGTGCTGCCCATCTTTGGTGTCGGGCGCGCAGGGCAAGGTTGCAGTGGCGGGTACACCGGCCACCGTAGTGCCTGCGGCCACGCATGTCGCCTGCGCGTCCACCGGTGGGCGCATCCTGACCTTTGAAATCAGTGAACTCAAGTCCATGGCCAACGGCGGCCGCGGCCTGATGCTGATTGATCTGGAAGCCAAAGACGCCCTTGCCGGCGCCGCAGCCTACACCCGCAGCGTGCGCATCGACGGCATAGGCCGTGGCGGCAAGGAGCGCGATGAAACGCTGGAGATCCGCAGCCTGAACAATGCCCGTGCGGCGCGCGCGCGCAAGGGCAAGGCAGCGGACCTGGGCTTCAAGCCCAACGCGGTGACACGGGTCGAGTAGCAGTGAGCATTTTTGGTAAATAGCGCTCTAGCCCTCGTGGAATATGGGCTATGCGCTACCAAGTTTGTAGCGTTTTGTTCCACGCCCACCGTGCGCCGATGGGGGCGTGGTGCTCACCACGCAATCTGCGCAAACAAAGTCATCAGCTTCTGGCCACGGCTTGCATTGAACTGCTTCACCCAGGTGATGCGTCCCAGCGAGTGCGCACGGAAGTCTGCGAGTTGTGCATGGTTTTGCGACGCTGGGCCTTGGTGCACACACTGGTGCAAGCAAGCTCTGAGGCGGTCGTAATCTTGACGCGGTGTGTTGGGGTGTGCGTTCCTTCAAGGCGCGAAACTGCGGGCGCAATGCGGCCGACCCAGAGAACACCAGGTCATCGGCATAACGCGTGTAGGCGGCGCCAAACACCCAGGCCAGGCCGTCCAGCCGCAAGTCCAAGCCGAAGGCGCACAGGTTCGCCAGCGCGGGCGACGTCGGTGCGCCTTGCAGCAAATGCGCGGCTCGCAGGCGCTTGGCACCCAACCAGTCCAGCCCGCCATCGTCACGCATCCGCTCTACCACCATCTGCGCGGTGCGGTGGGTGCACAGGGTGACCAAACAGCGTGCCACCCCGGAGGGATAGCCTAGCGTGCGCCACACCGCAGCCACCTGTGCCGCGCGGATGCTACCAAAGAAATCCTGCAAATCAAACTTGATGACCACGGCCTGACCCGCATGGGCGGCCGCGTGGGTGGCGACCGAGCGCTTGGCCACGAAGCCATGGGCCGCCTCGTGCACGGGCACGTGCTGCAGCAGGCCAGCGTGGATCGTGCGCTGCACCCGCTTGAGATCCACCTTGGGAATCTCCAGCAAACGCAATCCGCCGGTACGCTTGGGTTGCAGCTTGTAGCGGTAGTGCTCGGAGCCCAAGGGCGTCTCGGGGCTCAGCCACAGCAGCCGATCGAGTGGCAGGCCCAACCACTGCGCCAGGTCTGGCATCGTGGGTAAATCCGGCAACGCGCACATGTCCAAGCCCAGGGGGCGAGGGCGCATGCGGGCCGGTCGCTCTCGGCGAGCAGCGCACGCGCCAGGCTGCGCGCAATCCAGGTTCGGTTGGAGAAGTTCCGCATGGCCCTTGAAGATGAACGCAAAGAGGTGGCAACCAGCGCGTCGACCAGCAGGTCCAGCGTGCGCTGTTCGTGCAAGATGCACGCCTGGCGCACGCACCGAAATGACTCGGCACACAACAACCATGGGGGTGCCCCACAGTGCAAGACAGAGCAATAACGCATCATCACCCTGCGCTCGCAACACTCGGCGCGCAGGCGCCGGAGTCATTCTAGACGAGTGCGCAGGCCAAGCGGGTGGAGGCTGGCCAGAGGATAGTGAGCCTGCCACTACTGACTAAGTGGGCTATTGGCCCTCGTATCCATTGCCCAAGCAGCTATATATTCAGTAGCACCACTGTGTGCGGCCAACGATTTACACGGTTCCTCTGTGCTGGATTCCCTTAGCTATTCGCTAGGCTGGAGCCGTGCGGTTCTTGCATGGGACCTGTGGCGGTCATGTAGCTCACGAACGTTTGACTATGGCTTTGTTGGCGGACTTGAGGAAAATCCATTTCACACAAACTTACACGCCGATCACCTCTCCCGTATCGCCAATTTGGGAATTGAGCTGCGTATCACTGTCTACCCATATCGTGCAAGTGAACCGGAAGATGAATCAGATACAAGCGCAAACTCTAACGGCCGGGTTTAACAAGTTCGTCGAATGGACCCACAACGGCGGCCCTCGTGGTCGCCAAACTTCACAACCAAGTGCGCCGATGCTGTCCACTCAGGGCCAACGTTGAACCTTCCGTGACGAAGCCTGAATTTGTGCGCCTCATGAATATTCCGCAGGAGTGGGAGTCGTGGGGCATGTATCCAGAAGTACTCTACGCCTATCAACTTGAACGATTTGAAGTTGCTCACGCAAGTGCTCCCGAACATGATCGCAATGGAATGTTTCATTGGTGGCTTCGACGCAACCCTGCGAAACATCAGCTGCTTCATCTCTCCGTTTTATTGGTCATCCATCGCCGCCACGGCGATATCACTGCCAGCGACGTGCTGTATGAACGCGACCAGTCCGAGAGACTATCGCTTTTCATCCACTTGCATTCCACAGACCCCCGTCAACACCATTGTGCTGGACCCCGATCGTGGCAACCGCAATGTCTTTTGACGCAGGATGGAAACGCTGGGCTACACGCTGGACTTGCAACGTGCGGGAGCCATGCAATCAACCGGTGAGGCCTACAAGGGACCATTTCATGAATTTCAGTCGCTCTTCAATTGATAGCGATATACGACCAGTCTGCGAGGGCTAGACGCCGTATTTTCAACGAACGCTGGATGAAATACCTGAATAGGATCGCTTCATCAAGCCATTTCATTCCTCTCCAAACTTTGGATTATTGGATTCGGAACTTTAGGGGCCGCGGGTAACGCGTTTAGCCGATCCAAGATCGCCTGATCCCACTTCAACGGGAAAGCTGCGGGGATAACCAGTGTGGTAGCTCCACTCAGCGCTGCGGCTGGTAAATCGCGCAAAAACATCTTGTCCATGCGCGTCTTCTCCAGCGGATTGGTCGCCGCTTCGTACAGGATCACCTCGTGGTCCAGTGGGTAGTCCCGTGCAAGCTTTTCTACCAATATCTGTACTCTGGTTGCCGTGGTGTCAAAGCGCTTGAGCGTAAGTTCACCTGCAAGAAACGGTTGCCACAGCACCAACAAGGATGTCGGATCAATTCTCCGCTCGTAGACCATAAACTGTGTGGCCTCCATGGATTGCATGCCGGTTCTACCGGGGTCTATCCCCAAATCGGCGATTAAGCAATCCTCAGCAGAAATACCAGGCAACATTTCAGCGATGAAATTCTCGGCTCGCGCATCAGCAATGGCCAAGTGCGACACACAGGCGAACACTCCCGGATGACCGTAGAAGGCAGCGCAAACCATCTTGCCAGTTCGCACCGCGGAAAGGATAGTGTCCGTCATACGCCGGTAGGTATCGTGGCGATTCTTGCCTTCGACATCACAGTCGCCGTAATAACTCAAAAGGCATACGTAATCTTTGGAAATTTCTTGGAGAAACTTGCGTGCGAATCCATTGGATACGACACCGAAAACGACATCGGAGTTTTCGATATAGCTGCGTGCCAGAGGGGTCAATTGCCCGGCTAAACGCATACCTGTTCCAACGCAAATCAGTTTTCCAGTTTTTGTTTGAGTCACGGTGCGTCTATGTAGTCAATTTTTGGCAACCGTGACGCGATTGCGTCCTTCGTTTTTAGCAAGATAGAGGGCCTTGTCTGCCGCTACCAAAATCTCTTCAAAGCTGGCTGATTGGCCACGGCTACGCGTTGCAACTCCGAAGCTTGCAGTAATCAAAAAATCGAACCCGCAGGGTTGGGTATCAATTTCAGCGATTGCCGCACGGCAGCGCTCCGCCATGGCACTTGCATGTCCTTCGCTGGAATCTTTTAGACAGATTGCAAATTCTTCGCCACCCAAACGGCCAATACAGTCGCCTTTCTGCAATTGAGCTTTGGCGATGGCGCATACCGCCTCAAGCACCCAGTCACCCGCTGCGTGACCATAGGTGTCGTTGATTTTCTTGAAGAAGTCCATGTCGAAGAGGACGATACTTACAATGCTCTGAGCATCTTTGAACAACTGCTGCGCACACCCCGTGAAGTGAGCACGGTTGCTTACCTGTGTGAGTCCGTCTATTTGCGCGGACTTACGGAAAACATTCTTCAGTCGCAACGTGTTGACGAGCCATGCGCCAAGTATTGCGAGCACAACCAGTACCAAAGTCATCAGCAAAATTAGGTTTTGATATCTGCCTTGCTGAAGTGCCCTTTCGACGCTCAGGGTTTTGTTTTTTTGCTCCAGCAGTGCCATTTGATTGGCTTTGTCTTGCGTGTCGAACTTGACACGTTGGTAGGCCAAATTCTTGTGCAATTGGTCATCCAGAACTTTCTTCTTCAAAGCCAGGTTTACTTCGTAAAAGCCAACTGCAGCTGCTAGCTGGCCTTGAGCGCGCTTTATTGCCGCCATGGTTTCGCTGGTCTTTTCTTGTAGTTCAAGAACCTTTGCAGTTTGCGCCCGAGCGAAGGCCCTCTTGCCATAATATTCTGCCCGATCCATGATGTTGGCTTTCAGGTACGCGCGGGCAAGAGCCTCTTCCAGTTGTGTAACGTAGTCTGCATCCTGACTCAGAATGGAGAACTCTCGTAGCAGCGGTAGGCCTCTATCGATGCCAGTTGTGTATTGGCCTGAATCAATCAAGTCAATTGCGACGTCGGTTTTGACGATCAGAGTAAATAGCTGATTTTTGTTTGCGTCGCATGCGCGGATGGCTTCTTGTACAAGTGACTGCGCAGTTTGGCGATCGCCCTTCAAAAAATTAATTTCCACGATGTCAGTTAGGCCCATACAGGCGGCTAGGGAGCCGACGTTATCGTCACGCAAGGCATAGATACGTTGTGCGTACTCCAACGCATCATCGAAGGCGTGGAGCGAGTTCGATAAGGCGAGTGCACCCTGTAGAACAATTATTTTCGATTGTGCATCGTCTAATATCGGAACTAACTGAACTGCCTCGTTCATTGCTAACAACGCTTTGCCGTAATGACCTAACGAGGCATTGCCGTCAATGAGGTGGTAAAGAAATCTCGCACGCGTTGGGGGCGACTTCACCTCTCCAAGATAAGATTCTGCTACGGCAACGCGTTCCTCGTGCATGCCTCTCGCGGCAAATGACGCTGCTAGAAAATTATGGTATTTTTCGTTTTGAATTTGGGTGAAAGTTGACCGCAGGGCATGCAGTTTTTCGAGCGGAAATCGTGCACTTTCTGGCGTCGAGTTCAGATAGTGTGCGCATTCGGAGAGCAAAACGTCGACCGTGTTTTCTTCAGCCGCGAAAGCATTTAGCCAATGGCTCGCGACCAATAAAAGCAGGACAATGAGCCTGACGCAGCAGGCAGACCGCATCTTAATCGTGGGAGCGATGTTGAATTAAAAAGGAGTGGTGGGTGCAATGGGCGTTGGAAAAAGTGCTTCGCTGACACCCGTAAGTTTCGCAATCGCTGCTTTGTCCCCAGACATCAGCGCCTCTTGCTCCGCGCCACTCAGTCCATATTGTGTCATTGCTTTCTGCGGATCTGCAGCAAAAGCGTCCCGAGCCGCTGCGTCTTGGTCGAGGATGTTCAAGTAGTCGAGTAAAGCGGACATTGCCTTGGCCTTGCATAAAGAATGACGGGTGTGGACTTGCGTCTAGCTCAGATTCTATAGCCCATGTAACGAGGTGTAATTGACATGGCTCAATTCTTTCAAAACACGTTTATCTGATTGCACCGCGTAGCGTGATTTCCCCGCTGGTTTGCCTGTACGGTTGTTTGTTGTGCCGCAGTCCGAGCGCGTCTCGCTCGCAGGACAAATGCAGCCGCCCTTGGATGGATTGCGGTTTATTGCCATTCTGCCAAGGCCAAGGGCTTGTTTCACAACTTTCCCGGTTTGGCTTATGTTCCATCATGGCTGAAAGGCATCCGAATGCTGGTACCTTGCAGGCTTGATGACACCCCGGACAAAGCCAGGTCGAAACTGAATCTTTAGAACGCTACTGTTTTTGTAGCAGCATATACATGCTGCGAAAGGGCTAGGAGGTGTCTTGATGCACAGTTTTGTCGTCTAGTGGCTGCTGTATCTGGCTCACTTCTGCACGGGTTAGTTGACGTTGCAGTCTTCGCCCACACCGGGTTTTCCCAATATTCGGCACGGCTTTTTGGTTGTACCGCCTGCAGGCTTGGCTGCAGGGGGTGTTCCGCCCCCATTGGGCCCGATTTGAATGGGGGTCAAGGTAACCGGGGCAAGATTCAAGGCCGTCTTCTTGACCACAACCTTGGGTTGGGTTGGGCTCCAGCAGCTGCCGCTCTGGGCATAGCCGCCACCCGCGTGGTTGTAGACATTGAAGTAATAGTCGCCCTCTGTGGACATCGTGAATTTGGCGACGCGGGGCCATGGGGCGTTCGCATCAAACAGCTGGCTGTTAAGGGGCTGGGTGTTATAGACCACGGCCATCTGGGCCTCGCATTTTCCCGAGCCGTTAACCGTAACGGTGAAGGATTCGCCCGGCTGTACTTTTGTCGATGAGACGGTCACATCGGTCACTTTACCGGTTGCCAGTATTTTGATGCTGGCGCTGCGCGAGCCACATTGCTCGGGGCTGGTAGAGTCTTTGGTTTCGGAAATGATGGGGTAGAACGGACCCGCCGACTTGTATGCGTGTTTCAGATGCAGCGGACCGTCGGTGTCGAAGTAATAGCTAATTATGGTGGTCGTCGTTCCGTCGCCCCAATTGGCAGTGAAGTTTTTGCACAAGCCGAAACCCGACAGCGACATGGTGACCATCTCATCGACTAGGTATTCGGGTTTGTCGAAGCTGATACTGCCTGAGAATCCGCTGGCAGCGGATGCCGCCATGGCGCAGCTGCAAAGGGTCAAGGCAAGGGTGGTGCGGGTAAAAAAGCGCATTGAAATCTCCTGATGGGGGTGCGACGGTGTTTTGGGGGTACGGCTTGTGCTTAGCCCGGCTTTGCCGTAACCATCACGGTTTTTTCGTCATTGGCGGGGTTGAGGTCTGGAACAGCGCTGTTGTTGGGACCTATCACTCGCGCAGTGGCTTTGAAGTTGATATGCACGGGATAGGGCTCAGGGCCCATGTTCATCATGCTGTCGGTCATCACCGTAATGTTGCTCGTGCCCGACTTTTCTTCTCCGGCCTTCAACGGTCCGATATCAACGCCTGCACTCAGTGGGTAGTAGTCCGCCGTGAAGCGAATCGCAGCATTGGTAACATCCTTCTTGCCTACGTTCTTGATCGTGTAGTCCAGTTGGAACGGTTCCATGCGGTTGACGGTCGCTTTTGATGAAGTGAGCGCAGTCATTGCAAGGTCAGGTGGCGAAAGTTGGAGCGGTTGGGTTGGCAAGATTGCAGTGTTGCTGGTGGGCGCAAGCCCGCGTGGCGATAACGGTGCGCTGGTACCGACACGGTCCGCTGCAAAGGCAGTGGCCATGCTTCCAAGCAAAGCCACGTTAATGGCGCATTGGGTTAGGTTGAATTTCATGAAGTTTCTCCGTTGGGTTGGGTTGTGGAAATCACTGGTAGGTCGACCGTTGAACCCGGGTGGTTCAAAGTTTTTCTGCCAGTGGTGACCGGACCCATTCATCTATCCAAGATGCGTGCCAAGGAAAATAGTCAACAAAATCAACGGTTAAGCTCTGTTGAGGGGTCGAAAAGTGTCGGAGTTTGCAGACAGACTTTCTTCGTTGAACCAGGAGGATATTGAAATCAATGACTTGCGGTGTCGCGACCAGCCGACAGGAAGCCTGTTGTACGCGTGGCGCGGTGCCTGTCATGCGTCTGGGCGCCACAAGACGCCGCGGCTTTTCTACCGCTGCGTTGGGTCTACTTCCACCATCACTGCACGACAACCGGCCCACTTGTTGCACTACCGGTGCAGTCGTCGTATCCAACCGCGGTATAGGTGTAAGTGCCGGGCGTATCGACTGATGGCTTGGGCAACATCAGCGTCATGGTGAATGGGGTTTGCGCCGAACTCTCGAACGGAACATTAGGCGTTGATCCCAGTCCCGGTTCGGCGCGTGAATATCCCACATGAAATTTGCGATAGCCGGTTCCGCCCACTGTAAAAATCAGCTTGCCTGCTGGTGAATTGGGGCTAAGGCTGATGCTGGTCACTGTCGGCAATGGGGGTCCAACGGTCCCGCCCGAGCCGGCGGGTTGACCGGACTTTGTTGGCGTGGGCGTGGGGATCACTCTGGGCGCGTCCGCGGTGTTGTTCAACACTCTTTTCATCACTTTGATGTTGGCCGTAAAGGGGCGGCCGCCAGCACTATTGCAAGTATCTTTCGGGGTGACCGTCAGCGTGTACACATGAAAGTTTTCGTCTGCTGCCACTTTGTATTGCGTTTTTACACTGCCGTTCACTGGCAACGAAAACTTCTCGTTCCCCGCAAAGCCATTGCCAATGTCCAGGTGATATTCACAAATGCCAACGCCCTCAATCAAATAGTAGAGATCATCGCCAACAAAAAGCACAGCTGGCGCTATTAAACCAGTCACAGTCGGAATCAACATAGGACTAAGAGGAGGGTCCACCCTGGCGCTGTTGGGTGTTGCCGCGATCACGGTTTCAGCTAGTGTGATGCACATGACTGCCAACGTTTTCTTTAGATGCATATTCATTTGGTTTTCCATTTATATGAAAAAAAATCAATTTCGTCAGGGGACGCTTAGCCAGATGTTCAATCCAGAGTACCCTTAAGTTGGTAATGGTGACCTGTTCAGGAAAATAATACTGACGAGTTTGAGTCGCAGTGCCATGTCGAAGCGTTGAATCTATTTGGTGAGACGCCGTGTAACGACGCGCAGTCGTATACCCGTTCTTTCGCATCTGAGTGGATACGCTGGGGTTCAATTTCTACCGGCAGGAAATTCGGTCCGCTGGCGCCTCTGGAGGGCACAGAAAACCGCCCGTCGTGTTCGTTCGTGGCTGTATCCTGCCCTAGATCGGGCAGACCACCGACATCCCCAGAGGTTTGGTCCAGGCTGTGTTTGAGGACATGGCGCAGCCCTACAGAACGACCGTGCTGTCTACTAGCCCGGTCTACTTTCGTGATTTTTTTGGGATGAGATCCCTGTCCCATCCGGCGAGTGCCGAAGTACAGGATTGGGCCTGTTCGGTGTCAAAGCAGGCCGGGCTCTAGTCCACGCGGGCCTGTTCGAAGTCATTTGCCGTTACCAATTTTTGCGGCGACCTGGATGCCTTCAACGTGCCACCATGTTCATGCATGGAGCGGCCAACACAACGATGGTTGGTGACGTGCGGGCTCGCTGTGCGCCGCACAGTTTGTTTGCGGGCCACAAACAGCGCTTTGTTGACGACGTGCAGAACTTTTTGGAAACCCGAACCCGCAGGACTGGGAGGTGCTGCCTCCTCTAGCTGCGATTATTCTTCAGAGCCCTAAACAAAAATAGCTTGCCGTCGGCAAGCTATTTTCTTTCAAAAACAATTTGAAAAATCAGGCGACTCTGTTCTTGCGGCGGCGTACGATGGAAGCCATCAAGCCCAGGCCCGCCAGCATCATGGCGTAAGACTCTGGCTCGGGTACGGCAGTTGTAAACGTACCGTGGATCTCCAGGCTGTTTGTGCCAGAACTCGGATTGCCATTCGTAAATGCGTACGAATGCAAGGAGTAGTCTGTTGGAGAGTTGCCCCACAGATTCCACTTGTTGCCGCTTGTCGTTGTGAACAGCACGCCAGGGTTGTTCAGCTGAGGTGCAAAGGATGGAAAGAAGT
Source organism: Rhodoferax sp. (assembly GCA_025351745.1). Classification (GTDB taxonomy): domain Bacteria; phylum Pseudomonadota; class Gammaproteobacteria; order Burkholderiales; family Burkholderiaceae_C; genus Allorhodoferax. The sequence goes on from JANXVI010000047.1 coordinate 23,465, forward strand.
TGTTGTCGTAGATGTACCCGAATTGGGTCACCGAGTTGGGGCTGTTGGGGTTGGCCACCAGAGACGTTATAGCGCCGCCGTCGCTGCCCGTCACAGTGCCGCTAATGCCCAGAATGTTGTAACCGTTCAAGACATTGAGAACATCTTCGGTGGTGAAAATGCCGTCCACCTGGTAGGAACCGTCATTCGCCAAAAATTCAAACGTATAGCTACCGGCGCTGGCAATGGTGGATGCCAACAGGGCTCCCGATACGAACAGCGCATTCCGGATGGTTGAGAGTTTCATGGTTTATTTCCTTACAAATTGTTACTATTTGGACGCTGGTTGAGTGTCGTCACGAAACTTGGGCTTCGCAATAGTCCATTCGGACTAATGCCATGCATAGGGGCTAACCTAAAGAACGGTATTGGAAGTGTTGGGAAATGCGGAGTCAGGCCACCAACTGCATGGTGATCGCCACACCACCCAGCACCGCATTGCCGGATAACGGATCGCGCCGTCGCTCATCGAGCAGCGCGTTGAGGTTGGCGCCAGGTCGCTCGGCCGCCACGCGCAGTTGGGCACCAGGCACGTCATGACCCCAACCATGCGGCAGGCTGACTACTCCGGGCATCATGTCTTCGGTTACGTGCACCTGGGCTTGCACCTGACCGCCGGTACTGCGGATGTAGGCCACGACGCCGTCCTGTAGGCCCAGGCGCTGGGCGTCCTTGGGGTGAACCAATGCGGTACAGCGCATAGGCCCCTTGGCCAGTACCGGCAGGTTGTGCATCCAACTGTTGTTGGTGCGCACATCGCGCCGGCCAATGACGACCAAATCGGGTGCTAGCCCTCGTAGATCCTGCGTAGCGCGCTGCAAATCTTGTAGCAACGATGGCGGCGCCAGCTCTACCTTGCCGCTGGGCGTACGGAGCATTTCGGGGATGCGCGGTTGGAGTGCACCTAGGTCAATGCCGCCAGTGCTGTTGGAGGCCTGCACTTTGGCCAGCGTCAGGCCGTCGGGCGTGCGGCCCCATTGGTCACCGTAGGGGCCACTGCGCAGCGCCACCTCCAGCGCGCGTTGCGGGCCTTTCAATCCATGGGTTGCTTCAATGACGGCGTTGGCATGCCCGCCAAACAGGCGCTGGGCGTCCTCGGCAAACTGGGCGTCATCCAGTGCATCGGCATCGGCCTGGGCACCCTTGCCCTGGACGATCGCGGCCAACTTCAGCAAGGTCTGCCATTCCTCGGGCTGACCCGGCGTGGGTGGCAGCACCGGCGGGCTATAGCGCGCATGGTTGCGCCACGAAAGCTGGGGAAACGCCACGTCGTAATGAAAGTCTTCCAGTGGCGAGACGCCAGGCAGGATCACATCTGCATGCCGCGTGGTCTCGTTGAGGTAGATGTCCATGCTGACCATGAAATCCAGCGTGTCCAGCGCATTGGCCAATCGCGGGCCGTTGGGGCTGGACAGTACCGGATTGGTGGCCACGGTAAACAGCGCGCGGATCTGGCCCTCACCGGGTGTCTCGATTTCTTCGGCCATGCAGGTCATCGGCAGCTCGCCATAGACCTCGGGTGCGCCGCTGACCCGCGCGTGGTGGCGGCCAGTGCTGACGCCCTTGCCGATGCCGGGCTTGCCGGCCGTGTTGGATGCAAAGGCGGCCGACTTGGCAAACAACACGCCACCCGCCCGATCCAGGTTGCCGGTCAACGTGTTCAGCACGTCCACCAGCCAGCTGGCCAGCGTGCCGTACTCTTGTGTGCAGGTGCCTATGCGGGCATACACGGCGGCGCGCGGTGCGGCGGCCAGCGCACGCGTCAGCGCGCGGATGGTGTCGGCGCTGATGCCACATCGGGTCGCGGCCGCTTCGGGTGTGAAGGGGGTCATGGCCTGCTCAACCGCATCCACACCGTCAACCCATTCTGCAACCGTGCCCAGTTTGACCAGGCCCTCGGCGAACAGCGTGTGGACCATCGCGGCCAACAAAAATACATCGGAGTTGGGGCGGATGAAATGGTGGGCATCGGCCAAGGCGGCGGTCTCGGTGCGGCGCGGGTCCACTACCACCAGCTTGCCACCCCGCGCCTGCAGCGCCTTGGCCTTTCCGCGAAAATCGGGCACGGTCCACATGCTGCCGTTACTGACCACGGGGTTTGCGCCCAGCACCAGCAAATAGTCTGTGCGGGTAATGTCGGGCAGCGCAATGGACAGCCAATGGCCAAACAGCAACCCGCTGGAGAGTTGCTTGGGCATCTGGTCCAGCGTGGAGGCCGAGAACACATTCTTGGTGCCCAAGGCGCGTGCCAGTTTGCCGAAATAGGTCAGCAGGCCGATCTTATGGGCCGACGGGTTGCCGACCACGATGCCTGTGGCATTGCGCCCGTGTGCGGCGATCAAGGGGGGCAGGCGGCGTTCGATCTCGGCAAAGGCCTCTTCCCAGGTGGCTTGCTCAAAGATACCGTTGCGTTTGATCAGCGGTGTGCGCAAGCGGTCGGGGTCTTCATGTAGGTCTTTCAGTGCCACGCCCTTGGGGCAGATATAACCGGCGCTGAAAACATCGGCGTCATGGCCGCGGATGCTGATGACTTTGCTGTTTTGCACCTTGATCTCCAGACCACAGCAGGCCTCGCACAGAGGGCAGATGCGGTGGTGCGTCGTAGTGGGCGTCGCGGGGGCAATTAGGGTGTTATTGGTCATGGTTTCCGAGTGGGGAAATAGCGGATGGCGCATTTACGCACGCCACTTAAACCCTGTCTATAACGCACGCGACTACCTCGCGCAGGCCCGTAAGGCCGCTACCTCGGTATCTTGGCGTGTGGGTTAGTTGGCCAGTACCCGCACCTGGATCAGCCTGCGTCTGTCGGACGAGCCTGCACTGCTGTAGGTGCCTTCCTTGGCTGCACTGCCGCTGGCGGCAATGGTGACCCATTGTCGTAGCGGGGCGCTCACGGTGGTGCTGTAACGTTGGCGCGCGGTGGCCGGCAGGTCTGAGCTGGTGCGCTCGTCAACGGCCGAAGATTGCACTTCAATCTCCAGTTTGACCGCCTGCTTGCCGCCTGGCCAGTTGGGCGTGACGGTAAGGCTTTGGCCAGATTCCCTCCACGTCACTGCCTGGGTTACACCACCCGCGCTGTTGCTGGCCGACGCACCTGCCGCGCTGAGCGTAGCGCTTTGCGATTCGATCTTTTGCACCCACTGCAACGGCAACGATTGGTTGATCTGCAGGCTGGCCTTCTCACCATTGCGCACCCGCACCTGCTGCGGTGCAACGTCCACCGCACGGCTGGCTGTGCCCGCGGTGTAGACACCGCTGGCGGTATGCGGGCTGTCTTGGTCTTCTTGCCCTTCTTGGACCTGGCGCAATTCCACGGTCAGGTCGGTCTTGGGCTGGGCCGCCCATGTGACCATGGGTGCCCAGCACTGCAACAGGGTTGCCGTGGCCAGAGCCTGGACATAAGATAAGCGTCGCATGGGTGGGTGCCTTGTGCGTGAGACCGATGAATAGCCCGATTGTGCGACGGCTTCGGGCCTGGTAGATCGCAAAATGGCGGCTTAGCGCGTGGCAAATGCTGTGACTACAATGACTTACATCAAGCCGTTGGAGGCCGTTTCTACGAGGGTCCCTATGCCAGTGAATGCCTTTCGCACCCAGCAGGCGGTCGCGATTTTGGTGGGAAGTCTTGCACTGTATGTGCTGACGGGCTGGGCCCTGGGTATTGAGGCCTTGGTTCGGGTATTCCCCAATTCGGCAGCTGTTCTCTTTAACTCCGCCTTGCTGTTTCTTGTCGCTGCCTGGTGCCTGTGGCCTGAGCCAGACGCGGCACTGGTACCGGTCCGCCCTTTACGCACCCATCTTCAGTCTGTTGGTCGCACAGTTGGTCCATGGTTGTTGATTGCCGTGTCAGGCGCTACGCTGGTCGAGCACGTTTTTGGCTTGCAGTTGGGAATCGATTGGGAGTCGTTGCACCAGTCGGTCAATGATGGCAATGCCCATCCGGGCCGTTTGGCTCCCAACGCATGCATTGGGTTTCTTCTGGCCGGTGTAGCACTGCTGGCCATTGCCCGAAACAAGGCCGATCTTTCGCGCCGCAATGTGGCCGATGGCCTGATCTTGGCGACTCTGCTGGTTGGAACGACGGCCTTGCTGAGCTATGCACTGAATCTGGAAGCGCTCTACCAGATGGCGGCGTACAACCGCATGGCAGCGCCAACCGCCCTAGGGTTGGCGCTGATCGCATTGGGTTTGTGGCTGAAATTGCAGGCGCAAACCCGCGCTGCGCATTCCCTCGAAAGCCCGGACCGGCGCCTCGTTCGCACAGCGGTCGTGGTCTTGAGCATGGTGGTTGTGAGCGCTGGGCTGGGTGGGTTTGCGCTGCTCAAGCAGGGGTTTGAGGAGTACATTTCGGCTGCATTGTTTCGCACAACGGTCAGCAGTGCGACTGCATTTGAGTCCATCGTCGATCAACGTATCGTTCTGGGCCGCACCATAGCGGAGCGCCCCAGGCTGCAAATTCTTCTTGCGACGCTCAGCGCCCATCCGCGTGATCCGCAAGCGGCGGCGCTGGTGCAAGAGGTCGGCCAGAGCCTTTTGTTATCCGGCATTTCGGGTCTGCGCCTGCTCAACGCACAGGGCGACCCGGTAGCAGTCGCCGGCACTTTGCTGGACGGCACCGCCCAGATGGCAGTGCCCGTGCGGGGGAACGGGCAACAAGCCACCATGCTATGGCAGGATGGCTTTGTGTTGCGCACGTCGAATGCGGTACAGCGCGATGGCAAGCCCGTTGGTTCTCTGGTCGCCGAGCAACGGCTGACCGAAATGACCCGGCTGCTGCGCAGTGCAGATGCCCAGAGTGAGTCCTCCGACATTCTGGTGTGTGGCCGCCAGAGTGATGATGCGGTCTGCTTTCCCAGCCGGTTTTACCAGGTTAATCTGCACATACCGCTTTACAAGGATGGCAAACCCAACCTGGCCATATCGCGCGCGTTGCTGGGTCAAAAAGGCGTGCTGCTTGTCAAGGATTTACGTGGTCTGACCGTGTTTGCGGGCTACGCCCCGCTGGGTGACTCCGGGCTTGGCATCGTGTTCAAGACCGATTCCACCGACTTGTTCGCACCGATTCGGCAACACCTGAACGCATTCGTGGGATTGCTGGTGCTGCTGATTGGCGCGGGCACGCTACTGCTGCGTGCCCAAGTGCAGCCGCTGGCGCGACGCCTGGTTCGCGAGCAACAGCGCACGGCCGCCATCTTGGAGAGTTCGCACGAAGCCTTCATTGAAATGGATCGACACGGCGTGGTCCACGACTGGAACCGCGAGGCAGAACAGACCTTTGGCTGGACCCGTGAACAAGTCCTTGGGCGTGACCTGGCCGACCTCATCATTCCCATGGCATCGCGCGAGGCACACCGAAGTGGCATGGCGCGGTTCATGCAAACCGGGGACGGGCCGGTTCTGGGCAAGCGCATTGAGTTGGAGGCATTGCACCAAAGCGGCACCAACTTCATGGTCGAAATCACGATCAGCGCATTGAAGGAAGGCGATGACTACCGGTTCACTGCGTTCCTGCATTCCATCACGGAACGCAAATTGGTTGAGGCCGATTTACTCGCGGCCAAAGAGCAGGCCGACAGCGCGAATCGCGCAAAATCGGACTTTTTGGCCAATATGAGCCATGAGATTCGCACACCCATGAACGCGATTCTGGGCATGTTGCAGTTGGTGCACCAAACCCGCCTGGACCAACGCCAGTTGGATTACATCGACAAGACTGAGGCAGCGGCCAAGACGCTGCTGGGCATCCTCAACGACATTCTGGATTTCTCGAAGGTCGAGGCCGGCAAGATGACACTGGACCCCCACCCGTTTGAAATCGACAAGTTGCTGGGCAACATTGGTGTGATCCTGTCGGCCAGCGTGGGTGGTAAGGATGTCGAGGTGTTGTTTGACGTGGACGCTGCACTGCCCAAATGGATTGTTGGGGATGCCTTGCGCCTGCAACAGGTCTTGATCAATCTGGCTGGCAATGCGCTCAAATTCACGGCGCACGGAGAGGTGGTTGTGTCGGTCCGCGTGGGGCCGTATGACCAAGAAGGTTCGCAGAGCATGCGCGTCGCCGTGCGTGACAGCGGAATTGGCATTGCGCCAGACCAGCTTGTCAGCATTTTTGAAGGTTTCTCGCAGGCCGAGACATCGACTACGCGGCGCTTTGGTGGTACGGGCCTGGGGCTTGCGATCAGCCAGCGGCTGGTGCACCTGATGGGTGGTGCACTGGCGGTGGACAGCACGCCGGGTGTGGGCAGCAGCTTCCATTTCACGATACCCTTCGAGCCGTGGGGGGGGCCGGCTGAACCCGAGCGAGCCGAGCGTCACATGCTGGGCGGCCTGCGCGTCCTGGTGGTGGATGACAATGCCAGCGCACGCGAAGTGATGAAAGGTTTGCTGGAGAGATTCGGCTGGCATGTCGACCTGGCTGCCAGTGGCACCGAGGCCTTGGGAATGCTGGAGGGCAGCCGTAGTGCCGGTCAGCGCTTCGACGTCGTCTTGATCGATTGGCGCATGCCGGGCATGGACGGTTGGGACACCAGCCTGCACATACGCTCGCTTTTCCCCGCCGCTCTTATGCCGCTGATTGTGATGGTGACTGCGTACGGCCGCGATCTGCTGGCGCAGCGCCAGGCGGAGCTGCCGCTGGTGCTGGACGGATTCCTGGTCAAGCCGGTGACGGCTTCGATTCTTTACGATACCGTTGCCGATGCGCGTGCCGGGCGCAGTCGGGATGCCGTGCCAATGCTGATGCAGCTGCCTCGCAGCAAGCGCTTGGCGGGCCTACGCCTGCTGGTAGCCGAAGACAACCTGACGAACCAGCAGGTCGCACGCGAGTTGCTGCAAAGTGAGGGCGCCACGGTCATCATCGCCGATACCGGTTTGGCGGCCCTAGCCGCCATTGCAGCGTTGGCCGCGTCCAACGATGCACCCTTCGATGCAGTGCTGATGGATATCCAGATGCCCGAAATGGATGGCTACACGGCCGCGCGCGAGATCCGCAACCGCATGGGCCTGCTCGATTTGCCCATCATTGCCATGACCGCCAACGCCATGAACTCGGACCGCATCGCAGCGCTGGAGGCCGGCATGAATGACCACGTTGCCAAGCCCTTCGATCTGTCGCATTTGGTTGCCGTGATCTTGCGTTGCCTCGGTCGCACGGCCGCCTCGATAGGCACTGAAGGACCCGTGGCGCAGGCTGCTGCGGTGGTGGCATACCCGGTTTGGCACGGCGTATTGGACGCGCAGGCTGCTTTGGCGCGATTGGGCGGCCATACGGATATCTACGTTAGCGTGCTACGCGGTTTTGCCACTCAGGTCCCCGCCATGACGCAGCAGATCTTGGCCCTGGCGCACGCACCGCTGAGCAACAGACAGGCTCTCAACGCCGCCCTCCATTCCCTGAGGGGCCTGGCGGCGACAGTTGGGGCGCAACCCCTGGCTGACTTGGCCGCGCAAGTCGAACCCTCCGATGCGACCGGTTGGGCCGGTGTGCAGGACGGCTCCGATTGGGCCACATTGCTTGCGGCGGCCGGTTCGCAGGCCGCCGCAGCCGCAGTCGACCTTGCCGATAGCTTGCCAGGCATCACTGCGGCGCCATAGTGTGCAGCCGAGGCCGAGTTTGCATTTGACAAATGGGCCTCTAGCCCTCGTCCGACAAGCGTATGTTGCTATCAAAACTATAGTTTATCGACACCGGGTCACTGACAGACCTCGGCACCGCTTGCCCGCCAAGGAATGCGGGACGCGGCCTCACTGAAGGGGTCAATGCTCGCGGCCCGCGGGCGCTGCAAAGTGACGCATGTGTTGCCCCGGCGAAAGCGGATATGGTCGTAGTCAATACGCTCCTCCGTCCACGGGCCGGTCTCTGCCGCTGCCGTGGCGATTTGCCTTTCGACCGTGGTCGGCAAGCGCCCGTGGAACGGGGACTGCTCTGCAAAGCTGGGTGGGGCCACCGACGTGATGGTTCTAGGTGACAGGTTCAGGTTCAATGCGGGCGTCGTCTGGGTCTGCGTTTGGCTTGGCACCTCAGCAGCTCCATTTGGATCCGACAGTGCGGGCATAGCGATACCCGTTGACGAGGGCGTAGTCGTCGGGGTTTGCGAGAGGCGATGTTCGGCAGCGGAGTTGTCGGGGGGATGTGGTGAGTTTGCGGGCCGAGCGGGTGGCTTGCGTGTGGTCTCACGGAGTGGCTGCTGGGTATCGGGCGTCGCAAGCGTTGGCAACCAGACGGCAATGGATGGAAGCTGCGCGTCGCTGCGTACCCATCGCATGCCACGTTCCGCTGTCCACCATAGCAACACGCCGGCCAGATGCAGGCCCATTACCACCATGCCAACGCTGGCTTGGCTTGCACGGCGATGCGCACCCATGTCAGCGTTTGGGCAGCCGTGACACGTGCGTCCGATGCACAGTAATGCAGATTTTTTGAAGGCTGGGGCGGTACATCTGGGTGGTGGTGGTGGAGTTGATCCGAACTATAGTCCAAGGGCTCTCTGGCCAAAAGGCGGTCGACACACGGTTTTAAAACCCAACTATCCGCTTTCGCAGCGATGACAATGCAAACATGGATGATGACCAAAAATCGATTCTGATTGCCGGTGGTGGCATAGGCGGGCTGGCCGCGGCCTTGGCCTGCACCCGCGCGGGCTGGCCGGTGCAAATGGTGGAACGCGCGCCATTGTTTGGCGAGGTGGGCGCGGGCATACAAATGGGGCCGAATGTGGTGCGGGTGTTGCAAGCCTGGGGGCTGGAGACGGCACTGACCCAGGTCGCTGCTTACCCAGAAGTGCTACAGGTGCGCTCAGCCACCGATGGCCAGTCGCTGGGCAGCTTGCGCCTGGGTGAGCGTATGCGTGCGCGCTACGGAGCGCCCTACGCCACCATACACCGTGCAGATCTGCACCGCATTCTGCTCGCGGCGGTGGTGCACCAGGGCAGCGCGGCATTGCATGTGGGCCGACAACTGGTGTCCTTTTTGGATGCGGGCAGCGAGGTCCAGGCTTGCACACAGGATGGCTTGCAATTGCACGGTGCGGCGCTCGTCGGTGCCGATGGTTTGTGGAGCCGCGTGCGCCACCAGTTGCTGCAAGACGCCGCACCCCGCGTCACCGGTCATTTGGCCTACCGCGCATTGATAGCCCAAGCCGACCTGCCCGCCGCATTGCGAAGCCAGGAGGTCACCGTCTGGCTGGGCGCCAAGCTGCATGTGGTGCAGTACCCGGTGTGTGCAGGTGAATACCTCAATGTGGTGGCCATCGTCGAAGGCACTATGAACGGCGACGTGCAGGATTGGGACCACGCCGCCCACACCCGCGATTTGCAAACCGCCATGGGCAGTTGCTGCGGCGCCTTGCAAGAGCGGATTGCCGCGATCCAGACTTGGCGTCTGTGGGCGCTGCACGACCGCCCACCCATTGCCGGTGCCCACGAGCAGGCGCAAGGGCGCGTGGCCTTGCTGGGTGATGCGGCCCACCCAATGCGGCCTTATATGGCGCAAGGCGCCGGTATGGCGATCGAAGACGCGGCCTGTTTGCAGCGCGTGCTGGGCGGGGCCAAGCGACCCATAGCGAAGCGGCTAGAGCAGTACGCCGCCGAGCGCTGGCAACGCAACGCGCGCGTACAGGCTCGATCCGAGCGCAATGGCCAGATTTTTCATGCCACGGGCCTGGTGCGGTGGGGCCGTGACCGCTCGATGCGCCTGCTGGGGGAGCGTTTGTTGGACGTGCCTTGGTTGTACCGTGGTTAATCCGGATGCAGCAAGTCAGAAAGTGGAACCTATGAACCTATTCAACGTTTTGGCAATGGCGGGCTGAACCGCAGCAACCCAGGCCGCCATGCCTTGGCCATACGCCTTGGCGCCAGCCACGCCATGGCTAGGCTGCGCAACCCCAAGACTCCGTATGACCCGTTCAAGGATCTGGCACCGGTGTCTCTGGTGGCCACGGTGCCGTTGGTGGTCATCAGGCGATTCGCAGCGACTCGTTGGAATGGGTGACTGGACGACTAGCGCTTCATGCGCACGGGCGAGTCTTTTGAAATGCCCCAAGAGTCGCTCGAAGGGGTTTGGGCTGAGCCGTTGTCCATGTCTTTGGCGTACCACAGCGCAAGGCCTACGCCGCCGACCATCACGGCCAGCCCAACCACCAGTTTGATGACGGTGAGCCAGACCTTGGGTTCGTCGTCTTTGGGTATTTTCTTCATGCGCCTTTCCTCGTTGCAGGATCAATCCTGGCGGCCGAGCAGCAAGTATTCCAACAGTGCCTTTTGCACGTGCATGCGGTTTTCTGCTTCGTCCCACACCACGGATTGTGGGCCGTCAATGACGTCGGCGGCTACTTCCTCGCCACGATGGGCGGGCAGGCAGTGCATGAACAAGGCGTCGGGCTTGGCGGCGGCCATCATCTCGGCGTTCACGCACCAGGCGGCAAAGGCCTTGCGGCGGGTGTCGTTCTCGGCCTCGAAGCCCATGCTGGTCCAGACGTCGGTGGTGACAAGGTCGGCCCCTTTGCAGGCTTCCACCGGGTCGCTATAAACTTTGTAGCTGCCCGCGCCCATTCCATGAGGGGTAACGGCCACTTTTTCGTCGACCTCATAGCCGCGAGGCGTGCTCACGCGCAGGTGGAAACCCAAAACAGCGGCGGCCTGCAGCCAGGTGTTGGCCATGTTGTTGCCATCGCCCACCCATACCACGGTCTTGCCGCCGATCAGCCCGCGGTGCTCGATGTAGGTGAAGATGTCCGCCAGGATCTGGCAGGGGTGGAATTCATTGGTCAGGCCGTTGATGACCGGCACCCGAGAGTGGGCGGCAAAGCGCTCAATCTTGGTCTGCTCGAAGGTGCGGATCATCACAATGTCGGTCATCCGGCTGATGACCTTGGCGCTGTCTTCAATCGGCTCGGCGCGGCCCAACTGGCTGTCGCCGGTGGTCAGGTGCACCACGCTGCCGCCCAATTGGTACATGCCGGCCTCGAAGCTCACGCGCGTACGGGTGGAGGCTTTCTCGAAAATCATGGCCAGCGTGCGGTCCACCAGTGAGTGGTGGCGCACAAACGTCTTGAACTTGTGCTTGATGAAGGCCGCGCGGTCCAGCAGGTAATGGATTTCTTCGTTGGTGAAATCGGTGAACTGCAAAAAGTGCCGCACCGGCGGCGCACCCTTGGGTACCGTGCTGGGGATGCCTTTGAGCGGGTTCATGGTGTTTTTTCTTTCAACAAAGCGGATATCAAGGGGCACAGGATAGCCGCGATTTGATCGGCCTCCGCCGGGGTCAGAATCAGCGACGGCACCAAACGCACCACGGTGTCGGCGGTGACGCTGATCAGCAGGCCTGCGTCGGCCGCACGCTGCGTCAACACGCCGCAGGGTTTGATCAGGTCGATGCCCAGCATCAGCCCGTGACCTCGGATCTCTTTGACGGCGCCGCTGGCGAGCTCGGATGCCAGGCCCTTCTTGAGTGCGGCCTGCAAGTGTTCGCCGACCGCTGCGGCGTTGGCCAGCAGGTTTTCTTCTTCCATCGTGTGGATGGTGGTGACACCGGCACGCATGGCCAGCGGATTACCACCAAAGGTGCTGCCGTGGTTGCCGGGTGCAAATATATTGGCCGCCTTGGGGCCAACCACGACTGCGCCGACGGGCACGCCAGAACCCAGGCCCTTGGCCAGCGGCATCACATCGGGTTTGATACCGGCCCATTGGTGCGCAAACCATTTGCCGGTGCGGCCCATGCCGCATTGCACTTCGTCGATCATTAGCAGCCAGTCGCGTTCGTCGCACAGGGCGCGCACATCACGCAGGTAGTCCATGTGCATTTCGTTGATGCCGCCTTCACCCTGGATAGCCTCAAAGAACACGGCCACTACATTGGGGTTGTTGGCGCTGGCGGCCTTGAGCTGCTCCACGTTGTTGATCGGTACGCGGATGAAGCCTTCGACCAGCGGGCCAAAGCCAGCTTGCACCTTGGGGTTGGCCGTGGCACTCAATGTGGCTATGGAGCGCCCGTGGAAGGCTTTCTCGTAGACCACGATTTCGGGGCGCTCAATGCCCTTGTCGTGGCCAAACTTGCGGGCCAGTTTGAGGGCGCATTCGTTAGCCTCCAGCCCGGTAGAGCAGAAGAACACATTCGTCATGCCCGAGCGCTCGACCAGTAGACTGGCCAGCTCTTCTTGCAGCGGAACGTGGTAGTAGTTGGAGGTGTGGATCAGCTTGGTGACCTGGTCTTGCAGCGCGGCGACCAGTTTGGGGTGGTTGTGGCCCAGTGTATTGACGGCAATGCCACCGAGCGCATCCAGGTACTCGCGGCCATTCACATCCCACACACGGCAGCCTTGGCCATGGCTCATTGCGATGGGCAGGCGACCATAGGTGTTCATCACGTGGGGTGAAGAGGGCGTAGCGGGTGCGGCAGCGGTCATGTGGAAACTCCAGGGTGGTCGTCTTCGTGAAACAGGTTGTTGAAAGGGATTTTAGGCGCAGCACTGAAGCACTTATTTGACAAATTAGCATCACAGTGATGATGCGGGGTCGACCCTGACACCCCAGCATGGGCACGCAATATGCTGCGCGTGTCAGCAATGTGCGGCATTGCCTCAGATAAAATCGGAACGCGTCGCAACAGCCTTTTGCATGTCGCAACCTGTTGCCGACAAAATCATGCCCCAAACGCCTTCTCAACACATCTACATCATGGGAGTGACCCGCAGCGGCAAAACTTTCAGGCCCAGCGATTGGGCAGAGCGTTTAGCCGGCGTCATGAGCCAGTTCCGCCCCGGTGGTCCACAGCCGGGCAGCCATCTGGGTTATTCGCCGTGGTGCATTCCTACGTCTATCGGCAACACCAAGTGCGTCATCGTCCACAGCGACCTGCGCGAATACGATGTCATGGCCTGGGATTTTTGTTTGAACTTTGCCAAGGACAATGAATTGCAGGTGAGTGATGTGCGGCCCGAGACCGCGGCTGGCGGTGGCCAGTCCTGAAGGCTGGGAAATAGACGGGCAACAAAAAAGCCGTTCAATGAACGGCTTTTTTGCTTTGCTGGCAGCGCACCCGGTGCAAACGGCGATTACCTGAGACTTTGCGGGACAGACCGCAGCGGCAAGGCCGCAAGCTCTGTCCTCAACTGATCAAAGGTGATCGTGCGATGTGCCTAAGTAGTTAGGCGGCGAGTGCCAAGGCTTTCACCTTGGTAGACAAGCGGCTCTTGTCGCGTGCTGCCTTGTTCTTGTGGAAGATGCCCTTGTCAGCCACGGTGTCAACCACGGCTTGCATCTTCGCAAACAGTTCAGTGGCCTTGGTCTTGTCACCGGCCAGAACTGCCTTCTCAACGTTCTTCACCGCGGTGCGGTACTTGGAACGCAGGGAAGTGTTTGCTGCATTGATCTTGACGTCCTGGCGGACGCGCTTACGGCCCGACGCCAGGCGCGGGTTCTTTTTCTTGGGTTTTGTAGATGCCATATTAAGTATTCCTTGTGTCTGAGGATGATGCCAGCAAAGCCCA
>JANXVI010000070.1 GCA_025351745.1 Rhodoferax sp.
TTGCAGGATCGCTTCCCCAACGCCTTCTACGTGCGCCCGGCGCTGGTGCAAATGCCCGCACAAACCGAGGTGGTGCGGCACGAGACATTCGTACCCATCCTCTACGTGATGCAGTACAGCGAACTGGTTGAAGCGATTGCATTGAACAACGATGTGCCCCAAGGTCTGTCGTCGTCCATCTTCACCACCGACGTGCGTGAGGCCGAGCAGTTCATGTCGGCGGCCGGCTCGGACTGCGGCATTGCGAATGTCAACATCGGCACCTCGGGCGCAGAGATTGGCGGTGCATTTGGCGGCGAGAAGCAGACCGGTGGTGGCCGCGAGTCAGGCTCGGACGCGTGGAAGGCTTATATGCGCCGGGCGACGAACACGGTCAACTACTCGCGAGACCTGCCACTGGCCCAGGGCGTACGTTTTGATTTGGAATAGGGTGAATTGAAAGACCAGGGGTTTCGCTTGACCCCTGCGTTGGAGAGAGAATCTGCCCGTGCCGGCGACCCGGCGCAACAGCGGGCCTTGGACTACCAAACGCCACTCATTCCCAGAAAGTGGCATTCCAGCCCACCCCTTCCCCCTTTGGCCGCCCAGCGCGACAAGCCGCGTTATGCTCGCAGGCTTGCCAACACCAAAGGTGACCATGAACTGTTTGTTATCCCAAACCATCTTGAAACCGGCACTGGGCACGCTGCTGATCGCAGTTGTATCCGTGTGCGGCGCTCTGGAAATTCCGCCTGCACCGGTTGCCCCGGTCAAGGAAGTGAGTGAAACGCTACACGGCGTCACACTGAAAGACCCCTATCGCTATTTAGAAAATACCAAGGCTCCCGAGGTGCAAAACTGGTACAAGGGCCAAGGCGAACACGCCCGCGCTACGCTGGACAACATTGCCGGTCGCGATGCGCTGGAGAAACGCATCACCGAGCTGACCTCAGCCAGCGGGGACGCCATCAACAGAATCACCCGAATGCCGGGCGACAAGATTTTTTACATGAAGCGCCCCAAGGGTGAGCGCCAATTCAAGCTGGCCATGCGGGTGGGCCTGCAGGGTGCCGAACGTATTTTGGTGGACCCCGAGGTCGACGCCAAGCGCACCGGCGTGCCGCACGCCATCAACTACTTCCAACCCTCGTGGGACGGAAAATACGTGGCCTATGGTATGTCAGCCGGTGGCTCCGAAGACGCGTCGCTCTACGTGGTTGACGTTGCCAGCGGTAAAACCGTGGGCGATGCAACTCCCCGAGTGCACGAGGGCATGGTGGGCTGGTTACCTGACAGCCGCTCATTAACATATAACCAGCTCAAGTTGCCGACCAAGGGCGAATCCGATACCGAAGTCTTTCTTGACACTTCTGTCATGTGGCTCAAGGTGGGGGCGCCCACAAGCCAGGCCAAGGCTGTGTTTGGCCCAACAGTGACCAAAAATCTGGGCCTGGCGCGACTAGACGTAGCTTCGATCCAATTTGCGCCGGAGAGCCCCTGGATGATCGCCCGCACGACCGATACCACCTTGCCGGAAGGACTTTTGTTTGTCGCCCGCACCGCCGATCTGGGCAAGCCAAATATCGTATGGACCAAAATTTCGGGCTATGACGACAAAATCACTGAAGTGGAATTGCGTGGCAATGATTTGTACCTCATGACCCACAACCATGCGCCGCGCAAGCATGTCATGAAGCTCGACCTGCGCAAGCCGCAGTTGCAAAATGCAATAGAAGTGGTGGCGTCGCCCACCGATGGCGTTTTGGAAGAGTTCTCTCTCACGCGCGATGCATTGATTGCGTCCATACGCCAGGGCACCGACATCGTCCTGCGCCGCTATGTGGATGACAAACCGCAGGGCGAGCCCATCCCCATGCCCTTCAAGGGTGCGGCCAGTGTGAGCCATGACACCGCGCACGCCTATACAGATGTGCTGTACACGCTCAGTGGCTGGACGCAAATGCCTTTGACCTTTGTACTCAAGGGCAATACTTCTGTCGACTCCGGTTTGCGCGTTAATCCGGCGCTCCCGCACCCGCCTGAAGTAGAAGTTCTGAACGTAGAAGTACCTAGCCATGACGGTGCCTTGGTACCTATGACTTTGCTCTTCAAGAAAGGGCTAAAGCGCGACGGCAGCAACCCCACTTTGCTCAACGCCTATGGTGCCTACGGTTTTTCAATGACTGCAGGTTTTACGGCTCCACGTCTGGCTTGGATTGAACAAGGCGGCGTGCTGGCGCTGGCCAACGTACGGGGCAGCGGTGTAAATGGCGACGACTGGTACCGTGCAGGCCAAAAGGCCATGAAGTCCAACACCTGGAAAGACGGAGTGGCTTGCGCACAGTACCTGATCGCCCAAGGCTTTGCGACACCGAAGACGCTAGCAGTCATGGGCACTAGCGCCGGCGGCATCTTTGTAGGCCGCACTGTGACCGCAGCACCCGAACTGTTCGCCGCAGCGATTTTCGATGTAGGCGTTATAGACGCAGTGCGTGCAGAAGACAGTGCCAATGGCATCACCAACACTTCCGAGTTCGGCAGTGCTGCGAACCCAAAGGAGTTTCCCGCTCTTCTGGAGATGAGCACCTACCACCACATCGTGGAAGGCACGTCCTATCCCGCTGTTTTGCTGGTGCATGGCATGAATGACCCGCGTGTGGATGTTTGGCACAGCGGAAAAGCGGCCGCGCGCCTGCAGGCAGCCACTGCCAGCAAAAAACCCATCCTGTTACGGCTGGACATGCAGGCGGGCCACGGCATGGGTAGCACGGCAACCCAACGCAACGCCATGTCGGCAGACATCTACGCCTTCTTGCTATGGCAAATGGGCAAAACCTCATTGAAGGAATAGGCCCGTGAGAACCAAACTACATGCGCCCACTGCAGTGGCCTGGATGGTGATGGCCTTCTGCCCAATGGTATGGGCCAAACCGGTACCGCAAATCAGCCAGGCCGACATCATCAAAAATTCGGCACCTGGCGACTGGCGCAGGCTAGACCCCGAGAATACGGTGGTCATGGAGATCAACGGCCAGGCTGTCATCATGGAACTGGCGCCGCGTTTTGCACCCAAGCACGCAGCCAACATCCGTACGCTGACCCGCGAAGGCTACTACACCGGCTCTGCCGTGGTGCGCGTGCAAGACAACTACGTCACGCAGTGGGCCGACCCGGCGGATGATGAAAAGGAGAAAGAAAAGCTCAAGCCCTTGGGCACGGCGCTGGCCGAATTGCCGGCCGAGTTTTCCATTCCGTTCAAAGGCTTGCCGATCACCAAGTTCACCGACCCCGATGGCTGGGCGCCGGTCAGCGGCTTTGTCGATGGCATGCCGGTGGCGGCAGACCCTGGCAAGAACAAGGCCTGGCTCGCACACTGCTACGGCGTGGTCGGCGCGGCACGCGGCACTAAGCCCGACAGCAGCAATGGAACCAGCCTCTACGCCATCAATGGCCAGGCACCACGGGCGCTGGACCTGAACATCACCGTGGTGGGTCGCATCGTCAAGGGCATGGAAGTTCTGTCATCCATGCCCCGCGGCCCCGGGCCTATGGGTTTTTATGACAAGCCCGATGCCTATATCCCCATCACCCGCGCACGCATGCTGGCCGACATCCCCGCTACCGAGCAGCCCAACATCGAGATCATGCGCACCGACACCGTAACCTGGCGCAATCTCGTAGAAACCAGCCGCCACGCGATTGGTGGCTGGGCGGTGCGCAGCGCGCTGCACAGCAATATTTGCAATCGCAGCGTGCCGACACGCCCCATTCCCTAGGACACACCCTCGATGACCGCATCCTCCGCACTGGCGCCATTGAACGCCACCTTCAAACGCCTGCACCACTTCAACCACCTAGCCAGCATCGCCAGCTGGGACCAGGCCGCCATGATGCCGACCAAGGGCAACGAGGCACGCGCAGAGGCCATGGCCGAGCTGCAGGTGCTGATGCACCAGACCTTGACTGATCCCGCACTCAAGGCGCAGTTCGACGCTGCACAGCAATCGAATCTGGCCGAAGCCGACCAGGCCAGCCTGACCGAAATGCGCCGCGAATGGGCAACGGTCAACCGCCTGCCACAGGATTTGGTAGAAGCGCAAAGCCTGGCCGGTGCGCGTTGCGAACACGCGTGGCGCACCCAGCGCAAGGCCAACGACTGGCAAGGCTTTTTGGAAAACTTTCGCGAGGTCGTCAAACTGGCGCGGCAGGAGGCTGAGTTTTTGGCCGATGCCACCGGCAGCACGCCCTACGAAGCGCTGATGGACAAGTTCGAGCCGGGCATGTCTGGAAAAGCTATCACTGCATTGTTTGGAGATGTTAAAACTTGGTTGCCCGACCTGATCAGCAAGGTGATTGCCAAGCAAGCGTCCGAAGTCGTGGTGCAGGCCACTGGGCCTTTCCCCATCGACAAGCAACGCGCCTTGGGTGTCGAAGTCATGGGGCTGCTGGGCTTTGACTTTGAAGCGGGTCGGCTGGACATTTCCACCCATCCGTTCTGCGGTGGTGTGCCACAAGATGTGCGCATCACCACACGCTACAACCCGGACACATTCGCGCCCAGCCTGATGGGCATCATCCACGAGACCGGCCACGCCCGCTACGAGCAACGCCTGCCGCGTGACACGCTGTACCTGCCCGTAGGCCGTGCGCGGTCCATGGGCATACACGAGAGTCAAAGCCTGTCGTTCGAGATGCAGTTGGCCCGCAACCCGGCTTTCCTGCAACTGATTGCGCCGCTGGTGAAAAAGCACCTGGGCGACCAGACCGCTTTTGATGCGGAAGACCTGGCACGCATGATGACCCGTGTGAAGCGCGGCTTTATCCGCGTCGATGCGGATGAGCTCACCTACCCGGCCCATGTGATCTTGCGTTTCGAGATCGAACGTGCGCTGATTTCCGGTGATATAGATGCCGACGACATCCCCGCACTGTGGACCGCCAAGATGCAGGAGTACCTAGGTGTGGATGTGGCGGGCAATTTCGACCACGGGTGCCTGCAGGACATCCACTGGCCGATGGGCATGTTCGGGTATTTCCCCAGCTACACGCTGGGTGCCATGTACGCCGCGCAATATTTCGCGACCATTCGCAAGCTGCACCCGGACATGGACACCCGCATTGCCAGTGGCGACCTGTCACCGGTGATGGACTGGCTGGATACCAACATCTGGAGCCAGGCCAGCCGCTGGTCCACCGATGCACTGGTGACGCGCGCTACCGGCGAGCCGCTCAATGCCAAGCACTTTCGAAAACACCTGGAAGCTCGGTACTTGGCAGCATGAGAAACGCCTACCCACCATGCCCATCAGGTGCTAGCCATGGTGCCCAAAAAAACCCCGCTGATGCGGGGCTTGGTCAGTCAATTCGTCGCAATACTTAGGCGGCGAGCGACGACTTGCGGTTCTTACGGCGGGTCACAGCACCCAGAATACCCAGACCAGCCAACATCATGGCGTAGGTTTCGGGTTCAGGAACCGCGTTGACAGCCGAGCTCACACCGGACAGGTGCACGCTATATGCGGAGCCCATATCGCCGTGATTGGCTGGTTGCGTCCACTGCGCCAGTGGAATTGCTGTCTGGCTATCGAAGTTGAAGCCTTGGGCCAAAGTCGTGCCGTTGGCAAAATTGTTGTACGTTGCAATCGTGAACTTGTAGCTACCGGCAACCAGGTTGGCAAATGTCAATCCGGAGTCAAAACGCGTTTGTCCGGGGGCGATGCTGGCATTGTCATCGTTTTGGCCGAGCAGCGACCAACCGGTGTTGGTCTGAGACCAGACGGCGGTAATGGGGTCGAAATTGATCCCGTCCAGGAATGAGTCGGTCCAGACCTTGACATTGGTGGCGTCCGACGCCAATTCAAAATTGATTTGAATAACGTCTTTGTGGGTGGCAATGTTTCCATTGAAGTCAAACTGTGCAGCGTGCGCGCTGGCAACTGCGGTCAAGGCCAAAACCAATGCGAGTGGTTTAAAGTTCATAAATGATTGTTTTCTCTAAGATTGGATAAAACCCCGCTCTCCCGAGCAAGGTTTGGTTTTGAACACCGGTCTTGCGTAGGGCAAGTCTCAGCGACGCGCCGCAGTGTAGGTGGGGACGCACGAACTGCCTATAGTCCGAACGGACTAATGCCCCATCGATGGCCGCTCAACGCCCATTTGAAGGCCTCACAAGGCTTTGGTGGATGTCTTCCTGGACGCCACTGGCGGCGGCAAATCTTTTGCCATTAATTCACGCGCCTGCACCACCAGTTTGTTGTGCGCATCCAAAAACGCAGCGGCAATAACCTTGCCCTCGTTGGTATTGCTCCAGCCCATGCCGCCCGCGCCACCCATACCGCCGAAGGCCAAGCCCCCCAGGCCCAAGTCTGTGGTGCGTGCAGCACCGGTAGCGGCAGCAACCTGCTCCGTGGTTTCGTTGTCGGTCAGTAGTAGCGCCACCTGCGCTTCCTTGAACTTGATCTGCTCGACGATGCCAATCAACGCGCCGAGGTCGCGCACGACAGGGATATGGGCCAGCACGCCGCCCAGGCTGCGCCCGGCGTCCTGCTCGCTAAAAGTCAGGTTGGGAATCAGCGTGTACTGTGCCTCGTAACCCTTGCCTTTCTCCACCGTATTACCGTGCTTGCGCAGGATTCCGCTGTCTTTCAACTGCTGCTCCTGGATCGTTCCGTGCAATCCGGCTGAGCGGTCCACCACCCGAAAGCACCCGCTTTGCTGTGCCAGCAAACGCACCAGTGGCACGGGCGAACTGGGCAGGTTGTAACTGCTGCTCATCACATAGCCA
Organism: Rhodoferax sp.; assembly: GCA_025351745.1. GTDB lineage: Bacteria > Pseudomonadota > Gammaproteobacteria > Burkholderiales > Burkholderiaceae_C > Allorhodoferax. The sequence continues at coordinate 6,764 of JANXVI010000070.1, forward strand.
TTGGGGTTTTCGGCCAGAGCCAGCGTGGCTACCGGTGCATCGCATTTGACCAGCGACTGGTTCGCACCTTTGGCACCTGCCGGGCCAGCGGAGCCGGTGACCTCGGAGCTGCCGCCACCCAACTCGGTTCCTTTCTTGCCGCATCCGGGCAAAACCGCAAGTGAGCACAACATGACCGCAAGCACCAAGGGAGCGCGGGCAAAAGAAGGTGGGTGAAAACGAATCAGAACGGATGAAGGCATGGATGGGTTCCTTGAAAAGGCGGGCGAATGGTAACCGAGTGCCAAGCCAGCAGCAGGCAGAGGGCTTCACCCGCAAATTGGGCATGATGCCCCTGGACTGGTCTAATTCCGTTTCCAAATCATTTCTGTCTAGGCGTGAAGCCGCAGACAGTGCTACGGCACGGCAAGCCGAAGCAACACCGACAGGGATGATCTAGAAATGGAATAGCCCCGTGTGGGTGAAGGGCCAGGACATAGGCCTGGGTCATCACATACGCCATGTCACGCTGCTCAACGTTGCGCGCCCTGATTGGCTGTCCAGGCACGCCCTAGTTATCAACTTGGACTGAAATCAACTTGCCGATGGCCGTAGTCGTCTTCCATCTGCCTGAGCCCATCGGGTACGCATGCGCACCACCAATGGACTGTATCGAGTGAACAGGGGCCGAAGCGCCGAACACGTGTCGCGCCTTTGTGTCCCAACCCTGAAAGTTGCCTGCATCACATCAGTGCATTGCTGGCCGAACAAGGCGAGGAGCGGATGACTGCAAAAATCACGCTCTGACCATGAAACCTTGACCGCTGTATATCAACAACACCCAAAATCAAAATTTTGAAATTTACAAAAAATAGGTTGCTTTATCGCAAAACCTGCGCATTCAGTGTAGGATTTTTGTACGTAAACAGTAGCTGTACTCCATAGTGCCTCCAAACAGAAATAATGTGCAAAAACGTAGAATTGGGAAAGCAACTGTATTGTGCTATTGAAAAGAGAGCGACAGTCATGCACAATCTATGAGTCAATATATGGGACGTTCAAAATGAAATTACTAGTCTGCTTGGGATTGAGTGCCGCTTTACTAGCTGGATGCGGGGGCAACGGAGACAGTAGGGGAAACGACTGCACATTAGGCGTCAATTCGTGCAACGTTCCACCCGTTGCGCGCATAGCAGCAACACAAGCCGTCCTGGTGGGATCAAACGTCGCACTGGATGGCAGCAGCAGTTCCGACGCTAACAATGACGCTATCAGTTATTTTTGGTCCATTCTGCAAACTCCGAGCGGCAGCACGGCCACCCTGACGACTACAACTTCGGTCAAAACAACATTTGTTCCTGACCGGGTGGGGACGTATGTGATAACCCTCGTCGCCAGTGACGGTAAGAGCACCGGTGCGTTGGCGACAACCACTGTGACTGCAAGCAATACCAATTTGACTATCAGTTCGACCTCATTTTCAGAGGGGGGCATTATCCCCATGAGAATAGCAGGGCGGATTGTGGGTGGTAACAACATCTCTCCACAATTGAACATTTCCGATGTCCCAGTCGGCACCAAACGCTTCGCGATCATCATGGACGATGAGACCGCACCTTGCCAGACCGGTCTGAGCGCCTGTCGTCATTGGAGCGTATTGAATCTTCCACTGGCAAAGACAGCTATCGCTGAAGGCGAAGACCTGTTGCTACAGAGTGGTGTTGTCTATGGCACCAACTACATGGTTGGCCCCGGCGGTGTTGCTGGGGTCGGCTACGCCGGTCCAGTTGCGACATCGCAACACACCTACAAATTAACCGTTTATGCGCTTACGGACAACGTAACTTGGGTTACAGCCATACCGGAATACAACAGAGCCAAGTTTGAGCTGGATTTCAAGGCTTTCATTATCGGCAAGGCCACGTTGACAGGCTTCTACCCGTAACGACGATTGAATCCAACCCGTACTATCTTTATGGGTTGGATGGCTTGTTGTAAGCCACGGGCATAGGCAATGGCCTTACTTTTGTTGGTATTGCGCCAGCCCATGCCTTCGGCGCCCCCATACTGCCGAAGGCCAAGCGACCCCGACCTAAGACTGGGGTACGTGCAATCCTACTGAGCGGTCCACCACTAGCGAAAGGCTGTAGCCATGAAACATCTCAGCGGCGTGGATTCCGCGTTTTTGCACCTGGAATCGCCGGAAATGCCCATGCACATCGGGTCGCTCAATGTGCTGGATCTGCCTGAGGGCTACAGCGGTGACTTCTTTGAAGACACCAAGACCTACATTGAACAGCGCCTGCACCTGGCCGAGGTCTTCACCCGCAAATTGGCCTTGATGCCCTTGGATCTGTCCAACCCGGTGTGGGTGGAGGACGAAGACATAGATCTGGACTACCACATACGCCACGTCACGCTGCCCAAGCCCGGCAGCAACCGCCAGCTTCAACAATACGTAGCGCGCCTGCATTCCAGCCTGCTGGACCGCAGTCGGCCTTTGTGGGAGTTCTTTGTGATCGATGGTCTCAAGAGCGGGCAGGTGGCGCTCTATAGCAAGCTGCACCATGCCGGCATCGATGGCCAGGCGGGGGTGGCGGTGGCCCAGGCCATCTTTGATCTGACCGCTACCGGGCGGGTCATCAAGGCGCCTCGCCCCCGCGCACGGCGCAATCAGTACCAGTTGGGCGTTGCCGAGTTGCTGGGTGCCGCCGTACGCAACACCTTAAACCAGTCGGTGGGACTGGTCAAATCGCTACCCCTGATCGTCAAGTCGGCCAAGTCGGCACTGATTCCAGCCAAGGGCGAGAACGGCAAGCGCGACTGGTCACTGCCCAAGGACTTCCGGTTGTTTGCGCCCCGCACCTCGCTGAACGTGGCCATTACCAACCAACGCACGTTCGCGGGCCGTACGGTCCCGCTGGCTGAAGTCAAGTTCATCGCCAAGGCGTTGCAGGTGTCTTTGAACGACGTGGTCATGGCCACGGCGGCCGGGGCGCTGCGCAGCTACCTCAAGGAAAACAACGAACTGCCAACCCAATCCCTGTCTGCGGCCGTGCCAGTAAGTCTGCGTGCCGAGGGCGACACCACGTCAAACAACCAGGTCAGCATGGTCACCATGAGCTTGGCCACTGACATCAAAGACCCGTTGCAGCGTATCCGCAAAATCAACGAGCTGTCGGCGGGCACCAAAGCCAAGATGAGCCGCTTCAAGGCTGCCATTCCAACGGACTTTCCGCTGCCTGCGGCGCCTTGGCTGATGTCGGCCGTCGCCTCTTTGTTCAGCCGATCCCGTTTGGCCAACGTAATGCCGCCGCTGGCCAATCTGGTCATCTCCAACGTGGCAGGTATTCCGGTGCAGCTGTACTTTGCCGGTGCCAGGGTCGTCAGCTACTACCCGGTCTCCATCCCCGCGCACAGCATGGCCTTGAATGTGACCGTGCAAAGCTACAACGGGCGGCTTGACTACGGCCTGATTGCCTGCCGCCGCGCACTGCCGGATATCAACGACCTTGCCGACGGATTTCTGGCCGAGCACCGCACGCTGCTGGATTTGGCCCAAGCGCAAACACCGGCGTTAGCGCCCGCCGCAGTCGAAGTCTTGGCGGCACCTGCAAAGCCCAAGGCCGTGCCTGCAAAACCAGCACCGACAGCGACCAAACGGCCCACAGCCAAGCGAGCCAAACGCCTGACAGCAGTTGCCTGATCCGCTGCGACACACCCCAAGGCGGCTCTCGGGCCCCCGTTTTTTTATGCGCCTAGCAGCTGACGCAGCACGAAAGGCAGGATGCCACCGGCCTGGTAGTAATCCACCTCAATCGGCGTGTCGATGCGCAATAACAGCGCGTGCCGGGTTTGTGATCCATCGGCACGGGTGATGACCAGTTGGGCCTCGCTTTGCGGGGTGAGCTTGGCATCGGGGACGATGTCCACCGTCTCCGCGCCAGTCAGTCCCAGGCCGGCCCAGGTGTCACCCGCCTTGAACTGCAGCGGCAACACCCCCATGCCCACCAGGTTGCTGCGGTGGATGCGCTCAAAGCTCTGCGCCACCACCGCCTTGATGCCCAGCAGGGCCGTACCCTTCGCCGCCCAGTCGCGGCTGGAACCCGTGCCATATTCCTCGCCCGCAAAAACCACGGTGGGTGTACCCGCTGCCTGGTAGCGCGTGGCAGCTTCAAAAATGGACACGTGTTCTGCGGCACCTGCCCCATCGGCTGCGCCCTGGTAAAGGGTAAAGCCGCCCTCCTCCCGCGAGCCATCGGCCGCAGCCGGCAACATCAGGTTCTTGATACGGACATTGGCAAAGGTGCCGCGCACCATGACTTCGTGGTTGCCCCGGCGCGCGCCGTAGGAGTTGAAATCGGCCTTCAGCACGCCGTGCGCCAACAACCACTGCCCGGCCGGTGAACTGGCCTTGATCGAACCGGCGGGCGAAATATGGTCGGTGGTGATGGAGTCGCCAAACAGCGCCATGATGCGGGCGCCTGACACGCGTGGTCCAGCAGCAACTCCACCCGAAGCGTCTATACCATTTAGGCCGCTAGCCCTCGTGGAATCTACGTGAGAAGCTACTGGTTTGATAGCAAATCCATCAAAGAAGGGCGGCTCGGCGATGTAAGTGCTGGTGGGCCAGGTATAGGCTTGGCCCGACACGCCTTTGATCTTGTCCCACAACTTTCCAGGCTCGGTGGTGACCTTGGCGTAGTTTTTACGGAAGGCCTTGCCGTTCATGGCAAACTTCAGCAGCGCATGGATCTCTTCGCTGCTGGGCCAGATATCGCCCAGGTAAACGTCCTTGCCACCTGTGCCCTTACCCACCGGCTGCGTCATCAGGTCGCAGTTGACCGTGCCCGCAATGGCATAGGCCACTACGAGCGGAGGGCTGGCCAGGAAGTTGGCCTTGATATTTGGGTGAATGCGCGCCTCGAAGTTGCGGTTGCCCGACAGCACAGCGGCGCAAACCAGATCGTTCTTGCTGATGATCTCGTTCAGTTCAGGCGTCAGGTCGCCAGAGTTGCCGATGCAAGTGGTACAGCCATAACCGGCCAGCGCAAAACCCAGTTTTTCCAGATATGGCAGCAGGCCGGTTTGGGTCAGGTACTCGGTGACGATGCGCGAGCCAGGCGCCAGTGAAGTCTTGATGTGCGGTTTGACCTTCAGCCCGGCCTCCACCGCTTTCTTGGCCAGCAAACCAGCCGCCAGCAACACACTAGGGTTGGAGGTGTTGGTACAACTGGTGATGGCGGCAATCAGCACGTCGCCGTGGCCCACGGTAATGTCCGTTCGGCCACCGCCCGCTGCGGTAGCCGAGACCGAAGCCGATGCCGCCCCAGGGGCGTCGTGGTGGGCCGCCAGCGTGGGTTTGTTGGCCACCATCTCCACCACCTCACGTGCAGCACCCAGTGCGGTTGGCGGCGCCTGCGGCACACGTGCCGCCTCAGCTCCACCAAACGCCCGCACATGGTGGCGGGTATGGAACACAGCAGCGTGCTGGTTGAAGCCGTTTTCCGCGTTGGACTTTGAAAAAAGCGATTCAAACTGGGCGGCCACCTTGCCCAATTCGATACGGTCCTGCGGGCGCTTGGGGCCGGCCAGGCTCGGCGTCACCGTGCCAAGGTCCAGTGTCACGACCTGCGAGTAGTCAATCTCCCCTGCCACGGGGACACCGAACAAGCCCTGCTCCTTGAAGTAGGCTTCAAACGCTTGCATCTCGGCCTGCGTGCGCCCGGTGCCTTCAAAGTATTCCATGGTCTTTTGATCGACCGGGAAGAAGCCCATGGTGGCGCCATATTCAGGCGCCATATTCGCAACCGTCGCGCGGTCTGGCAGGCTCAGCGTGCGCGTGCCTTCGCCAAAGAACTCGACAAACTTTCCCACCACCTTGTGCCGGCGCAATATCTCGGTGACGGTTAGCACCAGGTCGGTGGCGGTGACGCCTTCGCGCAATCGGCCACGCATCTCAACGCCCACTACGTCAGGTGTCAGCAAGTAGACCGGCTGGCCCAGCATGGCGGCCTCGGCCTCGATGCCGCCCACGCCCCAACCCACCACGCCGATGCCGTTGATCATGGTTGTATGGCTGTCAGTGCCCACCAGCGTGTCGGGGTAGTACATCGGGTCCAGCTTCTTGCCCTTGACCATGGGCTGCTTGGCCTTGTGCACTCCGCGCGCCAGGTATTCCAGATTGACCTGGTGGACGATGCCAAAGCCCGGCGGCACCAGGCCAAAAGTGTCAAAGGCCTGCATGCCCCATTTCATGAATTCGTAGCGCTCGCGGTTGCGGTGGAACTCCAGCTTCATGTTCAGGTCCAGCGAGTTCTTTTTGCCATAGTGGTCCACCATCACAGAATGGTCTACCACCAGGTCCACGGGTACCAGCGGCTCAATACGGGCCGGGTCTTGACCCAGTCGCTTGGCGGCGCTGCGCATGGCTGCAAGGTCGGCCAAGAGCGGCACGCCGGTAAAATCTTGCAGCACCACGCGCGACACCACAAAGGGGATTTCGGCGGTGCGCTCTGCGTTGGGTTGCCAGTTGGCCAATTGGGCTACGTGCTCTGGGGTTACCTTTTTGCCATCGCAATGGCGTACCACGCTTTCCAGTACGATCCGCAGCGACATCGGCAGGCGGTTGACATTGGGAAAGCGCTTGGCCAACGCGGGCAGCGAATAGAACGCCCCGGTCTTGCCAGCGGCAGTTGTGAAAGACTTCACGGTATGAGAAAAGCTGTGGGGCATCGACTACTCCTGGTCCATTGGCAATGCCGCCTATTCTGGCAGCATGCTGTTGATCTGTCCTTGCGCCATGCGATGTCCGCAGTTTTTAGCCATTTCCAACCCAGAGGATTGCAATGCCCCAGTTTGATTTGATTGTGGTGGGCGGCGGCTCAGGCGGCGTGCGTGCCGCGCGCATCGCGGCCAGCCATGGTGCCCGTGTGGCCTTGGTCGAAGAGTACCGACTAGGGGGCACCTGCGTAATCCGCGGTTGCGTGCCCAAGAAGCTCATGGTCTATGCGTCGCGTTTTGCACAGGAGTTTGAAGAGGCCGCCGGTTACGGCTGGACCGTGGGCCAAACCCACTTTGACTGGGCCACGCTCAAGGTACGGCGCGATGCTGAGGTGGCGCGGCTGGAAAGCATTTACCGCAGCAACCTGGTGGCATCGGGCGTGCAACTGTTCGACGGCCGTGCAAGCCTTGTAGACCGCAATACGGTGGCACTGACTGATGGTCGTACATTACAATCTACTCACATTTTGATAGCTACTGGAGCAACACCGACGAGGGCTACATCCATTAAAGGCCATGAACTATCCATAGATTCCAATGGTTTCTTTGATCTGCAGGCGCTGCCCAAACGGGTAGTGGTGCAAGGCGCGGGCTACATCGCGCTCGAGCTGGCCTGTGTGTTGCAACGTCTGGGCGCCAGCGTGCGCGTGGTGGTGCGGGGCGAACAGATTTTGCGGGGTTTCGACTACGACGTGCGCGTCCACCTGACCCATGAACTGAAGGAAAGCGGCTTACTGTTTGAATTTGGCCGCAATGTCACCGGCATAGTCCAAACCGCTGACGGTCTGCAGGTAGACCTGGACAACGGCGAAACAGTGGCCGCTGACTGCGTGCTGCGCGCGCTGGGCCGTGTGCCCAACACCCAGGGTCTGGGGCTTGAAGCCCTTGGCATTGCGCTCGACGGCCAGGGTGCCATTCCCGTGGACGATTTCAGCCAGACCGCGATCCACAACATCCATGCGGTGGGCGATGTCACCAACCGCGTCAACCTGACCCCCATGGCCATCCGCGAAGGCCACGCCTTTGCGGACACCCTCTTTGGTGGCACGCCCCGCCGTGTGGACCACACGCTGGTGCCGACCGCTGTGTTTACGACGCCCGAACTGGGCGTGGTGGGCTTGACCGAAGAAGCAGCCCTGCAGCAACACCCGCGCCTGGACGTCTACCGCACCAGCTTTCGCCCGATGAAGGCCACGCTGTCGGGCCATACCGGCCGCATGCTGTTGAAGCTACTGGTAGACCGTGACACCGACCGCGTGTTGGGTTTTCATGGCGTAGGGCCAGACACCGGCGAGATGGCGCAACTGATCGGCGTAGCCCTGCAACTCAAAGCCACCAAAAGTGCGCTGGATGCGACTCTGGCCGTACACCCGACTGCCGCCGAAGAACTGGTTACCATGCGCAGTCCAACCGTGCGCCACGCGCTGTAAAACTTGGTCTTGCCTCACCCACATGCCATCCACGTCCCTTTCGTACGCTCTGCCCGTCCTGACAGGAAACCGCGCTGAGCTGGCCCAGCGCTTCGAGGCTGTCAGGGCGCGCACGCTGGCACTAGCGGCGCCACTGTCGGCCGAAGACCAATGCGTACAGTCCATGCCCGATGCCAGCCCGACCAAGTGGCACTTGGCCCATACGAGCTGGTTTTTTGAAACTCTCGTTTTACAGGCATTTCAAACCGGGTACCGCTTCTTTGACGCCCAATACTCGTACCTGTTCAACTCGTATTACGAAGCGCTCGGACCGCGTCACCCGCGACCACAGCGCGGCCTGTTGACACGGCCCGGCCTATCAGACGTCCACACATATCGCGGCCATGTTGATTCCGCCATGTTGCGATACATGGCGGTGGTTGATCCGACCGATTGGTTAGCCGCAGAAAGTGTGATTACGCTGGGCCTACACCATGAAGAACAGCACCAAGAGTTGATTCAGACAGACATCTTGCATTTGCTGTCGTGCAATCCTTTGCTACCTCCATACCGCCACAAACCCCAACCGTGGTCTGTCCCCAGCGCCTGTGCGTTGCAATTTTTGGCCGTGGACGCAGGGGTGCATGCAGTGGGCCATGGTGAGACTGAAGGATTCTCGTTTGACAACGAAACCCCGAGACACCAGGCGCTATTGCATCCCTTTCAAATCGCAAACCGAATGGTGACTTGTGGCGAATACCTGGGCTTCATTGCTGCTGGTGGTTACCGCCAGCCGCAGTGGTGGTTATCCGATGGCTGGTCTGCAGTGCAAAGCCAGGGGCTTGGTGCACCGGCCTACTGGCTGGCCCCTGGAGACCCTCGGGCGCCCTCTGACCAATGGCAAGTCTATGGTCTCAACGGCGTGCAGCCGTTGGATCGGCAAGCCCCCGTAAACCATGTCAGCTTTTTCGAAGCATCAGCGTTTGCGGAGTGGTCCGGGGCGCGGCTACCCACAGAATTTGAGTGGGAAGTGGCATATGACCTGCCGGATATTCAGCAAATGCTGGGCCATGGATGGCAATGGACACGATCGTCCTACGACCCCTACCCCGGTTTTCGGCCACGGCCAGGAGCAGTGCGCGAGTACAACGGCAAGTTCATGGTGAGCCAGCAGGTGCTGCGAGGCGCAAGCACTGCCACGCCCCCCGGACATAGCCGCAAAACGTACCGTAATTTCTTCCCGCCAACCGCGCGCTGGCAGTTTTCAGGCATTCGTCTGGCAAAGGACCCTACATGATGAAAGCCAACTTGGCGTACGCAGGCACCCAAGAGGCGCTGGATGCGGTGAATGCAGACGATGCCAGCGTATCGCACCATTCAGAATTTTTCTTCGACCTCCAACAGGGCTTGGCGCGACAACACAAGAGCATTTCACCCAAGTATTTCTATGACGCGCCGGGCTCTGCGCTGTTCGACCAGATTTGCACGTTGCCCGAGTACTACCCCACGCGCACCGAACTATCGATCTTGCAAAGGCATGCGCTGGAGATTGCCCACCAGCTAGGGCCTCACGCCGAGATACTGGAGTTTGGCGCCGGCTCGATGCAAAAAGTGCGTGTGCTGCTGGACGTGATGGACCGACCCGCACGCTACGTACCCATTGATATTTCCGGGGAGCATACGCAGGAGGCTGCCTTGACGATGGCCAACGCATACCCCCATCTACAGGTAGAACCATTAATTGCCGACTACACGCAAGATCTGGTCTTGCCACCCGACATGCCACCGGATGGGCGCCGTGTCGGATTTTTCCCAGGGTCTACCCTGGGTAACTTCGAACCGCTGGATGCGCTGCGTTTCATGCGCATGTGCGCCAGGACGCTGCAAGGCGGCGCCTTGATTTTGGGCGCAGACCTGGTCAAGAACCCAGACCTGCTGCATGCGGCATACAACGACGCCCAAGGCGTCACGGCTGATTTCAACCGCAATGTCCTGGTGCGCGCCAACCGCGAACTGGGCGCGGACTTTCAACTGGCCCAGTTTGCCCACAGTGCGTTTTACAACGCGCCCTTACAGCGCATTGAAATGCACCTGATGAGCACTTGCCAACAAGTCGTGCACATCGGCGGCAAACCGTTTGCATTTGCACAAGGCGAGACCTTGCACACCGAAAACTCTTACAAGTTCACCCCAGATGGCTTGCACCAATTGGCCCAGCGGGCCGGATTTACGCCAGGGCAAGTCTGGACCGATCCCGAAAACAAGTTCTGCCTATTGTGGCTGAACGCACCCACATACAGGAGCCATACATGAAAGCCGTTTGGAAAGATACCGTCATCGCTGAATGCAACGACACCGTCATGGTGGAGGGCAACCACTATTTCCCTGAAACCTCGTTGAACCGCGCGTATGTGACCTTTAGCAACCACAAGACCATGTGCGCGTGGAAAGGCCAGGCCAGCTACTACTCGCTGATAGTTGAGGGCGAGCTCAATACCGATGCCGTGTGGTACTACCCCGACCCTAAGCCCGAGGCGGCCAATATCAAGGGCCACGTGGCCTTTTGGAAAGGCGTCATCGTCAGTTAGAGATCGCGTGCAGTCCCTGTGAAAGAGGCAACCGCGCCCAGCCGATTTCAGTAACATCCGCAAGCGCACATAAAACCCATTTGCGCGCAGCACGGCTTTGACATCTTTTGGGAGGAACTATGCCAACAGTGATCGTAATCGGAGGGGGCGTGGCCGGCATGAGCGCGGCACACGAACTGGTGGAACGCGGTTTTCAGGTGGATATATACGAGCGCAACCCCAAGTATGTGGGTGGCAAGGCCCGCAGTGTTGACGCGCCCGGTACGAACAAGATTGACCCGCAACTGTTTCTACCAGGCGAGCATGGGTTCCGGTTCTTTCCCGGTTTCTACAAGCATGTGACTGACACGATGAAACGCATACCGGTGGGTGATGACCAAACGGCCTTAGACAACCTGGTCGTGACAGACACGATGATGATGGCGCAGAGCGATGCCAAGCCCATCATTTTGCCGGTGGACTTTCCAACGTCACTGAAGGAAATCGAAGAGTTCTTCAAAGGGTTCCAGGCTTTCAGCTCCGAGCTGACCACAGAAGAGATTGAGTTCTTCTCTGGCAAGATCTGGCAGCTCATGACCAGTTGCAGCAAGCGCTTCGAAGACGAGTACGACAGCATCAGTTGGTGGGACTACACCGAGTCTGCCACCAAGAGCGCCGCCTACCAAAGGCTGTTGTCAGGGGGTCTTACGCGCAGCCTGGTGGCCTGCCAGGCCCAATTGGCCAGTACGCGCACCTGCGGCTCCATCTTGCTGCAAATGTTTTACATGATGATGGATCCATTTACCCGTGACACTGACCGCGTGTTTAACGCCCCGACTAATCTGGCCTGGCTGAACCCCTGGCATGACTATCTTGTCAGCAAGGGTGTGAACTACCACCGCGGTGCCAGTGTCACCGCTTTGCACACTGTAAATGGCCGGATATCGGGTATCCGTCTTGAGAAGGATGGCGTGCCCGGCAGTGCGGATGTCTGCGCAGACTACTACCTCATGGCGGTGCCGGTAGAGCGGGCGGCCAACCTGATCAGCGAGGACATGCTCAAGGTCGATCCATCGTTGAAGAACATCATCAAGCTGTCACCCAATGTGGAGTGGATGAACGGCATCCAGTTCTACCTCAACCAAGAAGTTAACCTCAACCGCGGTCATACGATGTACACCGGTAGCAACTGGGCTTTGACCAGCGTTTCTCAAATCCAGTTCTGGCCCAAATACGACTTGAAGCGGCGCGGCAACGGCAAGGTGGTATCCATCCTATCGGTTGATATTTCGAACTGGTCGGCGCTGGGCAACTTCAACAATAGAGCGGCACGCGATTGCACCAAGGATGAGATCCGAAAAGAAGTTTGGGAGCAACTCAAACAAGAACTCAACTTTGGTGGAGAAAATGTGTTGTGCGACGAGATGGTGGTGGACTACTACTTGGACGAAGACATCGTTCCTATGGTCGCGCCCATGAGCGATGTGATGACGGCACGGCTTAGCACCGTCAAGCAGGAATCCTTGAACAAAGTCTTCAACCTGGAGCCGTTACTGGTCAACCAATGCAATACCTGGGCGATCCGCCCCAACGCCCACACCGGAATCAAAAACCTGTTCCTCGCCAGCGACTACGTAAAAACGAACACCGACCTGGCTACGATGGAAGGTGCGAATGAAGCCGCGCGCAGAGCCGTGAACAGCATCCTTCTGGCCAGTGCATCGGACGAGGACTATTGCGAAATCTGGGAGATGCACACGCCCTTCCTGTTGAAGCCTTTGCAGATGATTGACCATCTGAATTATGAAAAAGGCTTGCCCTGGGCGAAGGTTCTATAACGCCGCTATCGGAATGGTGACGGTAAAGCAAGTCCCGTCGCCCGGTTGGCTGGTGACCGCAATGGCTCCGCCATGGCTCTCCACCGCGCGTTTGACGATGGCCAGCCCCAAGCCCGTGCCGGGTATATTGCCCACGTTACTGGCGCGGTAAAAGTCGCCAAACAAGCGTGGCAGGTCTTCAACTGGAATGCCGATGCCCTGGTCGCGCACTTCAAAGCACACACCGGGTCCATTGCGGCGCACCTTGAACTGCGCCTCTGAAGCGCCACATGAATATTTGAGGGCATTGGACAATAGGTTGCCCAGAATGTGGCGTAGCAACTTTTCATCCGCCAAAACATCTTTGTCGTCCAGTTCCGCATGCAGGGCCACGTGGGCTGCCTCAGTCTCTCCATCGATTTGGCCGTGGCTAGCCACAGCTTCGTCCCGCAGTTGGTGGCACAGGGTCAACAGGTTCACCGGTTTCGGGTTAAAGGACAGCAATTGGGCGTCCGAACGGCCAATGGTCAGCACCTGGTCCAACATCAACACCATGCGTCTGACGGCGGACTCAATGCTGTCAAGCAGGCCATTGCGCTCGCCAACCGGCAGCCGATCGCAGTAGTTGCGCAGCAAGCTTTGGGACACCAGTATCGAAGTAAGCGGTGTACGGAATTCATGCGAGGTCATGGCCACAAAGGTTGACTTCAACTGGTTTAACTCGACCTGCTGGGCCAGCGCTGCATCAAAGCGCAGCTTGTCCTCGCGATTGCGCCGCTCCAATGCATCGCGCGCTTGCTTGAACAGCAAATGCGCCTTGACCCGCGCCAGCACGATGGGCGGGCTGATAGGTTTGGTAATGTAATCGGCCGCTCCCAGCGAAAAACCCATCTGCTCGTCCTGCGTCTGCGTCTTGGCTGTGAAAAAGATTACAGGGACGTCAGCCGTCAATGCCGAGGCCTTCAGCCGACGGCACACCTCGTAGCCATCAATGTCCGGCATCATGATGTCGAGCAGGATTAGATCCAAGGGCTGACTTTGGGCGATTTTGAGCGCGCGTTCACCGCTAGGTGCCAATTTGACCGTGTAGTCCCCGTCCAGCAGATCCCGCATCAAGGCAAGGTTTTGCGGGGTGTCATCAACCACCAAGATGACAGGCCGCAAGGGTATGACTGGTGTGGCGTGCATGGCATCCACTCAGCTCGCCCCGTCGGCAAGGGCTTGCTGCAGTATGGCCAAAGCGCGCTCACTGTCGAAGGCTTGGACAGCAGCTTGCAGTGCGGAGAAATGCTTGGGATAGGCCATGTTGAACATAATCGCATATTCTGCGAGCAAACGCTCTGCATTTCCGTCGTCGTTGTTTAACAAGATCTGGAGTTGCTGGCATACGGTCGCCAGTTGCTGTTCGTCTGGCGCATGATGGGTCGTCACTGGCAACGCAACAGGGTCCCCACTGGTCAAAGCCGCTTGAATTGACACTACCTGTGCTCTCAAGTTGCCTTCCAACCGCGCAAGCAGCGGTGTCAGCTCACCATGCTCTGGCAACATGCGCAAAGCTTGCTCCACAGCTATCGCGTCTTGCACAAGCTGGGGCGCTGCAATATTGCCCGCTAAGCCTTTGAGAGTGTGCGCCAGACGAACAGCGGTTTGACCGTCTCCACTCCCCACGGCCTCGCGGATGAGTTCAATACAGTGAGCCTGTGCATCGACGAAACCGCGGAGCATCGCAATGTAGCGCTGCGGTTTTCCGGATACCCTGCGCATGCCCGCTTCTTGGTCCAGTCCGGCAATGCTTTTGAACAAACCCTCAACCGACCCGACAGCATCCGGAATACCAAGCACCGCGGTGGTCGCTGTTGAATGCGCTGAACCAGAGTCTTTGGGCGCAATCCAGCGCAACAAGGCGCGAAAAAGCTCATGGGGATCTATGGGCTTAGCAACGAAATCTACCATGCCAGCCGCCAGACATTGCTCCCGATGGGATGCCATCGCGTTCGCTGTCATGGCAACGATGGGTGGGGCGACCCCCGACTGGTTGGCAATAATTTGCTTCGTGGCTTCCAAGCCATCCATTTGGGGCATTTGCAAGTCCATCAGAATTAGGGCATACGGCTGACCCGCGGCCAGTGCGTTGGCAACCATGTTGCAGGCTATGCGACCATCATCCGCGATATCAACCCTCAACCCGACATCGCGCAGCAGTTCGCTGGCAACCTGCTGGTTTAGCGCATTGTCTTCTGCAAGCAAGATGCGTGCGCCCAGGAGACCCCGCAAAGCCTGGGGTATGGCATCTGACGCCACCGAGCGGTGGGCGCGCGCACCGATCGAGACCCCAACCAGCAAATCGACCATTGTGTCGAATAAGTACGAAGGCATTACCGGCTTGCCCAGCACCGCGGCAATGCCACACCCCGGTGCACTCGCCAAGGTGGCAGCGTTAGCATCGCGGCCAGGGGCCGACAGTATGGCAAGCTTGGGCTGCTGTTGCAAGGCAAGGTTGCGCAGGCATTGCGCGGTCTCGACGCCATTCATGCCCGGCATTTGCCAATCGAGCAACACAATGTCGTAGGGCAGGCCCGCAGCATCGGCTCGTTGTACCGCCATCACAGCCAGTTCACCGCTGTGAACGGCATCCACCTTGAAGCACATTCCAGCCAGCAGATCCCCCAGGACCCGGCGCGCGCTGTCCACATCGTCCACGACGAGCACGCGTTTGCCATTGAGTTCAGTCGGCAAAAGGAGCTTTCGCGGTACTGCACTGCCCAGCCCCAGCCTGACGGTGAACCAAAAGGTCGACCCCACACCCGGAGTACTGTCAACACCAACCTCGCCGCCCATCTGCTGGGCCAGGATTCTGGTGATGGAAAGCCCAAGGCCCGTACCCCCATACTTGCGGGTCGTCGAAGTGTCGGCCTGCTGAAAGTTCTGGAACAAGTTGGCCGCCTGCTCAGCGGACAGACCGATGCCGCTATCACGAACGGAAAACCGCAACAGAACAGCATCGTCAGAGCGATCCAGCACCCGCACGATGATGTCGATCTCGCCCCGGTCCGCGAACTTGATCGCATTGTTGGCGTAGTTGATAATCATCTGGCTCAGCCGCAAAGCGTCGCCTTTGAGAACGTCTGGAACATCCCGCGCAATATCGACCAGCAGCTCCAGTCCTTTTCCTGTGGCTTTGTCTTCAATCAGATTGGCGACCTTTTCCAACACCTGTTCAAGGCTGAACTCGCTGATTTCCAGATCCAGTTTGCCAGCTTCGACCTTTGAGAGGTCAAGAATGTCATTGATGATGCCCAGAAGGTGCTGCCCGGACTGCTGCACCTTTTGCATGTAGTCGCGCTGTTGCGGATCGAGCCTGGTTTTCAATGCCAAGTGACTCATACCAATGATGGCGTTCATGGGCGTGCGGATTTCATGGCTCATATTGGCCAGAAAGGCCGACTTGGACGCAGTCGCTTCTTCAGCCTTTTGGCGCGCTTGTGCTGTCGCATGCAAGGCGGCCTTCAACTCCGTGTTTCTGGCTTCCGACTGGGTGAGGGCTCTGTTTTTTGCGGCGTCAAAAATCTTCGTGTGCACCAGCAACGTCAGTACTAATCCAATTTGACTGGTGCCGAAAAAGAAACCCGCGTGTTTCCTGTCGTACAAAAATGGCAAATCAATCCCCAACCAACCGACAACCCCAAAGGTCAACACCAGCGCGAAGTTGATGCCCAGCCAGATGACGGCATTGCGGTTGAACCCCAACAACAAAGTAGCCGTTACAGGACCCGTGGCGAACCAGGAGATCACTGGAGAATAGATCCCACCTGAAAAATATGTGCAACCCAATATGGCAATAAAACAATTGCAAAAGAGGTATATGTTTGCCGCTACAGCGTAGCTTCCTCCTTGGTGGATAAACAGCAGATTTGCAAGCAGCATCAATGCCAGAGTCAACATGACGAAGACTCCCGGGTGAAAGCCGATGGCGAGACTCACGCCCACATAGCACACCGCAAACGCCACCACGGCCCAATTGAAGCGGACGAGCAATACGAACTTCTCATCGGCAGGCACAGCGTTTGCGTCTTCCATGGCTTTTCTGGATTGGAGCCTCAAGGTGGGCCACTGCCAGTCTACTGCACGCAGTGAACACACGAAGTCCGCAGTATGCTGTGCAACAGCGCGCGGGTCTTACAACATGGCCTTACGGACCCGCAAGCTCCTCAACCTTGCGCCGAGCCGTATCCGCGTCCTTGCCGTATTCGGTCAAGTAGCGCTGGCGTTCTTCACTGCTCCACTCAGCTGGGGAAAACCGACTCTTGGGATAGATCGCACTCACGTGCACCAGGCCCGGCTGGCGGGCCATCGTGGCACGGTCGGGAAACTGGTCCGGTACCAGCAAAAATCCATCCACATCACGTAGCCGCAGCGGGAAGGCAGGACTCTTGTCCAGGACCAAAGCGCCAAACACGTGCAGCTTGAACTCGCGGCTGCCGGTTCCCACTTCGTCGTTGAACTGCAACAACGCAAACGGCACGCCGTTTGCATCGTCCACCCGTGCGCTCACGACGTAACGCCCGGCCAAGCGGACGTTGGCTTTTAGGTAAAAGCTCAGAGATCCAGCCTCTAATGCCTCACGCACGCCCGCCCAGGTAGCCGGCACATCTGGCGCATAGACCACATCAAAGTGGGCCACTCCCTGTTGACCGTCTGCCGCTATTTCAACCAGCAAGCGAATCGTGCCACTATGGCTTTTGAAGCCCTGGGTCGCGGGCGTCAGGCGTCCGGAATAGATGCCGTCGCCGGGAATCGCGTCCGCACCCGTGCCATCGTCTGAAAAGACCACGCTGGTTTGCACCAGTTTGATCGGTGTCCGAGAGTCGGGGACAGACTGCGCCTGCGCGCTACGTATGACCAAGGGCAGCGGGCGGTCGCTATCATCAACGGCCGCAATCGAAAACTTGACACTTTCAGTCCCGCTCAGGAATACCCGCTCCTGATTGGTACGCAGGCGAATGCCTTTGACCACATCGCCGTTGGCGTCTCGCATCTTCAGCTCTTCCGCAATGGGGGCAAAAGGACGCACCTGGTCAGGATGCTCCGCCATGGGGCGGGAGTCATAGGGATAGCGCGTGGCGTCGCGGTAGCTTGCATACGTTTGCTCTGCCCGCTCATAGCGACCACGCCAGACCGCCAATTGCTCTTGGCGTGTCTGCAAGCCGGCAGCACTGTAGGGGCCGCCATTGCCACCGGAGCCCGACGGTCCTGCTGCGGCGTCGGCTGCACGGGGGGATTGAGCCCTTGGGCCTGCACCGCCCGCAGCGCTGCCATACGCTGAAGATGCAGTGCCGTCTGTGCCAAATACGTACCATCCGACCAGTACCAGCGCGATAAGCGCTACGCCCAGCCATACCGCCTTAGCGCGGGTCAAAGTTCATACCCGTTTTGACAAGCGGGATAGGCAGTGATTAATTGGCGTTGGCCGCCATGTCGGCACGCACCTTGGACACAACACCACCCCATGCTCCATTGGTATAGTGGTTGTACGCCTCGGCATCGTCTCGAAACGCGACAGTGTGGTAACTCCATTTAGCCGCACCACCTTCATTCGCCGCAGTCCCTAAAGTCAGGTCATTACAGAACCAGTCGGATGGATTGCAAAATCCGGCACCTCCGCTGCCCGACACACCACCCGACGAGTGGTAGGCCACGGCTTCATCGTCTTGCCCCGGCAGTGCGCCCGAGTACAGGGTGCCCTTAGCTCCGGCGTACATATAGAACCACTTGGCCCGGGTTTGGTTGTGGTCGTACATAGCACGTGCCGTAGCCGTCTTTAAATCAGCGGTCAGCGGGTCCGACACAGCCCAACTACCCAAGTTCGCCAATTCGCTACCACCGCCAGCGCCAGCCGCAACATCCACCCATTTGATATTCCAACCCGTCTGAGTTGTACCGTCGGAGTTGCCGCATACCCCTGATCCATTCGGCGAAGCGTTCTTCTTGCTGCGTGTGGTGCCACCATAGAGTGACAAGGCGTAGCCGATCTGTAAGTTGCCCGCACTGTGGGCGGCGATGTAGCACCAGTTGCTGCCCGTGCAGTAGCAATCCAGGGCATCGCGCACGCGATAGTTCTGGTCGGACACGTGGCTGAAGCCATCCCAATTGACCGATTTTTTGTTGACCCCGGCAGCCGTGCTGGCAGGCCCCCAGTACGTGAAGTCCGCGTGGTTACCCGCCTGTGCTGAATTATTGCGACCGTTAATCCAAAGAGAGTAGTTGGAGGCACAAACCCCACCCGTAAAAAAAACGAGAAATACCAGCAACGATTTAGCAAAACGCACGGACTGCTCCTTGAATCTGGATTCAACCCATTCTGGGTGCGTAAGTGTCTCCAAAGCATCTACGTCCAACAACTGGTGAATACCCGCGCCTCTGATTTTCCGACTTCACACCGTCTTCACCGTTGGCACGCCCCGGTTTGCGTCTATATCTCACAGGGTTGCAAAGACTGGCCTTCGTTCCGTACGGCAAAGTAAACCCATGAATACCCCAAATTCTCTTGCAGTTGGCGCTGCTGACACGGGTATGGGCAACCCAGTTGCACTACCGTTTGAGCGGCAAAAATATATTAGGGGGAGGTTTGCGACCCCCAAGCAAAAAGTCTCTGCCTGCACTGGGCATCAACGCCCGTATGACTTGGGGTACGTCCTCGCTGACCGGTGGCATAGCAGATGCCGAAGGGTTGAGAGCCCGCCCCAAGATGGAACTCGACGAAGTGATCAAGGATTACGGATGGACTTTGACGCCAGGGACCAGAAAGATGACCGCTTTCATTCAGTGAGTATGTGCGCTGGCGCACTCTCCCTGCAATGACAAAGACTTACATTCGCAACCGTATCTGCAGTCTCCTCGTGCAGCCAGTCACGCGTTGTAATTCTATACGTTGTAAACATATAAATCGTTTGGAGAAAAGTAATGAAAAAAATCTGGCTTCTTGCACTCACCCTGTGCGCCGTTGGGCCTACGATTGCACAAACCAACGTCGGTGTGTTTGTTGGAATCAACCAGCCCGGAGTTTACGGACGCATCGACATTGGCAACTTTCCACAGCCGCGCCTTATCTACCCACAGCCCATTGTGATCGTGCAGCAACCTGTTGCGGTACAACGAGAACCGATTTACCTGTATGTGCCGCCGGGCCACCAAAAGAACTGGAGCAAGCATTGTGGTCGCTACAACGCCTGTGGACAGCCCGTTTATTTTGTTCAAGAGGACTGGGTGCGGGAGCGTTATGAAGAACGCCATGACCACGACGATCATGACAATGGACACGGGCGAGGCCATGGCAAGGACAAGAAGGACAAGAAACACAAGGACAAGGACTGACACAGCGTCAGGACAACCGAAACGTCTCCAGATGGATGCTGGTTTCGGTGTTGCTGATGCCCTTGAGCAAACGGATGCGCTCCAGTACCTTGGCCAGCTCTTGCAGGGTCTCGGCGCGTAACTCCGCCAACAAATCCCAACGCCCGTTGGTGTCGTGCAAGGTCGCCACTCCCGGCTCACCGAGCAAGCTGGCAATCACCGCACGTGTCTGGTTACCGTCGACGGCAATACTCATCCAAGCTTTGATGGCATTGTGTTGTACATCGGGGCGCAAACGCACGGTGTAACCAACAATGACTCCATCGTCTTCTAGGCGGCGGATTCGGTTGGTGACCGTACCCCGCGAGACCTTGAGTTTTGCCGACAGAGCCGCCACCGTCAGGCGCGCATCCTGGCGTAAGAGCGACATCAGTTTGTAATCAATTTCGTCCATTATGGCAATTTACCATGCCATAAAGTTAATTATTTAGCTATTTCTAGGCATTTTTGACGATTGTTATTGTTCGGTCGCAAAACCATACTCCTACTTATCGATTGCAACCTATGCGATTCACGAGGAGAACGACCATGACAACACCCCATCTACCCCGCCAGAACACCTTGTTTTTGAGTCCGCAAGACGTCGCCAACATCGTTGGTCGAGTCGGCTTGGCAGCCACACTGCATGGCATGGCCACCTACATACGCCAAGACTTTTTGCGTTGGCAAGACTTCGACAAGTCAGCCCGCCTGGCAGCGCACTCACCAGACGGCGTGATTGAACTGATGCCCATCGCTGACGCCAACACCTACACCTTCAAATACGTTAACGGCCATCCCAAGAATACCGCCCTGGGACTACCCACAGTGATGGCCTTTGGCGTGCTGGCCGATGTGGCCAGTGGCTTCCCCCTTCTAATCAGCGAACTGACCTTGACCACCGCCTTGCGCACCGCAGTCACTTCGGCCGTGGCAGCACTTGAGCTTGCACGTCCCGGCAGCCGCGTGATGGCCCTGATCGGAAATGGAGCACAGAGCGAATTCCAGGCACTGGCGTTTCACCACCTGGTCGGCATCAAAGAGATTCGCCTGTTTGACGTGGACGCAGGCGCCTCGGCCAAGCTGCTGCGCAACCTGCAGAACAACCCCGATGCTGCGAGTATGCGCGTGGTGCTTTGCAATAGCACCGCAGAAGCCGTGCGCGGCTCCGACATCGTGACGACAGTCACGGCAGACAAGACCAACGCAACCATCATCACGCCCGACATGCTGACCGCTGGCTTGCACATCAACGGCGTCGGTGGCGACTGCCCAGGGAAGACCGAGATTCATGCCGACGTGTTGCGCGCCGCAAAGGTGTTTGTCGAATATGAGCCGCAAACCCGCGTGGAGGGCGACCTGCAGCAGATGGGTGCGGACTTCGGTGTCACAGAGCTATGGCAAGTTTTGGCTGGCAACAAGACTGGCCGCGACAACGACACGCAAATCACATTCTTCGACTCCGTGGGCTTTGCAATGGAAGACTTTTCAGCACTGCGTTATGTGCACGACCTGGCGCAGTCGCTGCAGATCGGTGCGGCGATTCCATTGATCCCCACTTTGGCCGATCCGAAAGACCTGTACCAATTGATCAAACCCGCCACACCCATCAAAGTCGCTTCTAGCGCTGGCGCGACAGGGCGCGCACCGACTGCGCGAGACGCTCTAGAAACCACTGCGTAAGCCATCGCCTTTGGAGTCAACAGCTTGAAGCCAGTCCGCACCCGGACCGAAGTCGGTCAATCTACTTGTACTTTGAGTCAATATCCCAAACGGCTGTCTGAACCAGGCGTTGCACCATCGTATCCAGACCGACCCCACCTTTGGCGCTTTCGGAAATACCCATCACACTGGTGCGCGTTGCGCCAACTTCCATCTTCAACTCTTTGTAGCCTTGTGCCACTTGCTCCGTGGTGTTGGCGTTCATAATTTTGTACCGCATGCCAATGAGCCATACGCCACTGGAGTCGGCAGTCTTCACCGAGCCGACCACATGGCCTGTCGCAGCGCCGGCACGGGTGCCGGACAACGAGCCGATCAAGCCACCGATCGCCTGGCCGTCGAAACCCTTGGAGTTCTCTGCAATTTGTTCGGCCTTCAGGATGTCGAACTTGACGATCCATTTGGTTGTCTTGAGCTTGCCCACTTGCATGGTCTTGCGGGCCTGTGCGACGTTACCCAAATTGTAGGCAAGCGTGATTTCATTCAACAAATTTCCAAGATTGGCCCGCTCAAGCACAGTGAAGTTAGCCTGTGACAACTCGAGTTCACCAAAGTCGGCAATGTTGTTTGGCAAGAATCGCTGAGTAAAGCTTGCATTGTTGCTCTTGATGTCACCCGGGATGACGATCAACGCTGGCCCTTTTTTGCCTTTGTTCTTGTATTCAATTTCCTTGTACGCTGCGGCATCAGCGGCGGCATTCGCTTTGTTCGAAGTGGAGGTCCCGGCAGTTGGCGAAGCGTTTCCAAAACTTGGGCCACTGGTGGCGGCAGCGGGGGCCGATTGCGCTGTATCTGCAGCCCTTGGCGCCGTTTCCATGCAGCCAGCAGCTGTAAAGGACAATAAGGCAATGAGAAATGAACCCGTCAGCAATCGTGTACGCATTTTGTCTACATCCTGTTTCAAAAAAGTTGCCGTCTGGCAAACGGGAAGAGTCTACGACTTTTTTGACGGGATCCAAATGCGGGTACGGATTGATCAGGGAGCCTTCACCCAGCTAACGAACCCGAGTCTCTTCGCGATCCATCGGTACATTTCAAATGCTATGTTTTACATAGCATCATCGTCATATAAAACGTGGGCTCAATGTCGATTCGCCCAAAGCCCTTTTTTACGCATTCATTTACCCGGCACCACGACTGTGCTTTCAAGCAACTGTCCCCCGCCACCTACACTGCCGTCCACGCGCGATGGGTTCAAAGTGCGTACTTCACACGCTGTGCGATCATCTCCTTGGAACGCTGTACAGCGCTTGACCGCATTGCGGGTGTACTGGTCCTGCACAGCACCCGTTAGGCCTCTGCGGTTGGCTTCTGCCAGGGCACTACGGGCCTCCGTGCGGCACACGTTCAATGGCTGATTGGACTGACCACTATTGCAAACCGCCATATCTTGTCGATAGCGGGCTTGCGCATCAGCCGTAGCGCTAGATGTAGCCGCCAGCGCGGAACCGCTGATGAGCACGGACCCAAGCAGCGTCGACGCGAACCTGGAGTACGTGGTGTTTGATGTGATCATGATTTTTCCTTGAGGCACTTGAAATAGGCAGTGAGAGTACGTTCAATGGACACACTATTCTGTACGTCGGCGTACATAGCGCAGGTGAGATATGCAGGACAATCAACTTATGAAATGGTCCCGATTTTTCGCGTGGTTCACCGCAGCACTGGCGGCATCTGTGGTGCTAATTATTCTGTTTATTGCAATTTTTGGATGGAACTGGCTCCGCAGCCCCATCGAACGGCTCGCTCAAGAAAAGACAGGACGCGAATTGCGCATCCAAGGTGATCTGTCCCTACATCTTGGTTGGCCATGGCCGCGGCTTCGCGCAGGCGCAGTAAACTTTGCAAACCCGTCGTGGGCCCATGAACCCTATATGGTCTCAGCTGAGGCGGTTGAAATCAGCGTGGATTTGCCCCAGTTGCTGACAGGAGTTGTCGCGTTTCCCCTGGTACGTCTCGTGGCGCCCAAGGTGTTTTTGGAACAAGGCAGCCAAGGCAAAAAAAATTGGCTACTAGACTACCAACAGCAGGACGAAAAGGCACGCATACGCATAGGCCAGTTAACACTCGACAAAGGCACGTTGGGATTTGACGACAGTGGGGCCAAGACCCATATTCGTTCAGAAATTACATCGTTTGACCTGCCACCGACCGCTCCCGATACGCTCGGGTCGTCGGGTGTCGCCTTCAACGCTACAGGGCAATACCGCGGTCTAGCACTTAGTGCGAAAGGGACTGGAGGCCCCGTCTTGGCCTTGCGAGACGAAACGACACCCTACGCACTTCAAGTGGACCTCACCGCAGGACGCACCCATATCAAGGCGAACGGAACGGTCACCGGCTTGGTTGCAAAGTCTGCCGTAGACATGCGTCTGGCCGTAAGCGGAGACAGCCTCGAACAACTGTATCCGCTGCTCGGTATCCCAGCGCCAGCGACACATGCGTATGCGGCTCAGGGACATCTGGTTCACAGCGGCAACACATGGCGTATCGAAGCACTCACAGGGCGTATAGGCGACAGCGACATTGCTGGTATGGCCCAAGTTGCAACGGGGGATACGCGCCCCGCATTGACAGCCGATTTAACGTCCAGCTTACTGGATCTCGAAGACTTATCGCCGGTCATCGGTATGCGACCAACGCCCGAAAAACAATCAACCGTCAAAGTTGCAAAACCCCTGCAAGCAACACCCGCCGCACCTCCGGCTTCTCCTACTGGCGTGTTACCAGATCTCCCCTTCAAGACCGACCGCTGGAGCAGCATGGACGCCGACATGCACCTGCGCGCCAAGCAAATCCGCAGGGCAAAAGAACTACCGCTAGACAAGCTGGACGTACATTTGATACTCCGCGACGCCGTATTGACACTAACTCCGCTGGACTTTGGCGTGGCCGGAGGGCACCTGCGCGCCGAGTTGACTTTGGATGGGCGTAGCGAACCGATACGCGCTAAAGCCCAATTGAAAGTGAACAAGCTATTACTGTCCAGGCTCCTGCCAAAAGCGGCCGTCAACCAGCAGGCCAGCATTGGCGAAATCAACGGGATGTTGACACTATCGGGCACTGGAAACTCCGTGAAGCAAATGCTGGCCACTGCAAACGGCAAGGTCGGGCTCTTGGTAAACCATGGAGAAGTCAGCCAGCTGTTGATGGAAAAGGCTGGTCTGCACTTGTGGGAAATCTTGGAACTCAAACTGACGGGCGACAGACGCATTGCGCTGCGTTGTGCGGTTGCCGACTTTGATGTGAAGCAAGGCATGATGACGACCAATGCATTGGCTTTTGATACGGCGGTCACAACGCTACTGGGAAGTGGCAACATCGACCTGGTGCATGAAACGCTGAACATCACGCTCAACCAAAAAACCAAGAACACCAGTTTGCTGGCCTTGACCACACCTATATATGTCCGTGGCAGCTTTGCGCACCCCAATGTGGGTATTGACAAAGGCCGGGCTGCCGCGCGTGCCGCCGGTTCTTTGGCTTTGGGGCTGCTCAGCCCGCTGCTGGCACTACTACCACTCATTGATCCCGGCCCCGGCGAAGACAGCGACTGCGCGCAATTGCTGCGCGACGCCAAAGTCCATTCGCACCCATAAGGTGCTGTCGGTTGTTGTCTGGGCACCACTGCGGCCGCTCAAGCTGACCCGTCACTTGCGCATGGCATGCGACAATTTCTTGACCCGTTATTCAAGAAAAGAGCAATTCCATGCAAAAACACGCAACTTCAGATGTTTCCCGATTTTCGCCCACGCCGCTAATAGTCGGCATGGCCCTACTTTGGCCCATGGCGTTTGCGTCGGCCCAGACTATGTCCCCGGCTGAAACTGCCACTGCACCCCAAGCTGGCACCTTGCAGGCCGTTACGGTAACAGCTGAACGCCGGGCTGAAAATGTCAAAGACGTACCCAGCTCCATCTCCACCATCTCGGGCGAAAAGTTCGACGTCCTCAATACAGGCGGCATGGATATCCGCATGCTGTCGGGCCGAGTGCCCAGCTTGAACATCGAATCCTCATTCGGCCGGGCTTTTCCGCGCTTCTATATTCGAGGCTATGGCAATACCGATTTCCGCTCGAATGCATCCCAGCCCGTGTCGTTGATTTATGACGATATCGTCCAAGAAAACCCTATCCTCAAGGGTTTCCCCGTTTTTGACGTAGACCGCATCGAGGTCTTGGCCGGCCCGCAAGGCACCTTGTTTGGTCGCAATACGCCTGCTGGCGTAGTCAAAATCGATTCCGTCAAGCCCTCTAAAGCTACCGACGGTTACTTCAACACGTCTTATGGAACCTATGCCACTGCCGCCCTGGAAACGGCCTTCAACTTGCCGCTGTCTGGCGAATGGAACGCCCGTGTTTCTGCGCAAGTGCAGCACCGCGACAATTGGGTCAAAAACGACAAGAGTCCAACCAAAGACCTCGAAGGTTATGACGACCGTGCAGTCCGACTGCAGGCAGCGTATGACGGCGGTGGTATGTTCAGTGGCCTGTTCAATGTGCATGGCCGTGATTTGAATGGCAGCGCCCGTCTATTCCGAGCCAACATCATCAAAAAGGGCGGCAATGACCTGGTCGATGACTTTGACCCCACGCGCATCCAAACCGACGGTATCAATAAGCAGAATTTGACCAACAGCGGCGCCAACGCGAAGTTGAAGTGGTCGCTGTCCGATTTCAACATCTACTCCATCACAGGCTACGAGACCGTCCGCGCGTACAGCCGTGGCGACATCGATGGTGGCTACGGTGCTGCGTTCCTGCCCACCGGCGGTGGCCCTGGCCTCCTCCCCTTCCCGTCGGAGAGCGCTGCCGGTGTGCGTGACCATGAGCAGGTTACCCAGGAAATTCGCCTGGAATCCAAGGGTAAAGGCCCACTGACTTGGCAAGGCGGTGTTTACCTGTTCAAGGAAAAGCTGGGCTTTGACAGCTACACCTACAACACGCTGGGCAATAACGCGCAGTCCGGTGCGGTGCTCAAGTCGGACCAAACCAACGACACCTATGCGGTGTTTGGTGGCCTTAACTATGCCGTCAGCGACACGCTAAAGCTACGCGGCGGTGTGCGTTATACCCAGGACAAAAAGACTTTGGCGACTCAGCCCTTGCCTGCAGGTGACCCTAACCCCACTAATACTACTAAAGGACTGGGTGCCAGCAGTGACAACAGCCAAGTCAGCTGGGACATGGGTGCCACCTACAAATTGGACAAGGACAGCAACCTGTTTGCCCGCATAGCCACTGGTTTCCGGGGCGCAAGTATCCAGCCTGCCGGTCCTTTTGGACCGTTGAACCAGGCTGATCCCGAGACCACGATCTCGTACGAAGTCGGTTACAAGGCAGACCTGCTGGACAAGCGCGCGCGCACGTCGATCAGCGTGTTCCATTACGACGTCAAAGACCAGCAACTGACCGCCGTTGGGGGTTCCAGCAATGCTGTGCGTTTGGTCAACGCCAAAAACGTTTCCGGTGATGGCGTCGAGTTCAACCTCGATGCTTATGTGACACCGAACTTCTTGATGTCTGTTGGTGGCAGCTACAACAACACTTCCATCAATGATTCCACTTTGGCGGTTGGCGTTTGCGCGCAGTGCACTGTGCTGAATGCCAAGAACGCAGCAGGACAGGCTCTGATCAATGGCAATGCCCTGCCCAACGCGCCCAAATGGATTGCCAACGTGACGGCACGCTATGGCATTCCAACAGCCAACGGTGGCGAGTACTTCATCTACACCGATTGGGCTTACCGTAGCGAAACCAACCTTTTCTTGTACGAGTCCAAAGAATTCACGGCGCCACCTCTGTTGGAAGGCGGTCTGCGATTAGGCTACAACTGGAGCAACGGCAAGTACGAAGCCGCCATCTTTGGTCGTAACATCACCAATCAAGTGCGTGTGACCGGTGCTATTGACTTCAACAATCTGACAGGTTTCATCAACGACCCGCGCACATTCGGTGTGCAGTTCAAGATGATGCTGTAAAGCGCACGGGTTTAGCGACTAACACTGGGCCGGGCGTTACCGTCCCGGCCCAGTACGTTAGCCAGCGCGCGGGCATCGCCTTCGCTAGATAAATTGGCAAGTTGCACCAGATAGACGCGCTTGCCAGCTCTCATTTCGGGGCGAAACTGCGCCGCATAGCCTTGATTGCGCAGATGTTCGTACAGTGACATGGCATCGACAAAAGTGGTTTGTTCATCAAAGCTGACCTTCC